>NZ_DLNW01000047.1:0-195889 GCF_002478435.1 Pseudomonas sp. UBA7500 | reverse complement strand
AGCCGCCTTCTGCGACCTTGAATCCAGGAGTGCGATCCGAACCGCCTTCCGCGACCTTGAATCCAGGAGTGCGATCCGAGCCACCTTCAGCGACCTTGAAGCCTGGGGTGCGATCCGAACCATCTTCGGCGATGGTTTGTTGATGCGCAGCGGTTGGAGCAGCGAAGCGTGCGTCCTGCTGGCTCGTTACAGCGAATGCGGTAGCGCTCAAAACGAAGGTAGCGGCAGCGATCATTTGGCTAACAGTTTTCATGGCGATGACTCCGGTCTAATCGAGGATTTGAGGCCGGGTCGTTCAGATCAGCGTCATCTGGTTAACCCGGTGCAGGTGTGTTTCTGCATGGGTTCAGACTACGGCTGGGGCCGCCGCCGAGGTTAGTCGAGTACTGCTCTCGATTTGCCTGATTCTGTTTGTCCGCGCTTAGAGCTGCTGATCCTCCAATCACGCAGCGGATGGCACCCTTTATACAGTGAGCGATTGCTACTGAGGCTCACGCACTGACCCAGTGCGGCCATAGCACCACCTCAAAAACATCCACCTAAACGCTTGATTTTTCGTCAATAGAGAGGTGCTAAAAAGTGCGTTGTAGCTGCCAAATCGACGTGGCTAGGATCGCCACTGACCGGGGGCTGTTCGGCCCGGATCCGCTCCAGCAGGATATGCACTGTGCCATTGCAGCCCAGCCCAAAAGCCAGCTCCTCTTCCTCTCCAGCATCATCTCCTGGAATCCCTGTCCTGTAGGTACGAATCACCGGCTGCCCTTGCTCCGTTAACCACCAGGCCTTTCTGGCCAAGTCGCTTTCGAGGCATCCTCCGCTGACAGTGCCTACGGGATTACCGAACTGAGGGATAAGCATGCGTGCGCCGGGGCGTCGGTAGGCTGAACCTTCAACTTTTACGACAGTGGCCAGCACCGCCTCCTGGTGCAGCGTGCCTAGCTCATCCAGAGCGTTCAGAAACTCATCAATATCACTCATGGATTGCCCCGTCTTGGTCTTGCTGCATAACAGGTTAGTCCTGTGTCAGCGCATATCCACGAAATCTTGACCGGGACTGTTTTCCAAATGCTTCGGGCTTTTTGTGGCAGGTGAGGCTTTACAGCCCTGGGCGCTTCTTCGTGCAAATATTAGATGCGGAATTTGCTCATCAAATGCTGTAAGCGCTTGGCTTGCTGATCAAGGTCAACGCGCCCCTCACACTCGAAGCTAGTGATCAAGCTCGATTTCTCCTGCGTTGTATGCAGCTAGACCACCAAATGAGTTGGTCGCGTCCACGTAGCGGCGGTAGTCGTTCGCTGTGCGAGCCAGGCTAACAGCCCAGAGAAAGCTTTCTCCGGGAACTGTAAGGTACAAATCTAGAAGGGCAGCTCTGTTTGCCCTGCAGTTGGCTTGGAGGATCGATGCTGCATCCTGACTGGAGATGTAGGTACTTCGGGAGCGGGTATCAATGCCTTAAAGCCATGCACGCCTCCACCGCGGGCCAGTTCGCGTAGCTCAACCCCTAACTTGTCGACTAGCGATGCCGCCGGCTCACCGGTTTCATCACTAACCGTCAAAGCGAGCAGAGCCAGGGAGGAGAGCTCAAGCCGTTCGCTCAGTTGCAGCGCTGCTCTGAATCAGGCGGGGTAGGGGGCGGGCTGGATTGGCTGATTTTTCGTTTCAACCTCTCAACCACTACAAATACGTCGTCTGCAGGATCGGGACGCTGACTCACATAGCTGTTAAGCGCAAGGGCTGTGAACGCAGCTTCCACGGCCTTTTCTTTCGGGTTTCGGTCGATAAATGACTTCACGAGTTGCGGATCCTCTTGGTGCAAGCGTGTTAGCAGAGCACAATGCGGCAACCTTGGAAAGACCGCATCCCCGAAGCTATCTGGCACTCCAATGTCCGCGAAACGTTCTCATTGTGGCACCCCCGAGTGAGCCTCATGTCTTTCGTTCCTGGGGCGGGCGATCCTGGGAACCTGATTGCTACCGGTCAATCAGACGTGGTGGGTATTAGCCGGTATTTAAGCGGCAGAAATCGGTCACCACTACGACACGTTCGCAATTCCCTGAGAGCTGGCCGCTCTCAGGGGGCCGTAGATTGCCGGCAAAGCACTCATCCTGCCGTAACGATGGCCTCCGCGTATCCTCCAGGCAATGGCAATCAAGCGGCAGATCAAGCCTCTACAGCTTGCTGCGGCACAAAGGGAAAGAAGATGGCGAAATACTGCATTCTGGAACACAAGCATCGCTACTCAGCATGGGCTGCCAGCCGTGCAGCGAGTACGAAGACCTGCCGGTTTGATGTCAATACAGGCAAGCGCATCATCGAGGTCGTTGGACTACACCATCTCTTATTAAATGCGGACTTGCTACCTTCCAGCACAGAGATGGACGCCTCCCATAAACTCTGGTGCGAGACCGCTATCGAAGCAGCAACTGCCCATGGCCTCACGGGATTTGGTCATGGAGTGGCCGCAAAGCTAATCAACGTCTACTTGAAAGGGGCCTTCGTATGCGGCGGCCTGGAGATGCATGAGCGTGTGGTTGAGCTCCATCCACCGATCGACAGCTTACTGCTTGATGAGCTGTACAAGAACGATGTGGGAGGGCGCAAAAAGACCTGGGCGCTCGCTCGGAAACGCCGGTGGTCAAAATTCGATGCGGATCAATACCAAGAGGTAATCGGCAGCATTCGTCTCGCGATGAATGGTCGACCGCTTTGGCAAATTGAAGAGCACTGGCGCGGCTATCAGTGATAAGCGCCTTACAGCGACCTAGGGCAAGCTCAAAGGGGCAACTCCACTTGACCGGCCTCAGCAGCTTTTGCGAGACGACCGGTGGGTTGGCCAGGGGCTCGTATCGAGCTAGGTTGGCGATGGGGGAGCTCTGGGACAGCCGTCAGCGCTTTTAGTCCAGGCAACCCACCATCTTTCGCCAGCGCACGGATTTCATCATGCAGCTTTGCGACCAGCCTGACGGCGGGCTCTCCAGTCTCTTCGCTCACCGTCAAGGCAAGGAGTGCCAAGGGAGAGAGTTCAAGCCGTTCGCTGAGCTGCTCCAGCTTGTCCAGGGTGATACTGGATTTGCCGCTTTCCAGCTTGGAAAGGTATGTCCTACTGGTTGTGTCTGCAAAATCACGCTGTGTTATGTGTCGCTTGATGCGCAGTGCACGCAATACGACGGCAAATGACGATTTCAGTGCCATGAGGCTTCCCTCGCTTCGAGACAACTCTTACGCATCATTTTTTGCCTGAGGCCTGACACTCACTGGCTGCTTTAGCGTCTTGTCGACGAGGCAGAGGTGACGCCAGATCCCAGTCAACGGCCAAGCATTCTGATCTCTGCCCGACAGGGTACTGTTGAAATATACAGTGTATGAATTTATCCTGCGAGGAGAACATTTGTACTCCATTCACTTTTGGGGCTCATGGCGTATGCATGACCACATCGAAGACAAGCCGATAGAACCGTTTTTCAGTCGCGAGGAGCTCCTGGAGCAACGCTGCGACTTCCTCGAAAGCGAGCTTGCGGAGCTTGGGGACGAACTGAAGGCGAGCCGTGAGAAAATTTCGACATTGGTAGTCATGTGGTCAGGCGTGACCGCAGAGCTGCGAGCGGCTGAAGAGGAGTTGGTCAAAATGAAGTCTCTGCCTCAAATCTAACGATCACGGCCGATCTCGCCGGCGCTGGTGGCCGCCAGGCCACCGAAAGAATTGCTCGCATCAACGTACCTCAGTGCAGACTTCATGTCCTTCCAGCCGACATAGCTCATCAGACCTTTAATATCCCAGCCATTCGCAGATGCCCAGGTCGCAAAGCCGCGCCGCATTGAGTGACTGCTATAGGCCTGGGCAGGTATCCCAGCGTCTTCTAGGATGCGCCTGAGCAGAGGAATGAAGCTGCTCGCCTTGAGCCCGCTTTCAGAGAGATTCCCCCATCGATCGAGCTTTCGGAAGACAGGGCCCTTGGAAGCACCAGCTACGGTGATCCAGTTGATATATGCCTCGACCGGGCACAGCTTCTTGAGGGCAGGAGTGTGGAATGTAGCGCCTTGGTGTGTGCGATCCGCTTTGGTGTACGGCAGGTAAAAAGTGATGCCAATGCCAGCCTCTGCCTGCGTATCCTCGATCTGAAGGCGAGCGAGTTCGTCACTTCGGAAGCCACGCCAAAACCCGATGAGTAACAAAGCTGCATCGCGCCGGCACCTCATCAATGATCGATAGTCTCCAGATTCGATCGCTTCACCCGCCTTGCTATTCAGCCAGTTGACCGCCTTCTCAAGGTGGCGAAGCTGAAGAGGGGCAGCCTGCTTCTGTTTGGCGGGGTGCACCACGCGTATGCCCTTGAGCATCTGCCGCACATGGGGAGCCTTGGTCGGGTCGGGAAAGCCCTGACTGATATGCCATTGGGCGAGCGCAGCCAGGCGCTGGCGCAGGGTGCTGAGCGCCAGCGAGTCCGCGTACTCCGCAAGATAGCGAACGATTCCTTCCGCCGTCGCCGGCAGAAAGCCTCCCCACGTCACCTCGAAATGCTCGATGGCTGCCCGATAGCTTTTGCGGGTGTTTTCACGTGTACCTGCCGTGAGATACCGCTGCGCCTTGTCCATCTGCCTTTTCCTGCCATTCGTACGTGCTCTGGACACGATTCTGAGGCATTTTGAGCGCTAAGAACACATAACACTCCATTATTTACTCTTTTTATTACTATTTTTCTGGAGCAAGAAATGGCTTAATATGGGATGTAAATACATGACATGTAACGCGGTACGAAATCGTAGGAGATGGGCATGGCTCGCGGTGGTATTAACAAAGCTCTTGTGCAGAAAGCGCGTAGCGCGCTGCTGGCGCGCGGCCTTAACCCGAGCATCGACGCCGTGCGGGTTGAGCTCGGGAATACCGGCTCCAAAACCACGATTTCCCGGTATCTGCAGGAGCTGGAGGCTGCAGATCCACGCCCTCAGTCCGACCCGACGCGACTGAGCGATGAACTCACCGGCTTTGTCGCTCAGCTGAAGAAGCGACTACTGGAAGAGAGCAATGCTGTGCTGGTTGAGGAGCGCATCTCACATCAACAGAGCGTGGATGCGCTTAATAGGCAGATCGAGGTTCTTGAAGATGAGCTCAAGAAGGCTCAGCAAGAGACCGCAAGCCGCGATGCCGTGCTGTTAAGCCAGGCAGAGGAGCTGAAGACTTCGCAGTCATCGTTACAGGCGGAGCTCAACCGCAATGCGCGTATCAGCCAAAGCTGTGCTGACTTCGAGTTGCGTGTGCAGGAGAAGGAGGAGCTAGTGCGATCGCTGGAGGAGAAGCATGCACATGCTCGTGATGCCATGGAGCACTATCGCAATGCGATCAAGGAGCAACGCGAACAAGATCAGCGTCGTCACGAAACACAGCTTCAGCAGTTGCAGCACGAATCGCTGCAACTCCAACAAACCTTGATGGTGCGCCAGGATGAGCAATCTCGGCTCATTCGTGACAACGAACGATTGCTGGGAGAGGCAAGGCAGAACAACAAGCTTTTACACCAGACTCAGGACTCCCTGAGGCGCCTGGAAGGTGATCTGGGCGTCGCAAACATGGCTGCTGCCCGAGCTGAGGGCGCGAAGGAGATGCTTCAGGAGCACTTGGTGCTCGCGCGCAGAGAGGCGGAGACTGCCAACGCCCATGTCATTCAGCTTCAAGCGACTTCAGCGGAGCTGGCCCAGCAGCTTGCAGAAGCCAAGCAAGCCATGTCGCTCAGCGAAAGCCCCGAACTAGCTGGTGAAGGGGAAACCGATGCGAGGCATGATGAAATCAGCTAGCGCCTGGTAGCGAGTCTACGCAAGTTGAACTGCAGATGAAGCTTGACCGCCTTAGGCAACGCGGGCGACAGGAGCATCAGACAAAGGTAAGCGTCTGGCGAATACACCTTCAGAATCCCCAGATTATGCCCCCTGCCTAGGCAGGTCGAATGATAAGCTTCAGATATCAATTCAGTGCACCAGCAGCGTCTGGAGTGAGGGTGTTTAATGACTAAATCAGTGCGGACGACTGTAACGTGCCAGGATCCAGGCGACGGCAGCGGGGACGTTATCATTGATCTCCCGCCAGATGTCCTTGCAGCAATGAGCGTCGGTATCGGTGATTTGCTGAGCATCGAATTGGTTAACGGCGCGATAGTGCTCAAACCTATTCGCGATACAGATACCAAACATGCCGGTAGTGAAGCCGCTGCGGGCTGATTTCGATAGAGCGGCATCCATTTGCGGATAACGTTGGCATTGATGCCGTGGCTGATGGCGACACTGGACACGGTTGCGCCAGGTTGCAGGCATTCCTGAACGACTTGAGCTTTGAATGGTTTCGGAAAGAGTTTCGTTAGCGCATGGAGATCCTGGCGATAAGGGTGATCGCGCCCGCTTAAAAATACGCGGACACCATCGCCCTTAATGCTGGAGTCCGGAAGGTGAGTTCGCCGGACGTTTACAGACAAAGGGCGATTTCTGGAGAGCAGGGAGCCTTCTGAGCAGCCCCTGGGACGAGCCACAAATTCCAGGCGTAGGAGTACCTGCAAATCGCCACCGCAGGCGCCCTTAACCAAGACTGTATTCCTGCCCGCTCAAGCCCATCGGCATAGCGGTAGGTCGAATGCGTCAAACCAGATAATTCCGATAAGACACGGACGAGGCGCACGCGACTCCCAAGGCCTTCAGTAGACACTACATGCCTGTGTAACTAGCGCCGGCGCTCCACGACGGGGTGATCAAGCGCTATCTGCTTGGCTGCATGCATGGGCGAAGGGAAACGGGTATGTCCGTCCCACAAAGGGGCATTTTTGCACCACAGCCCGATTTGTCTGGCGATCGCATCTGAGGTGGCGAAATTGCCTTCGTGAATCGTGACCATTTCTGTCACGCCCAATTGCTGCCAAGGATCCTTGAGCTTGGATCCATGGATATCGTACCGGGTGTTCTTACGCTGAGACTTCACTCGGTTGTAGTGCTTGGTGTAAGAGACAAAGTAATTCAAGCGGTCATGATCTTCAGCCTGGAACACTCCGAGCCGGGTGCCGATGTACTTGGCAGCATCGGGTGAGTCGGTATGGTCGCCAGACATTTGGGCTGTCTGGTCGTCTGCCCGGATACGCACAAGGAATGCGTCGGCAGGGACGTTTGGCAAGCCTTCTCCTGGGCCATCGTTCAAGCCGGGATAAAGCCGCTTGAGTGTCGCACTCACTGCGACGAGCAGAGGCGCACCCGCTACGGGTGTTGGGGCAAGTAGTGCTTTAGCGACGAGTTGTTGCGCCTCCTGTTTCGTCATGAGCTTCGCAGTGGCATGTATTCGGCAGAGCCCCTCACGGTAACTGAACCATTTTGGGACACCGTCGTTGTCCTTATCTGGCCAGTACACTTCCAGATGCCTGTCGCCCACCCGGGTACGGGTGATCACAGGCAA
The DNA here is from genome assembly GCF_002478435.1 of Pseudomonas sp. UBA7500. Classification (NCBI taxonomy): domain Bacteria; kingdom Pseudomonadati; phylum Pseudomonadota; class Gammaproteobacteria; order Pseudomonadales; family Pseudomonadaceae; genus Pseudomonas; species Pseudomonas sp. UBA7500. The sequence goes on along the minus strand of NZ_DLNW01000047.1, from coordinate 188,466 downwards.
GTACTTTGCTGGACTGGGCGTACGGATCTCGACGAAATAGGTGCTGAGCACGGTCATCTCATCAGGAATTCCAGGAGAGCGTGCGAGAGGCGAAGGGACGAAACCACCACCCCTTAGCGCATCGATGAGACCATTTATAGCGGGATAGTCCGTCGACTCGATACCCTCCGGTTCTTCAGTGTCTTCGTCCTCGGTGATGTGCATGATGAACTGGGTGGGGATGCCATGCTGTGCGCACAACGTTCGGAGAATGTGCTTGGGGTCGGCATCCTGCTTGCGTGTCGCTTCTGCCGACGTCTCGATGATGGCCACATCCGGCATGAGCGTTTGCAGCCGTGGAAGCAGATGTTGGTGGAACCAGACCTCAACGTCGTTGGCCATCGTGGATGTGCACAGTGCCTGCAGCGCACCAGGGCAGGCGATTTGCGTGAGCTCAACCGAAGGGACTGCCAGCTCCGCGAACACTTTGCTGACTTCTCCAAGGCGCTCATAGGCGTAAAGCACCCGGCTCATCGTGTCGGTATGGGCGGTCACGACCGCCACTTTCATCACGGGATGCGGCTCGAACGAACGAGATGGCTTAACCGCTCGCAACTGAGCTGCAACCCGATTGGCCAGCATAGGGCGGGTGCCCGGTACCGTATGGAGCAAATGGAAGCAGGCCTGATCCAGGAACAACGGCCCTGTGCCTTTGCCAACCGGCCATCCAGCGGGCACATGCGTATGGATCGGCCGCAGGAGGCTATCAACAGGAATGGAATCACCGCCCAGGGGCGGAAATGCCTCAAACCCCATCTGCTCCAGCAAGCGCGGAGCATCAGACGTGTATACGGTAGGGAAGTGATCGTCCTTCTTAGGGAGGATATGAATTGGCAGCTTGGATACGCCCGTCGAAGTGCGCAGCCAGGCCGACTTCGTGGGGTGTCGCCATTGGGGCAACAGATGGCTCAAGTGAACGTTGATTGCGATGTAGGGAAGGGGGCGTCGGTTCACAAGTAACAGTTGTGCATTTACTGCATGCATGGCCCACGCGGCTCGTGAGCGGTATTGATAGGTGATTGGCCGCTCCCAGGCCAAAAGCGTGGCGTCAGTGCTGAGTATGAGGTCGAGCGGGATGGAGGACTGCATTGGTGCTGCAGCCATAGCCTGGGTGACCATCCATGGGATAACGGCGTAGGCTGGAGCTGCTTGGCGATCGGGGCCAATCAGGGATCCTGCATAGAGCTCAGTCGCTTCAGAAGGTACCAGGCGTTTATAGGCTTCACGATCCAGACTTTTCGCGTTGTCGAACAGGCCGGAAGACCATACCTGGATCGCCTCGCAGATCCGATGATATTCAAGCGGGCGGAGAAGTGCGATCGCAGGGATGTCGGGCCGGTCATCCGCATACGGGTTTACCCAGGCAGGGCCACCAGACATCACGGCCAGCATACTTTCCAAGGTGCGAGTCGATGGGGTTTTGTCGGGTGTGAAACTCCTCAAAGTACGCCACGCTTGGCGGTACTCAGGCGTTGACATCAGTTGGTAGACCGGCGCAAGTAGCTCCGGGTCAAAATGGAACAGATTCGTCCGAAGCTGCATGCTCATCACGCCTATGTCGAGGTTGTGCAATGTACAAGTTCATCGCTTCCACAAGCCCAGCATGGTGACGGGAGAAGGCCTCCCACTTCCCGTCATGCTTGAGCTTGCGTATCGTCTCTTGAAGCAAATCAGCCCAGGTTCTGCTGTTGTCAAAGAAAGCGGCGTCCGCTAGGTAGCATGTGACGTTGGTACCGCCCCGTCTTGCGCGGCCCACGAACTGGGTGAGCATCACCAAGACATTCATGACTGTGTAATAGCGAATCTCCTCTGGTTGCTGGCTGAAGGTTGGCCGGGATAGCCGGATCTCGTTCAACACCCGGTTCGAGAGTGTCCTTTCCTGAATGAGGATCACGCCTGGCCGGTCACCTGGAACGATTCGCTGCCCGATCGTGTAGCCAACGTGCGCAAGGTTGTTAGCCGGCTGATCTGAGGAAGGCATGGGTCGCACGCATACGACCACGGCGCCGAAGGCCGATTTCCCATCGTTGTTGACTATGTTGTGACCCCGCGCCATGGGGTAGATCGAGCTGACCAAGATATCTATGTGCGCATAGGGGCCTCTGGCGAAATCAACTAGGTCGTCGTAAGTCATCTTCTGGTGGCTCGGTAGCCTGGTCTGCTTGTCTTCCTTCTTGCCGCTGCGGGCCCAGGCGACAACGCGCTGTCGGTCAGCAATCTCGTGGAGGGTGGAGGCCAGCTCTTCGGCTTCATCATGGCTCCCCGTCACCAAAAGCAGGCGTGCGCGGCCTTTAGTTTTAGGGTCAAGCTTGAGGCCGGCCAATTTCGCGTCGACCCAAGGCCACAATTCTTGGCCGAGGCGTCGTACATTTCTCAGCCGCTCATGAAGCTGAGAGCCCGAAACTGCCACCGTGACATTGACGTCCTCAAATCGAATATTTCCAGTTTCATCTGGCACATCAATGAGGTTTTTTGCGTCGAGATCAAAGCAGCTGGCACCTGGAAAGAACGCGGTAGCCGAAAAGCCTATGAACGTTCGCGGCACGCCGGCGAATATCTCGGATGTCAGGTTGGGCAAGTACTGCAACGTCCTGTGGGGATCTCCTCGCAAGGCCACCACTTGCAGTGTCCAGCTAGAAGGGCCGGATTGCTTGCGCTTGAAACCGTAGACCACCCGTTGCAACGGCCCAAACGGGGTGGGGCTGAATGGGGTTGACCCGGACATTTCTTGCTGGACGGTCATAGCATGGCTGAGCTTTGCCCTGGCCAACAGGGGAACATCAACATGCAAGGTGCGCAGGCTATCTTCGATGTAATGCAGGCTCGCGCGCAGGATCAATGCCGACTTGAGCCGCAGCACACCATCATCGTTCAGTGACTTCGCTAGGAGCTTACGGGTTACTAGGTGCTGGATCAGCGCACCAATGTCGTAGGCAATGGAGTCCGGGCTTGGTTCTGCATCGTTCCTGGAAAAGTAACGGAGCAAATCTGGCATCTCTTTGAGTGCCGCCGGGACAGGACGATCTCCAAAACCACAAATGCTGTCGACGTCATCGGGATCGATTCCCAGCGTTGATGCGATGAAGGCATCATCGGCGCGCTCCCAGGTTGTTTCCCTGTACGGCCACTCGACGTTCTCGCGGGTGAGCATCAGCAGACGGGTTGTGTTCAGGATGCACGCCGTTGCAGCCCGCTGCGCGCGGAACACCGTCGCATCGTCCAACTCAGGGATGCTATCGCGGTGAAAGATCTCCATGTTTAGTGAGGCCAGTGCGCTTTTTTCGCCCTGATTGCTCAGCGATAGCCCAAACACGCTGGTGTCAATGGCGCTTTGTAGAAGCCCGTCGATTTCGTCGATCAGAAACAGAGGAGAGGTTCGAAGTAGCAGTTCAAGGATACTGCGTGTGCCGCTGGCGCATCCCTGGAGAGGAATGCGTGTGGTACTGGAGATTAGTGCGTGGTGGTTCACCACAACGATGTTTGCGTGTAACGCTTGGTCAAGCATGGTTTGCTTGCCGCATCGGTTTAAAAATGGGCACTGGGCTAGCCGTTTGGATGTTTCCCGACCATCATCCCCTGGGATCCCAGGAATCACCAAGTTGAAGCAAGGCTCTTCGTCGCGCTTTGACTTCTTCTCGTCCGTAGCAAATACGTCCAACAGGCAGCGGTAGTCGTAGGGGTGATCATCCCTGTCATGGTTGAGGTAGTGCTGACCTTGCTTGGCGATTTGAAGTTGCGAGTGCAGAGGAGCAATCACCAGCCCAGGAGCTACAACAGCAGCGGCAGCTTTCAGCGCTTCCACCATATTTCGCACATCGGTCAGTGTGGGCACCGCGATCACTACCCGCTGTCCGTTGATGGCAGTGTGAAGGGTCATCAACCCCATGACCACGGTCTTTCCCGAACCTGTTGGTGCGTTAACGCGGTAAAACGTCCCCGAGTCGGCGGTTACCGAATCAGCCTGCTGAACGATCTTGCGCAGCGATTCACGATGAAGGTGGTGTAGGCCTGAGCCTGGGTTTTGTTGGGCTGCTTCATCAAGCCTTGTGGCTAGTTCATAAAGCGACATGCGCTCCCACTCCATGACCGGTGCGGCGGGTGCATCCTGGAACTCCAGAGGCTCTGGATTGGGATCGAAGGCTTCCCGAAACGCTTCCGGGATGATGAACCGTCTGAAGCCATGGTTTTGAGGTGCCCTTAGTTCAATCGGGCCTGAATCTGGTAGCGAAACTTTAGTGGGGGCAGGTAGAGGGCGACTGATCAGGGCCTCCAACTCGGCAATCATGCCGTCCAGATCGATGCCGTCTTTCACAAAAAAGGTATCTGTCTCGCGGAGGCGCAAAGGACTTTCGATGTCAGGCGAGGCCTGTAGCGGTGAGCGAGGTGCAAGGAGCACCTTAGATGCTAAGGCAATGAAGCGTCCGGTGTGTGCGAGCGCACTGGGCCTGTGCTTGATCAGTGCAATGAAGGGCGCGCGTTCCTCGGGTGTAAGGGTATCCCATTTGTTCCAGACATAATGGCGGCCGGACGTGAATGTCACGGCATCCATGAGCGTCGGGGTAGGGCCGAGGTGCTTGGCTGTCAGGGCGAGACACAGTCGTGTCGCTGTTAGGCTCAGCGTTGGCATAATTTCGATGCCTTCCGGATGCACTGGGTCTGCGTCATTACAATCACATGCTTCGGACAAGCTTCCCTGAGCGACTGGAGATGCGAAGCCTGGTAGTCAGGTATGACGATCCAAAGCGGCCGCGCTGGTAAGTTCGCAAGATGATCACAGAGCAGGGTGGATGACGCCCATACCTTGGCGTCGATCTCGATCTCTTCAGATCCTACGACAAAGCGAATGTCTGCCTTGTCGACCCCTGGCCACAACGTTGGTTGTAGGCCCAGCTTTGTGAGGCGCTGGAGTAGGTTGAGCTCAAGCAGCCCTGGTACCAGTGTGAACTTCCATAACCCGGTCTTGAGTCGGTAGTTGTTATCGACCGAACGCGGTTCGACTACCCTTGTGGATCTAGCGCTGACCAGACCCGCATCACGCCATTCGAAAGAACCGACGTGATGCCAGCACCACTGCGCACCACAACGCACGTGCTGCTGATCGAGGCGCATCGGCCAACCGCAGGAAGGACACAGGTAGATCTGGCCATCGAGCTGACTGTGGAGTGGAATTGGCTCGAAAAGCGCGGTGAAACCAACGCCAATAGGCACAAGAAAGTCGAGGCTCTGATCGATGTCGGCCATGCCATGCTCGACCATGAATCGGCGAATGACCGGATACTCCTGTTCACCCTGCTCGCGGTTTCGGCAGAGGTCACGTATCTGCAGCATGATGGCTTGGACTTGTTCCCAGCCCTTGGCCGGATCGAGCTCCATCAAAATTTCATCACAGAGCAGGCTAGCGGCTCCGCCGGTTTGCAGCATTCCTGTAAAGCCTGCCCGGGCCTCCTCGTTCAGCCAGTGCTCAAGTGGGAAGTGCATGATGTAGCGCTTGAGGGTGGTCAGGGGCAGCGGGGCAACGTCAGGCTTCATGTACCAGAGCAACGCACTCGCCTCGTCCAGCAGCCCTGCATACTCCAGATCGGTGGTCTGAGTAGACTGGGCCGCCTTGACGATGACGCCTAGCAGGCGTTGTACGACTGCGTGGTCTGGTTCCATAGCTCTGTCCAGGCAAGCGCCAGGGCAGGCGCTTGCAGGTAGCTCATGTAGCGAGGCGAAGCCTCTGGGTTCGATCAATATTAGGCCAAATACCCATGGCGCGACCTGTGAAGCGAGCGATGGTACCTGCAGGCGGCGCCAAGCTTCCGGGCTACTGATTAGGGCGTAGGCTGCGTGCAGCAAACTTTTCCCTACCTACTGAGCGGTACACGATGCTGGCAGACATGGTGATCCGAGGTCGACCGGTTAGACGCTAACAATGCGGTGATCCGGCCTAGTGTTCCTCAGTGATGCCAGATAGCATTTCGTTCGAGTCGCCTGGAATGCTCTGGGTCGACCTCGCCAAGCGTAATCACTCGCGCTGAAGTCCTGTGTCAGCGCTCCGTACGCCCGCCAGCTCAGGGTGATTTTTGAGGAAGATGGGTAAGATGGATCCCTACAAGCGCGCTCATTATGTCAGCAGGCTCTCCAGTGAAATTGGCTGTATAGGCCCAACCTTCGAGGCTTTCGGGGGGCTCGTGCTGAATCTGGCTTTGAATGTCCCCGTTAACACTCAAGGGATCAATCTAAAAGGATTTGCTGTCCCTGGTGTGGTTGATGGAGTTTCACCAGACGGCTTCTATGCGGCAGAGTACTCGGCTCTGGATAAGTACTTCGCGTCGCCCATGGTCAAAGCACAGTCGGATGTGCGCCATGCACTCACAAAAGCCCCACACGCCAAAGAGATCTACTTGCTCGCTGGCGCCAACAAAGCCCCTCAGATCTCGCAGGCCTTTGAAACCTCTGTGCTGGGCTGGCCTGAAATGGCCGGTCGCTCCCTCAAAGTCTTAGGAGCGGCCGAAATTGCCGCCGTGATCATCGATCACGCTCTGGACAGTGAGGAGGCAGTACACAGGCTTAGCCATTACCTTCCGTCTCTGGCAAGATTCTCCGAGGAAGAAGCCGCACAGGCGCTTGTGCCTCAGCCAGACCCACTTCGGATCCCTAGGCCAGAAGTTGACGGCTTGCTCGATGACCTCTTTCAGGCGCACAGGTGCGTAGTTTTAGCAGGCCTGGGAGGGAGTGGTAAATCCGATGCGGCGGCCGCTTATGCGCACCGTAACAGGCAAAATTACCAAACGGTACTTTGGCTTTCAGGAAGCGATATCGGAAGGGTGGAGGATCTCCAAGCCGTATCTATCACACGGATGGGAGAAATGTGGAACGTAGCTGGGCTGCTAAAAAGTCGTCCATGCTTGGTCATCATTGATGATGCCAACGATACGCTTGATCCAAAACTCCTTTCATCGCTGTGCGGCCCGGATTCCCACGTGCTGCTGACACGCAGAGCGGTTACAGCCAGCGCTCATGAAATTCCCCTGATGTCCGAATCCGATGCGCACCAATTGCTAACGCGCAACGTAACAGACTGTCCTTCACTGACATGGGACAAGATATGGCAGTCTGTAGGGGGACATCCCCTTACCATCAGCCTGCTAAACGCGGCGGTTTGTGAGGGCGCGACCTGGGCTGAGATCGAGCTGGATTGCCAAATGCCAGGCGCACTCGAATCAGATGGTCACGCCTTGGCAGAGCGGCTTCTCGGTCGGTTACGCAGTGCCTCTGAACTGGGGCTTGCGGTCTTTGAGTGGGCGGGCGTTCCTCAAGTGGACGCAAAGCTCGTGATGACGCTTTCCGCTCCCGGACAGGTAAGGACATTGCGAAAGTATGGCCTTACTGCTCCGACCAGGCCGGGACTCTTGAGGCTGCACGATATTGTGTACGCTAGCCTCGCTGGCCAACACTGGTGGACTCAGTCCAATCGAGAGCAGATCACCAACAAGTTCGACGACTACATGGGGGCTGCGGCACTCCGCACCGATCTTGCGTTTTGGTCTGCAGCACTCAGCCTACGCGCCAAGATTGAGCGACTGGTTGAGGACGGCGACTGCCGGCCTGCTTTCATCTACTCCATGCTCTCTACGTGGGCACCTTCGAAGGTGCGACCAGAGCTATTGGGAAATCCGTTGCAGGATGCTGAGCTACTCAGCAAAGGCGTCAAGAAGGCTTCACCTATCGCAACGATGGCTTTGATGGAGACGGTCGAGAAGCTATATCTTCACGACAAGAATACTTCGCTGAGCCATGCAAAGCAGATGCTTGATCAACGGTTCGAGGTCTTTGATAAGCTGGCCATTGCGAAAGGGCTGACCATCAAGCAGCAATCAGAAATCCAGCACCACAAGGCAAAAGCCCTGGTACGGCTGAGCCGCGTGGCTGAGGCACTGGCCATTTTCGATAAAGTGAAAGCAGGGCCTCATCCTCTGCCGGAAACTGAAATACAGATCATGCGCCTGCTCAAAAATGGGGATTTAGCTGATCAGGAACGTGCAGCCGATATCGCCAAGAAGATTTTGACTGACGCAGACGCCAGTGGACTGGTCTCACACTCAGTATTTTTTGCAGCGGTTGAGCTGGCTACCTGGCTGCGCCGGTCTGACTTGATCATGCCGCATGAGGCTCTTATCACGCGGATGCTCGTTGAGACCGCAGAACTGGGGATCTCCCAAGCTCTTCAGACGATGTCTTCCGTATGCAGATTTCTCTCCAAAGAAGCTCCGGAGTTTCTAATCCGGCTGGTTACAGCAATTCCTGCTCACGTGATCGATGATCTACCCCTTCCGGGGGATAGATTTGCCTGGGCTGACACTCAATTAGAGGTGTCACGCATCGCGGTCGACTCTGCGGAGTCACAGAGAGCAGAATCTCTCCGCCTCTTCGAGTCACTCCCGCCTAACAGCTTTCACAGTCAACGCCACGCTGAACTGCTGCTTCTGATGCGAAGACCACAAGAAGCCAAGGACTTGCTGATACTTCGTCACGACTTGGATACTAACCCCTTTGCACAGCGGCTCATGGCGCTCGCTGAATATCAGATAGGGAATTTTGATGCTGCTTTGGAGTGGATTGACCGAGCATTCAGTAATCTGAAGCCTAACCAGTCGAAGTACCGCTACGAATTCCACGAGCATCGTTTCGACATTCTGGCCAGTATCCCCTGCGCGCTTGCGGTGCCCGAGATTGAAGCCGCGATCGAATCGAGTGCCGCCGGTAGGGAGCGTGAACGCTTGAAGAGTCGGTTAGCCGAGTACCTGATGAGCATCAATTGACCACGACCGCCCACTGAGCTCATCAGTCCTTATTTCCTGGTGGGACGGCTTACTCCCATCAGCCCAAGGTGCAGGGCTTGCCGCACTGTCAGTAGGGACTGATCCAAGAGTAGTAACACCACCAGACTATCTGGCTCATGGCTGCGAGGGTCTTGCTGACTGGACGTTTGATTATGTCCAGGGCGGAGCAGGAACTTAGATCACCAAAGTGCCTTTGTAGGTTCGGGCAGCGGAAGCGATGCCGGTCTGAAAATCAAGTATTCTGCTCCCAACCGGTTCGTTGCTTGGAGACGCCCCTTGAGGCCAGATATTCCCAGGGTTCTAACTGACAAAGAGTTCGTGGACATGATGCAAGAATTCAAATTGGCAGGGCAATGGATGCAAGAGCAGCTGGCGCTGAGTCGTGCAGCTCAGAGCGCTGCAGGCCCGGAGCAGGGCAGTAATAGTCCTTTGGAACGACAGGATGCCCCGTCGGTTATCCATCCCTTGACCGACCTGCAAAGGTAGATCGGCGGCTGCCCCAGCAGGCAGTACTGCACCACGAAGCGTACTCGACCGCTGGCGAAGCGAGGTTGAGTGAGAGCTCGCCATCGACCTGGTAGGTAGCCGTGGTTTTTTGCGTCGTGTACGGTAACTATTCCTTCGATCACGCTACGCCGTAACCAGGTCATTTTTTGGGAGACCAGTGGATAAGAAGGAATGGACGCCGACGCCGGGCAAGGCTTGCCATCGACAGTCGACCTTTAGCTGAAACTGAACGGCTGCGCCTTGAGGCAGACCATCTCTACCAGACAGTGGTCGACTACCAGCTTCACAAATCCGGTGCCTTGGGCGAGTCGCTCTATTAGTCCGGCTTCACTGTGCCGGTGCGGCATCATCATTGGCTACGATTGCATGAGGGAAACGAGTGATTTGGTTTTTGGGTGATGTTCATGGGCGCTTTGATCATGTGATCAGGCTGGTGAAGCTTCACCGTCCCGAAGCAGTCGTCTTCCTAGGTGACCTCGAATGCAGCTTGCCCCTGGATATGATCCTGCGCCCGATCCTCGACATCACTGAGATCTGGTTCATTCACGGCAACCATGAAAGCGATCGTCCGGACTACTGGCATAACCTCCATGGCTGCGGCCTCGCTGATCGCAGCCTGCATGGCAGGGTAGTGGAGATTGCTGGCCATCGTATAGCGGGACTCGGTGGCACGTTTGAGTCGCAAGCCTGGCTACCAGGCAGCCGTGATACCGGCATCCAAAATTACGGGGACTTTCTCGAATGCCTCGCGCTCAGACCTCAGCACGAAGACATCGTAGCAACGAAGAAGCAGCACGCGCTTTCTGCAATCTACCCGGACGACTACTTCTCTCTTGCGATGGAGAAGGCGGACATTTTGGTTTGTCACGAGGCTCCGAGCTGCCACCCGCACGGCTTTTCAGAGATCGATGAGCTCGCCCAGGGAATTGGCGCAAGGATGGTCGTGCATGGACATCATCATGATTGCCTAGATTACAGGTCAGAATGGACAAAGCTGGGGTTCGAGGCTCATGGCGTGGCGTTCAGATCCATCATGGCCATCGATGGCTCGATCATTACCTGATAAGTTGATAATGGCGCTGGCGCTATGTAACCAGATTTCATGTTGCACCAACGAGTGGTGTACGTTGACCATCCTGACTCACCTAACGGAATGGCCCAAGCTTGATCAATTCGGAGAGCAGCGGATGCGAAGGAAAGGACGCCGGCAGAGAGCTCGAACTGGGATCGCAAGGCTGATCACCAAGATCGAACGCCTGGAATCGAACAGAGTAGGGAAGCACAGTCTCCGGCTCCGACTGTGGGGACGCATGACTGGCCTAGCGCGTAGCATAGGTCTGGCGCTGATTGGCGTTAGGCTCGTTGACCAAGCCCAGCGAGGACGTTGAAGTGTCCGGGCGTTCACTGATCAACCCTTGCCTGACGGCACGATCGAGACCCTGGTCGCAGCTGCCCAGTCCGCATCGACATCTTCCAATCTCCAGGTCTGGAGTGTCGTCGCCGTTCAAGATGTCGATCGCAAGAAGCGCCTGTCCGGCAATCAGGCCTATATCCATCAAGCCCCACTGTTCCTGGTGTGGCTTGCAGACCTGTCTCGGGTTTCGCGCATAGCGGAGCAGGCTGGGGTTGAGCTGGAAGCACTACCGTACCTGGAAAGCTTGCCTGGAGCTTGAAGCCCGACGATTCTGAACGGTCACGCAACCGAAGGTACCGCCTGTATAATTTCGTCTTCGAGATATTGAATTACCACTACACTGGTACCAAAAGGGGTTGCGTTCTACACATGAACACCTCAAAGCAGGAAGCGGGACTGGGAGTTGGCGTTTGGAAACGGCTTGCGGACGAACCGAAGGTTTATCACGCAGGCGATACGACTGTATTCGTGCCTGTGGGTCGATACTCGACCTTCCCCGGCTGGTGCTTTCTCCCCTGGAAAGGCTTCGCCGGGGCCTATAAGTGGGGCTACAAGGCCCGCTCTGAAATCAGCGACTACTTCTCAGCTCTGATTGGGATACAAGAAGCCACTCTGGCTAATGAGAGAGAGATTTTCATCGTTGGCAAGGTGGGGGCGGAAGAGCCTGAAACTCAGGCAAGAGCACGATGGCGAGATGGCAGCAGCCGTCCAAACCAATTGATGGCTGTGCGAGGGTGGCTCGAAGTCAGCGTCGAGGAGCTCGAAGGCCTGGGTCAGGCTCACGCCAAAGGCAAGGTGTTGAATCTTCGGGCAACGGGGTTAGCAGGATTTGGTGCTGGCAATAACTTCACTGAGCGTTCGACACGCGCCCGAAACTTCCAAGCTTCATTCAGTCTGGCTGCTTACGCGCTTTGGGGGCGACGCTGCGCCATTTCGGGTTCTACCCTGGCACTGGAGGCGGCACACCTCAAGCCGGTGTCGGATTGCGAGGATGATGATCCAGCCCTGACTGATCCCTATAACAGCATCCTTCTGACAGCATCTTTGCACCGACTGATGGATGCAGGCATCTTTGGCTTCAGTCCAAGCGGCAAGGTGGTTGTCGACTCTGAGTTGAGCATTGAGGAAAGAGAAATTCATCAACTGGACGTCGAGCGCAGCGTCAATTTCCATACTGAAGCAAAGAAGTATGCCAAGTATCGTTTAAAGCGCGTGCGCTAGGCGTTAGAGCGTCCGGACAGCGCCCTGATTGGACGCTGTTCCTGTTCCCAGACCTCTTTAGCTCTCCGAGGTGACGATCCCGACCACGCAGGGCCGGGAGCGCCAAGATCCAGCTTCGGTTGATCACCCAGCCTTGGAAAGTACCGGCCTCCCTGCAAGTGCTGTCAGTGCCGGAAGCCTCTTACTTCTGATGTAGTCGATGCTACCTACCAGATAGACACAGTCACGTGCCCTTGAGATGGCGACGTTCATGCGACGATCATCTGCATAGAACGTTGCGGGCCCGACTGTTCGCACAAACGAAAAGAACACTACGTCAGCTTGTCGGCCCTGAAATGCATCCACGGTATCCACTTCAATCGTCAGGTGCTGGGCGAAGTCGAGGCTACCCAACGCGCGGCGGAGCTGCTTGCATTGGGCCCGATAGGGCGTGATGACCGCCACGCTCAAGCGCCTTTTCTGATCAAAGAACACCTCACGTTGTTCATCGGTGCTGAATGCCCCTTCGCCTAACTCCGCGGCTTTCGCCTCACGAATCTGCTCGTGCATGAGCGCCAGACGATCAACGATGATCTGGATCTCGCGGTTATTGATCAGCGTTTTCCGATCATTCCCGCGTTCAGGAGGAACGTTGTAGTTCCTGGAGTCATAGGTCAACCAGGCGAAATGCTCGAACAGACCGTTGCCTTTGGTACGACTGTGATCGAGCCCATTGTTATAGAAATGCTGAGAGATGAAGGTGCCGATCTCTGGCAGCATTCTGTATTGCTTGAGCAAGGTGCCTTTCATCCTGGCTGGAAAATTGTCAAAAATTCTCTCGATGACGCCGTCTCTGATCAGCTTTTCTTGGGCTCCTCCAAGCTCGGAAAGCGCTTCGGACTCTTCTTGGCAGAAGGTTGGCGGCAGCTGTTTGTGATCGCCGACCAGGACGCACTTGCGAGCGACAATCAGTGCCATCAACCACTCGGGCATCGTGGCTTTGGAGCACTCATCGACAATGGCCAGATCGAACATGCCGCTGTCCTTGTCCATGAAGTGGTCAATCTGATTGCAGGTCACACCAATAATCTGATGACGATCAGCCAGGTTGCGAACCAGCCAGCGAGGCAGGTCGTCTGACCCATCATCTTTCTTGCGCCCCCGATCCAGCTTATGCCACAGCCGCTCGGTCAGCAGTGGCGCTGCCGTCAGCGCCTGACGCCATACTGCATCTGCCCGATCGAACGCTTGCACCTCACTGGCCTTGGGGTTCTCCAGGGTCGCTACCATGAAGCGCGGGTATCGCATCACCATGGCCAACTCCGTGTCGGACAAGTGTTCTGTCAAACGATCCAGTGCGTTGTCGACCGCGACGTGGGTTTCTGAAGTGATCAGGATCCGTGCATCGGGCTTACTTTGCAGCGTCTGAAGGATGATCTCAACGATTGCGGTTGTTTTGCCGGTACCAGGCGGGCCCTGCAAGAAGAAGATGTCCTCGCAAGCGAGTGCTTTCTGGATCTGGGAGTAGGCATAGGCGTCCTTGAGATAGCAGGGCTGCACGGGTGAAGTCGCATGAATGGCCATCGAGGCAGACAACCCCATCTCGGCGATCTCAAGCGCAGCCTGAGACTTTTCACTCGTGCCGCTCGACGTGTCCCTTGTAGCACTTTCGTCCCCCGGTGCAAGGTAATACTTGGCCAGAATGATGTTATGGGCGACGTTGCAATTGGCCCCACAGCGGAACCTGACAAGGTACTTGATTTGCCGCTCATACTTTTTGCGGGTTTTCTGGTCATCTGTCATCTCGACGAGCTTGACCAGGTACTCTAACCAGTCGTCGATGTGATCAATCAAGTCCACAGAGGCAGGGAGCGAAGCGGGCAGGGTATCAAGATTGCCGTGATCGAACGGTTCTTTGGAAGTCATATCAGATCACCTCGACTTTTGGTCTGAGGAGCGACAAGGCGCCCGAAGGATTCTGCACTCCAATGCCCTGCAGAATTTTGCAGAGCAGAGGGTCGTTGCGTTGCAACTGTTCGGCCTCTAAGGGCAGCTCCAGTGCTTGACCGGCTGCAAGTGCCTCAACTATGCGCATGTCAGTGTCGATGCTGAGTGTGCTCATGTTGAGGTGAGCCATGCCAGCTGCGAGTAGCTTGTCCAATCCGAGCACAAGGCGGTTGACCGAAAACTGCGGTAACGCTGCGAGGATTGCGTCGTTGGTGTTGTAACCCAGTTCCACGGCCTCACAGATTGCGACGTAGCACTCTTTTGAGTGCGGGGTCTGCCATTGAAAGCTGAGTCTCACTTGAGGGGATTTCAAAGCGCTCACTTATGCCTCCGTGCACTTGGGCGTACCGCCTTGGTCGCCAGACCAATCGCTGGCCAGTAGATTTCAGCGTCGTCACGGGCGAGCAGGCCGAAGACCTGCTCGATGGTCTTGGACGGATGAAGGTCATTGATCCAGTCCATGAGCTTGTTGATCTCATCGCGACGCAGAACAAAGACCTGCCGTGCGGCGTAGAGCGTGTTCTGATGCTCACGGGCAACATTAAGCTCTTCAAAAATGCCCGACCGTTCTGCTTTGGCTGCGTCGAGGGATGAGTACTCTTGATCCTGGTACGCCCGATCAATACGCGATTGAACGTTTTTCCTGCGGTTGTTGAGGTGGGACGTTGTGTTTTTAGCATGCTCCCAATCAGGTTTCGTGTCTGAGAGCACCTGCTTGATCTCTCTCAAATTGCCACCGTGAGGCATTTGGGACAACCACTCGTTGGCCAGGGGCGACTCGCTTTGAGAGAACTGAAAGTAGTTTTCGAATACCTCTTGGAGGGCTCGAAATTTCGCGCCGCAGGACTCATTGATTCGCTGCACCTGTTGCCTGGCTTGGCGATGCTGCTCTCGGGCCTGCTCCATGTCCACTTTGAGTGCTAAGGCGGATGTTCGAAGCTCACGCAGCTGCTTTCTGAGCTGCCTTTGGTAGCTATCAATGCGCTGTAGATCTTCGTCGTACGCTTGGGCATCACCCTTGGCGTCCTTCATGAAATGTTTCGTGTGCTTGCTGATTTCCGGCGTCATGACACGTGGGGGGCGCTCTGCGACTATCGCTTGCCAATCGCGTCGCTCAGTTTTGCGTGAAAGCCGGACAATCTCGCTTGTGAGTTCGCCCAGATAGACAATCGTGGAGTCGACGACGTGACGTTTGTCTCTCTCAAGCTTCCAGCGCTGCTCGCTGATGTCCTTGCGCAGCCAGGCCTCGATGCAAAGGAACATAGCGGGTGCCAGTTCCTTGAGCTGTGCGATGTAGTTCGTGGTTTCGCCGATGTGATCGGTGAGCAGCTCCATGTACTTATTGAGCTCCTCCTCGCGCAGCTTGGCGAGCTGTTGGATTTCGAGTTTGTACGCATCCGCTTGGGCTTGGACACGGGCTTGGCTGGCGGCAGCCTGGCGCTCGTATTCATTGATCATGCACTGCGTTTGCTGGCGATGCTTCTCAAGGTTTCGGCTTGTAAAGAAATGGACAAGTCGCTTGAACATTTTGTGCTCCTTGCACTACTGCGGCACGAAAAATTCGTAAGCCTGATCCCAAGACGTCTCACGTGGTAAAACGCCGTTCAGGCGGGTATCGATAGTGGCCAGCATCGTCTGCGCGAGCTTATCGACATTCCCGCCTGCACGCGCAGTCAGCTCATAGGATTGCTGAAGTGCCTCCAGCTCTTGTTGATACGCGTCCATGCGAGCCTTGGCCAGACCTTGCTGGCTACTGGCGGCCTTGAGCTCCTTGCGGTCAGCGGCGAGAGTGTTCTTGATTGGCGTGAACATCAGGAACTGAATTTCCAGGTGAGCGCTCAAGTCTTTACCAAGCATCTGGTAGCGCTCACCCGCCTGGCGAGTAATCTCGTTACGCTGACGCTCATAATCTTGTTCGATCAGCATGATCTTCTGCTGGTAGCTGGCCTTCAGCTGGTATAGCGCTTCAGCTTCCTGAGCTGGGAGCTTGGTGATTTGGGCCTCGATTTGCTTTTGAACAGCCATCAGCTGGCTCTTACGGGTGCGGTATTCGGAGAACACTGAAATACTGCCCGAGAAGGGCAGCATGTCCTTCCACTCAAATTTGAATTCCGACATCGTTCCGACCAGCCCGGCATACTGCGAAAGGTTGATCGTGCCGCCGTTGAGCTTCGCCATCGCATCTTGCATGTCCTGCATCGCCAGTTTCTTTCCAGCGCCGGCGAAATGCCCGACGTAAGCCGACAATGCAAAGGAGAAGCCGATGGAAAAGACGGTGCCCAATGCGATGGGCCCCAAGGCACCCAGTGTTGTGCCCAGCAGGGTAGTGGAGGCGATCTCGGATGCGACCCATTGGCCCAGAAACGTAGCAGTGGCTGCACCGGCACTGTATGCCATCGATCCACCCACGACTGTTACGGTCGTGCTGATCATGGATCCGCCAAATTCGAGGCTGTCTATTTCGCCGCGAGAGAACTTATAGATGTTCTGGCCGAGGCTCACCGCGATATTGGCGACAGCGGAGGCCACGTTGCCTTTGATCAGATGGCCACCGGCGTTCTTCAGAGCGGTGTGGGACGCGCTATCGATCAGGTTCTGGCCGAGATGCTGTATGCCCGTTACAAGCACGGCGTTGCCGGCACCCTTGAGGGAGCTCAAAACAATGCGCTCTGCTGCCTCGCAGCACTGATCCATGCTTAGAGGTTCGTCGCTGCGAAGGATACCAAGGAGCTCGGAGGCGGCGCTCAGCGAGGCTCCGCAAATGGCCCCGGACTTGGCGGCATTCGCGTACTGCATGCGATTGAACTCAGCACGTACGCGGTCTTTTTCCGCATACTCAGGCCCTTTACCTTCTTTCTTGGTTTCGTTGACCAGCTCTTCAGAACTACCTTCACCGCGGCGCTTAAGCGGCTTGCTCTTGATATCCGGGCGATCATCCGAGTGAATGGAGTCGTCTAGGGTCTCGGCTGTTTTCTTGTAGTTCTCGCTGACTTCTGGACGAGTCTCGGTATTGCGAGCGGCTTCCTTGCGTGCAGTGGCCTGCGCATCGGCCAGTTGCTCCTCAGGAACGATCTTGCCGACATCCTGGTAGTCGCCATGGTTGATGGCCTTTGCGCTACTTTCGGCATCCTTATAGAACTTAAGTTGATAGTCCTTTGAGCCGTCGGGGGTGTTGATGCGGATGTCGGTGACAGGGTCATTGCGCCTGCCAACGTCCATGGTCGCTCGGTGGTTGTTGGCCCCCTTGCCAGCGGCCTCAATGTTGTAAGAGCCGGTATGGTGCGCTTCGGCGGCAAAGCCTTGCTGAACGGCCAGCGACTGCTTGGTAATGGCCCCGGCATCAGTGGTGATCGATTGCTTGATCAGCACTGAGTATTGATCCAACGCGTCGTTCAGAAATTGGTTCTGCAGCTGGTTAAAGCCGCCCAAGGCAGTACGAAAACCCTGCTCCAGGGTTTCTTTCGATTCCATGTAATCTCGTCCTTCATGTAGGCCACCGTTAAGGCACGCTGGAGCTACTGTGTGGCACTCCAATCTGGCCATCGGCAGCATGTCGACCTTCTTGAAGTCATTTACCACAAAAACGATGGCACAATGCCAGATTCGCTGTGCTTTCCCAGTAAACCGTCTGCTTGGGTGGGCGAATCTCCCACAGGAAGGCGAGTGTCCTGGCTGAATGGCTCACCTGCATCGTTGCAATGTGACTGAGCACCCGAACGCAGCAGATGCGCTCCAGGCCTGGCCTGCTTACAAAAGCTTCATGCCTTTCAGGCTATATTTTGAAGAGAGCTATCCAAAGGCGCGCATCCAGGCCAACCGAGATTTGCTGGCGTCGGTCATTGATGAAGAGGATGTGCAGCGCTTTGCAACCGTAGCCGAGTCAGTGGTGCGACGCGAGTTTGGACAGCGTAAATGGGCAGTCAAAGCAGGTGATCTTCTCAACCCGGAGAAGCCTGATCACTTGTCATACCTCGCTGCGGTGTTCACATTTGCTCCTGAATGTTGGCATTTGTGCACTCGTCGCGTCTATGAGTTACACGCAAGCAGTGCGTTCAGCAGTACGCGCTAATCAGGGCTTTCGCCATTCAGGCCTTCGATAATTCCCGCCCGCTCTTTACCGCGGGCTTTTTTGTCGGTTTGGTGGGGCCTACGGGTTGAGGCTCAGCGGTGGCCAAGACCTCAACTCCTTTCTGGGTAGGACAGGATGGTCAGCGCGACGTGTTGGCAACTACGACTTGTAATGCTTGAACAGCCTGTCGGGAGCTACATAAACGCTTCCGTGGGCGCGTGAGAATGCCACATACAGCTTGTTCTTGGTCTTGGCTACCGACTCGTGCAGCTTGCCCTCCTGGTACTGCTTCCAGGCCTTGGCACCTAGGATCACGCAGACATCGTTGTAATGGTCTTCACCCTTACTGGCGCCCCAGTTCTGGGAGTAGCAACCGTATTTGTGATGCTGCTCGTAGAACAGCTTAACCACGGTGTGATTGCTGTGAAGCTCGTCAGCATGCGCCTGGGTTTCGACATTGACGATGTCGGTGATCCGTTCTTCATGGGCGTCCATGTTGATCTGCAGCTGCACACGGATGAAGTCACAGACTGTCACGCCGCACCGCCAACTCTTGCTCAAAGTCACCTTGTCGACGGTGATCTTCGCGTCCTTGAATCGCTTCTCGTAGCGTGTGATGTCGTCATGCAGCGTGCTGTTCACCGAACCGTCACGGCTGGTATCAAAGGTATGCTGGTAGAAGTCCCCCACGAATAGCATGTCTGCATTTGCTGCTGAGACGGCCAGTAGCAGGTTGAAATCATGGCCTGCGAAGTCTTGTACCTCGTCGACATAGACGGCGTCATAGAACCGTTCGATCCTTGCTTTTACCGCGGGGAGCAGGCCCTTCGTTTCGATCAGCTTGGCCAGGCGGTTGTGATAAAGCCGACCACTGCTGTCCCGAAACCGCCTTGGGTCGGTCAACGGGTAGCTGCGCTGCGGTGGCCGCCTGAAACTCAAGCCCCGGGTACCCATTTGCATCTGCATGTGGGGGCGGAAGCAGAACCCATGGAGGAAGGTGAAATAGGTCATCAAGCTGATGTTCTTGGGTAGGGAGCCGAACTTCTTGATGATGCTATTACGCAGATGCTTATGGTTGTTCTCCGTGTAGGTGATGATCAACGCGCGCTGCTCAAGGTTGAGGCTCTTGATCAGGTGCGTAGTCTTGCCCGACCCGGCGACCGCAAAAATTACTCTCTTATCCATGCGATCGCATCCTGAATGTACTGAGGGGCGACGAGCTCAGCTGCCTTTTTCGTCAGCAGTTCGAAGGCTGCATCAGCCTTGTTTTTGAGCATGTATTCCTGAACCGTGAGCTTCTTCCGCCCCGCGGCAAACAGGGCATCACAGGTAGCCTTGTTGTCCAGGTACAAACCAATCTCAAAGGTTGAGCGATCGTTGTCGGAGTCGGCGAAGATACAGGCGCGGTCGTACAGGCACCCGTCGTAATTGTCTACGCAGTGTTGCTGGTGGTTGCCATCGTTGTCGCGGATCGCCGCCACCTTGATGCCGAGTAGCTTGCCGAGTTCCAGGTAGCGCTTGAAGCTGGTACCGCCGATCGAGATGATGTGCACTTCATCAGACTGAGGCGTTCTTCCGTCGGTGTGCTGCTTGTACATCTCCTCGATCAGAATGAACTCTGCATCGCCCTCGACCAGGATGACTTTTTTTGAAAGTGCAAACTCAAGGACATTGTTGTCCGGGGCTTTCATGAAGAAATTGGCCGTTCCATCTGACAAGGCTTTAAGCCGCCCGGTTTTCTGTCCCTCACCCAGCAACAGCGCATGGCGCAGGTCAAGGCGAGAGCTTATGTGGCTGCTGTGGGTAGCGATGAACAGCTGGGTACCGGCAGTGTTGGCCAGCTTTTCCACCAACATTTTCATCTTGGTGTGACTGAGGTGGTTCTCCGGTTCTTCAAGGAGGAGGGCATTGAGTTCGCCTCTGGCCTCATGTTTACGTAACGCGAACTCCGTCTTGATGAAGCATTGTTCGCCCTTGCCGCGATTCTCGATCGGGATGCCTTCCTTCGTGATGATCAGGTCGGTTTCGAGGTTCGACCGGATACTGCTCCGCACGCCGAACTGGTAAGCACCCAGGCCCGCATTGAGCGCTGCAAGCTCTTGGTCGCGAAACGCTTCCTTGCCGCGGCGGTAGCGGTTTTCAAGGCTGTAGCGTTCGGGCGGCTCGGCGTTGAAGCTGAAGACGGTTCGAGTGTATTCCCGGGCGGCGTACTCGCTGTCGATGCGGGAGCTGTCGAGCAACAGGTGTTTTAGCGGGCGACGGTAGCTTACGTGCGGTGCGCCTGAGAAGGTGGAAAACTTCACCGTGTAATACTCGTAAGGGAAGTTGTCCGGATCATCTTTCAGCAGCTGGAGAATCGTGGGGCCGAACTCTTCCAGTAGCGGCGCTACTTCCATGCGGATGCCGTCGGTCATGGTGCCAGTGAGGTTCTGGGTTCCGTAAAGAGCCGGATCTTCACCTTCCTCCAGGTACACATCGACGATCAGTGTTGGAAGCAGCTCTAGCGTTTTCGCCCCTTGCTGGAATTTTTGCACTGCGCTCTGGGCAATCAGTGATTCGAAGCCGAGCGTTTCCGCACGGCTTCGGCTGGCACTCAGGGCAAGATCCAGCGCGAGCAGAACGCTGCTTTTGCCGGTCTCGTTGTCGCCAATCAGAACGTTAACGCCGCTGTCAAACTCAAGCGTCAGCGTGCCGAACTTTTTAAAATTTTGCAGCACCAGCTTTTTGATTGCAGGCATTGTGGTTACCTAGCTCAGAGACACATGGGGTGGTTGGTTTCGTGTTAATACACTGCGAATCTTCTTGGGCATCGATTAATGCTTGTCCCAGTAGCCTTTGCGAATGATCAACGAGCCCTCTCGGTTAGCCGGGCCGCCGTGAATGTACGCCCGGGACAAGCCTTGGTTGAACGTCTCGCAACCAATCTCTATCTGGACGCAGCCGCTGCATGCATTACCGACGTCTGAGCACACCGGGTCGAATGCGCAGTTGAAGGCAAACATGCTCGCGTCATCAAACCAGGGTTTCAGGTAGTGCTGGAATAGAGTCAGCAGTCCGCCCGCGGTGTAATTTTGCACGGAAGACACATACAAGATGACCGACAGATCCATGGGGATCAGGTATTCCTGGATGCTCTTGGAGTCGTAACCGGTATGGCGGCGCGCTGTCAGCATGAGTGCGTGGCTGATCGAGTGCAGCAGGTTGAAGGGTGCACCCTCTTCAGGTGAGCGTGCCGGAATCTCCCGTGCTGCCTTGCCAGGGTGCATGGCCAATACATGGTAGCGGCTTAGCAGATAAGCATGACTGCGTGCTTTATCGGCAAGCACAGTATCACCTGGTGAGTCCAGGAATGCCGAGTCGATACACCAACGCAGCACCTTGCGGGGATCGAGGCGTATCCACAAGGCTTCGGTTTTTGCAGACATTGCGTAAATGGACGTTTTACCTTTCATCGCTTCGTCGACGCGATCGGCAAAGGCGTTGAGCATGACCGGAGGCGCGTCCGGGATAATCGACGGTGCACTTCGCTCGCGCGAATAGCCCAGCGTGGCCAACACCACGCGCAAGTCGGGTATGTGGGTGATCGAATCGATGCCGTATCGCTGCTGAACACTCTGCCATTTAGCTGCCAGCAGATCCTTTTGCGCGATATCCGTCGTGTCCTGGATCTCCTGCTCGATTGTTCTGCCTTGCACATCATGGGGCAACAACACGGCTTCGAGGCTGCGCCGATTGCTGACCAGTTCGATCAGTGTGGTGAGCTCTGGTATCAAGTCGCGCACGGCACTGAAGCTGCCGGAAGACGCTGCGAGCTTACCTTCGATCTGGGCCACCTCCTTGCGGGCAGAGTCGAGAACAAGGGCCAGGTCTTCATTGTCTTCGGCCATCACTTCAAGCTTGGCAATACTGGCTTTCTTTCTCTCCAACAGCGTCCGCAGCGCTGCTTGTTCATCTGCATCCCCCACGTTGGCTGAGAGCATCATTGAGAGTCTTTGCTCAAGCTCCCGCCCAGACATTCTTTTTAGCAATGTCAGAGCCACGCCTTCAGCAATATCCGTGGCCATGCCTTCCGCGCCTTCTAGGGCGCCCTGCAAGCATTGAAGAAGACTCGCGATCAGCTTGCCTCTGTCTTCGCTAAGCGCAATGTACTGAGTGCTCTGCGCGTAGAAAGACTCACCACTGGTCAACGGTGTTCCACGCTTCTGGATTTCAGTGCCAAATGCTGCGCTGCACGCCGGGCAATCGTCTTGATGTGAGCTAGAAAGCTTGTCTCCCGTTTCTACGTCGATGAACGATGAATGGAAGAATGAGCCGGCATCTCGGTAACCAATGTTGGTCGATCGGCGCGCAGCGTGTGGGATGTAGACCGGATTCACGTACCCGCAGCGGTGTACCGAAACGTAAGGCAACTGGATCATCTCGCCTGAGCAGCTTGGGCGCTTGCAAGGGATGAAATCCCGGCCATTGTGCGTCTTGATCCGGGCCTGCATTTTGGCGAGCGTCCGGTCATCGGCTTCACGGGAGTCGTAAAAATCAAGCACCCGACACCGTTTGCAGGTGAGGATCAGCGGCGCCGGAGAGACGAAAATCTCGGAAGGAGACTGAATTTCCAGCCGCTTTTTTTCCGCCGCGGTCAGAAACGTAGGGTCTACCTGACCGCCTGCGCTCTCCCAGTCATGTACGAATGTCAGAACGGCTTCGCGCAGCTGTTCCTTATCAACGCCCTCCAACACTGACCCGCTGTTGTTGAGGATACCCATGACGCGCCCGTAGGCCTGATTTCGAAGGCGTGTAAAGGCGCCAGGGAGGAAGGCTTCCCTGAAGAGGCGGCTGCGGCTCACATATTCCTTGTCCATTTTTCCTTCCTTACCTGGCCAATGCCATGAATATCTGATCAGCCGAGCTGTTGACTGGCTTTATCAGGATCTGGTTTTCGATGTCGCGGAACGAGCGGAACGGGGCATACCCGAAGATATCGCCCAACGCCTCGCCCAATGTCTGGTCGTTCTTGCTTCCTGGCCACCGACCCAGCTCGAAGAGCGCGTTCTCGACTCGCGAGTGCAACGCGGCGTCGAAGCCTGCAATGACTCGCGAATCGAAGGAGTTGTTCAGCGCTGCTGGGATACGCAGCGCATTGATTACAACGTTCTTGATTTCCGCGGCTGCGACCTTGCCGATGTCGCTGCGCAGCAGCGCGACCAGGTCGTTCACCCTGTGGCTCAAGTCACCGCCCCATTTTTGTTGAGGAGCCCAGTTGAGCAAAACCGCCGACATGACCCCGGGCAACGTCCTGTCGATGATGTTCGGGGCGAACCGGTTGATGGGTACCGAGTCCACCAGCCGATCAAGGAAGGTGTGATAGTCACCGAAGTTCATGAAGACACCAGACTCGAACAGCTGATGTGATGACAAAACGCAGAGCACGATTCCCGGGTGCACACGTCCACTTCGAGCCGAAGCCTGGATGTACTCAGCTGTCGATTTTGGCCAGCCAGCGACGATCATGAAGTTCAGTTCTGCGATGTCGACGCCGTGCGACACCACGCTGGTTGCAATGATGTGCCGACAGGTGTCATCGGCATGCTTGGTTTCAACATGGCGAATGGCATCGAGGATCATGTCCAGACGCGTTTCACCGTCCAGTAGCCGTGCTTTGCGTTCCGCGGTGGACTTGCCATTGACCTCTTCCATATACCGCATGATTTCGGTGATGCTGCGCTTGCTGTTCGCGTACACCAGGTCGGTATTCAGGTTTTTCTCGATATAGCGCAGGGCGTCCTGTGTCTGGCTTGCGGTCAGGCCGATCGCCTGGAGCAGCTGTGCGTCACCGCTCGCAAGTCTGGCTCGCCAGTCATCTACCTGATCCAGGAAACGGGAGCTGGCTTCGGCCACCGCTTTCATAGCGACACGGCCACGACCAATAGGAAGAATCCCAGCAAACCAACGCCGAATCAGAGGTGATCCTGTTTCTTGATCCTTCGCCTTTCGGGCATAGAACGACTCACCTTGATTCACACCTGGCGCAGGAAACCGAGCCGCGTTACGCAAATAGAGGTGATGGATGTGGTCTTCAAAATCCTTGATGGTCGCTGTTGCGGAGAGCACCTTGGGCGCTCTGCCGCCGTGACTGATCTGCAGGGTGCTAAGCAGTGTCTCGTAGTGAGCGTCAAAGTTGCCCAAAGATTCACGCAGCAAGTGCAGCTCATCTTGTACCAGCAGTGAGAAGCCTGGGTCTTTCATGGCGGGGAGGGGCACTACCCTGACGATGCTGGTGCGGGTGTTGTTGCCGCAGTCGAGCGCCTCCCATTTGTCAGCCCGTCGCTCTATCCGTCGATGCTGGCATTTGGATTTCTGGGAAAATCCGTGCTCCGGACAGAAGAACCGCGCCCCCCCAAAGAAGTTCACGAAGCGTTGGTTGTGGCCGATGACCGCGAGTTTGTCCACCGTTCCTACCAGTACCGAAGGCAGGTATCGGTAGCACTCCTCGTCCGAGACGTAGATACCGATTTCGCCTTGAATACCCTGTCCGTGTTCTCCTGGTTCAGCTGCTGAATTTGACCAGCATTGCGAATTGCCGCAGACATGTTTGATACGGGCCCGCGCCATATCGGTCGCAATGCTGATGGATCCGGCGGTGCCGCAGTAGGGGCAATCAGAGATGAATTGGTAGGATTTTAGGCGCTCGTCACTGAAGGATGGCAGGAACCCTTTCTGTACGTCTTCGCCATAGGTGCTACTGACACGGTTTGGCGTACCTTCTCCTGTGTAGTAGCCAATCGTGAATGGCCAGCCACCAAGGCGCTCCCGCTGGCGCAACATGTTGGTCTGGGCTAGCACATAGGAAAGGCGTTGGAACTGCTGAACCGACAGCATCCGCAACGGAAACCTGAGCCATGCAGTCGTGCCGAAATCGCGTCCTTTCAGCCGACCATAAAGCAAAGCCATGCTGATGATCCCGAGGTAGGCCTCGGTCTTCCCGCCACCTGTGGCGAACCAGAGAACATCCGCTGTTTCCATGCTGCCTCGTATCTCTGCCGAGGTGGCGTGCCTTTCGTAGATTGAGCGGATCTGGGAAAGAATGAATCCGAGCTGGAACAGGTGCCATCCGGTAAACCTTTTCCCCTGGACTTTGATGGCGGCGCCCATTGCTTCGTTCATCCACTGGAAGCACCGCCGCAGGTCGTCATGGTTGCGCAGTAGTTCTACACCATCGCGAATGCGGCTGGTTTCCTCCTGAAAGGCAAGTCGGTCAGCGATGGCCACATCTCTGTCCGCCATCAGGCCCGCTGACTCAAGCGTATTGATACGCAACGCCCACTCATCAAGGTAGCGTTCTTGCGTCCTCAGAAAGCTGTCACACACTAGCAGCGGATCGCGCGCGAGCATTTCATAACTTGGGGCGTAGTCCATTCCCACTTCGGCAGGAGAGGGGGCATCAACCCGTGGTTGCGCGGAAGTAGGCATGCCGTCTGTCATGAATAGCTTTTCTGCCACCTCTACAACCGCGCAACTGATGCCATAGCCTGGGAGGCCGTCATCATCCCGGTAACGATACTCTTCCGGCTGCAGGCGATGGGGAACCTTGTAGTTCTGGCCGGCAACAAGCCGGGTGACCAAACGGGCGTCCAGTAAGTAAGGTGAGTCGACACCGAATGCCCGGGCATATTCGGTGGTGGTCTGGTTCTCCAGGAAAACTTCCAGCAGGAAGCTGCCGTGGGCGTTGGTACCGAAGGCTGATGGAGTAGGGCGCAGTCGTGCCCTCAGGTTAACCGTGTAATTGAGGATCGCAGTTCGGTCACTGGCGATTTGTTCAAGCACCGTGCGGTTCAGGCTCGCCTGATCAGCAAGAGCGGTATCGCTCCAGTTGAACCCGAATCTTGCGTTGCCATTCCCATTCGTATGGCAGCGTCGCATGACACGGGGATCGCTGAGCCAGCGCTGTTGCTCAATCGTGAGTACCTTGGAGATCGCGGCTTGCCCTGAGACCCATTCATTGGGTTTGCGAGGATCAAGATCAAGCAGGATCGATGAGAAACTCACCGTGTACCGTTTGAATGCCAAAGGCAAGGTCTGGGCTCTTTTGGGGGAGCCTGCATCAAGCACCAGATTTTCTACCACGCTGCGAAGTTCCGGCGTATAGCGATGCACCACATCGAACTGCCCGCTCAACTCGCATTTGATGCAGCCCTCTTCATTGGGCGATACCAAGAGCACGATACCGATTGAGTTTGGCGGCTGCGGGCCGGTATAAGCTGGGTCGGGAGCAGCGCCCAGGCAACCAACCAGGCTGACGCGGCTGGGCTCAAGCCCGTCATACAGCTTGCCTTCAGGCGGAAGCACATCCACGTCCTTGTCACTCAGTCGCAGGCGCATCTCTTCAAGAAACGCAGCCGTCAGGCTCATTTCTTCCCGGTAGTTTAGAGACATGGTTCGTCCTTAAGATTGTGTTGTTTCCAGGTGTTTGCCGGCGTGGTGGATCACCAAGAGCTTGTCCTCCGCATCCCAATCGAAATGAATGCGCAATGTAAGTGCAGGGTCACGGGCCCGGCCAAGACGGAAGTGCCTGTTCAAGTCTGCGGGCTTACCTTTGTACTGCCGGTTGTCTGCGAACATCCCCATTGTCACGGCAGACATCTTGGGCTCGAAGCTGATGTTCTCCTGCTTGAAGTGCTCAAGCACATCATGCAGCCGCCCATTTCGCTCGCTGTAGTGCTCGTAGAGCTTGGTGGCCATTAGTGACAGGCAAGAACGGAATTTGCCGTAATCCCGGTACACCGAATCACGCATCGACTTGATGGCTGGATTGGTCATGCAAAGGCGCCCTGGGTGGGCGCTTGCGACTTGATTGGCGATGTCGATCAAATTGTCCGTTCTCGCCGAAATTACCTGAGTGGCCGCAGCTCGGATTGAGGTGACAGTCCCTACCTCAATCATGTCGTCAAACGCCTTTCCGTCGATTGTCAGTTCGCCAATCTCGACGGTGGTTGCACCCTTGCCGCGCTCTAGAATTGCTTTGCGAAGCTGCTTACCAACTTGCTGGTGAGCAACGCGCACTTGCTCAATGCCGTTGGCGACGTAATGGGCTGATCGCTCGGGGGTCTTGGCGCCAGAAAGTCGTGCGAACACGGATATCGCCGCCCGATCGCGGGGGCCATAGACCTTGTGTCGGAACCAGTTGCCGACCGTTGCGTCGCACACCTTTACCTTTTCCTTGCGAAGCTGGATCTGCACCTGCGCCACAGTCATTCGAGCGGAAACGCTATCGACCATGGTTTTCCAACGGTTGGCAGCTCGGAGAAACTGTTGCATACCTTCTGAAAGGGCCACCATCTCAAAAAGCTTTTCTTGCGTGGCGATTCGCTCATAGACATGGCGGAGTAGGATGATCTGATCGCCCTCAGTCAACTCTTCTGCCGGTGTTGGATGAATTTCGTCATCTCGCAGGACGAGCACCGGGCGGGTCTTGCTCCAAGGCAGTTCAGTGTGAGCCCCTTCAAGTGTGATCCAGATCAGATCCGGTGCGAGTGCATCACCGTTCTGAGCAGGTGCACATGGTTCAACCGGCTCCTCCAACAGCAACTCCAGCCAGTTATCGAATGCCATGTCCAGTGGTACGGAAACATGGCGTTCCTTGGGGGGATAGACGCTGGAATCAGCAGGGGTCAGCCTTTCAAGGGCCAGCGATTGATCCAAGGTGCGTAAATCCTCGCACCTGTGCTTATTCCATCCGAGCTGCCAGTGTGTCAGTTTGTCACCCATGGGGCAGCTTTCTACACCGTGCTTTGCCCACCATAGGTGGAGCATGCGCTCCACAAACGGCTGCTCATACTCGTACGCCGGTACAATCAGACGGCTGCAGGGTGTAGCTAACCAGTGCTGACGACTTGGCCAGAGCATGCCGGTGATGATGACTTCGTCTACAGCAGAGCGGAACTGGCGATATGCTTTAACGCCGTCCATGGCCGTAATCTGAACAGTACTGCTCCATCCTTCGACAAGCTCGTTGTCAAACCAGGCTTCCAGCGCTGCGACTTCATGCTGGCTGCCGCATAGAACTAGGGTTTGTCGGTTGGCCGCGCACGAACTGGACAGGTGATTGAGCAACCATCCGGCTTTGCCGGCAACCGATTGCAAAAAGAGCGCGTGGATATCATCCAGTTGTTGAATCAGGTTGAGTGACGCGACGTCTGACTCTCCGTACAGACCGCTGCCTTTTTTAGCGATCTCAAGCCATCGTTCCAGGCAGCGAACAGGAAACAGCCCCGGGCGTGTCGCTGCCTGTAATGCACCTTCTAGGAAAGGGAGTGGCACGGGCAGTTCGTTCAGGCTCCGAAAGACCTTTCCCACGATGGCCAGTCGATCCTTCAGCACGGAGTCTTTACGATCGAGGTCGCGGCGAAGGGCGAAGAACCGGTCGGCTATCTGCCCCAATTCGTGATTCGCCCTACGATCCTGAATGACCGACAGCTGGAACTGGCTATTGGCCGCAGGCGCCTTGGCCAGTGCAGCTTTATCGCCCAGCCTCATCAGCCATAGATGACTCATCGTCCCGTTGGATCGCATTTTGTCCAGGGACTCACCATCACCGAGGGACAGGAGCGTGATCCGGGGAATCTCAGGGAAGGACTCAGACAGTGCGCTGTCCACGGCAGCGGCATTGTCATTACCGCCACGCGTACCGTCGATGACCAGGACGAAAGGCTTGCTGGCTTTGCTGATCGTTTCGACCATTTCCATTACATCGGCGGAGCCGTCAACCACCAGGGTTTCTGAAGCGGACTTCTTATGGCGCTTCAGGTCTGCTGCTCGGAGTACTCGCGCGCGCAAGGCAGCTACCCTCGACAGATCCTGGTAACCGACCCGGGGACGGGAGATAAACACGATGTCTGGGCATGTTTCCATATTGGCTGGGTTGAGCCACGGCGAGCGTATACCACCCTGTAAGGCATCCCAGCGGATTCGGTGCAGGTACACCATCAAACGGGTGAGCCCTTCACCGCTCATCAGCGGCAAGGCTATCGCCACGGACTGACCGTACTTCAGCGCACGCCCAACCAGCGCCATACTCGCGCATTCCGCAGCGTCGGGGGCCTGCAACTTGATCGATGACCAGGCATCGGCGCCGGGCTGGAGCAGTTCACTTGCTGGAACAGCTCCCCACGCACCCTGCATGACCTGCACCCAGCCAATTGGTGGTGTTGTTTGCTGGGTCATGATCAGGCCTTGGACTCTTGAGGGGCCTTGATGAGCAGTGCAGCCTTGATGCTCAGCGGAATGCGGTAGTAATTTTTCTTCATCGCCCCGCGGCACGGAACAACAATGCGCAAGCGAGTCAGCCAACGCAGCGCTTGCTGTGGGTCAACATCGCCGTAGTCATCCATGAGCCGTATCTCAAGGTCTTCTTCATCGAAGCGTTCCTCCTCGCAAAGTGCGCTCAGTACGGGACGCCCCCAGCTCACTGCGGTAACGCCAGCCTTGCTCAGGAACTCGTCCATGCTCTTGGGTTTGGCCTGCAGTAACGAGGTATAAGCCGCACCGAAAGCGTTCACTTTGACCACTTCGGTCTTTTTGTTCTTGGCGGCCAGCAGTCTGTCTAGAGAGAAGTACCAGCCTTGGCTGTACTCTTCCAGGATGTCGGTGGAGGTCGAAGTGTTCTCAAGGTTGAGCTTGTTCAGCAGGTGAGCCAACGCTGTCTTCTTCCAGATGTCCAAGGCAATGAAAGGCTGCATCGTCTCGCGCCCTTGGGTGAGCTGCGGATTCGACTCCCATTGCCATAGGGCACGCGGCGACATTAGGAAGATGACACGAACGCGGTGGCGTTTAGCATTGGTGTTCAGCCGCGCCTCGTGCGCAACATCGAGCAGATCCAGCATCATGCCAACAGGCTGATTACCGGTGATTTCCACAAAGAACATCACGTTTTTGCGAACGGCCTGGACATCAATGATCACATCTACCAGCAGCTTCTTGAACTCACTGGCGGAACTCAGATCCGTGTCACGCTTGTGGACAGGCGAATAGCGACCAGGCTTCTGATTTCTGTTGAGCGCTGGCTCTTCTTCCCCAATGGCCAAAAGCGATTCGACCATCCACTGAGGATCAAGGCCCAACGCTTCCGAGCCTGCGATAATGCCAACGGAGTAGTTCGAGGAACGGGCCTCAATCACGCCCAGCATGGGCTTGTCACGCACTTCCTCGCTGATGAGCAGCTTTTCGTCTCGCAACGTAAGCGGGGAAGGGCGCATAGCGTCGATCGGGAACGCATGTGCTGACAATGGATCGTTCTCATTGATTGCTTCAACCGCCGCCAACAACTTGTCCTCGATATTGGGCTGTCCTCCCACGAGGTTCATGATGTTGGCGTTGCGAAGGGCATACTCTTTGCCGCCCTCGGTACGACGCATGTATTGGAGAACGCCGAGCCCGCACAGCTCATCCAGGAAAGCTTCAAACTGTGCATCGGTCATCGGCTCAAAGATGTGCGGGGCCCACTCCTGGACGATGGATTTCGCACGGTTGGGGGAGAAGCTGCTGGTGCTCTGCGAAATCAGACTGTAGGCGATCAGCTTGTAGCGCAAGTCGAGGTTGAGCGTGATGTCAAAACGGTCGCAAATGAGCTGACGGATGTTCGGATCCTTACGGATCTGCTCAATGTCATCAGCCGTAATCATGACGGAGCCCACGCGGCGATTTGGGCGTGCGTTCAAGGCCAGGATCAGTTCATGGCAGACGATGTGAATCAGGCCAGGATGGCGGTTTGTTTCGACCAGAATCCTGTTCATCAGCAACGGGGATTCGAACTCGTAGCCCAGGTGCCCCAATGGTTCGCGAATCAGTTGCAGTGCCTCTGCCGGGCTCATGATCGAAACCTGGATTGCGCTGCCGAGCTGATGAAGCGGGTAGTTTGGCGCATCAGCGAACCGTCGGACGTTCTCCAAGCCTGCAATGACCACTTTGAACCGGCCATTGCTGTTGTTCACCAATCCAGTGAGATCACGGAAGATGCGGAAGCCGTTGGCAGCATCGAGCCCCAGGATAGGGTCAATTTCGTCGAGACAGACCATCAGCGCGTCAGGATTGTCTTTGGCGAAGTACTCGCGCAGCTCAGCGATCATTGCGTCAGCGTCTACGGGATAGGAGTTCTTGATCAGCTGGCCACTGACAGCCGACTGATAGATCATCTGCCAGACGCGCTTGCGATGCTTTTCCAGCTCGTTGCCAGACAGATTCGCGCGGTCAAGGTCTCCATCCATTTGGTAGAGGAAGGCGTGGTGGCGTTGTGACGGGTTGTGGAAACGTCGCTGCGTCTCGTTTAAGAGCGTCGTTTTACCCAGCTGGCGGCCACCGAAAATCATGGCGGCGCCATTGCGCATGGTGATCAGCGATTTGACGTCGCTCTGACGCCCGTAGCGCATCTCCGGCGGAGCGGGCTGCATCTGGTTGCCGGTGTACGGATTGCTGAATGTCCATGGCAAGCTGAGCTGCAGGAACGTTTTAAGACGCTGGTGATCCGGAGTTCCAAGCCCGGCAAGCATGGTCAGCATGACGGGGTCTATATGGAGCAGAGCATGTCGTTGCTGCTTGGAGAATTTGGCCAGCTCGTTGCGATCATCGTTCGAAAGCTCCTTGGCTGAGATGAGCACCGTACGATCATGCAGGAACTGGGTCTGCTCGGTGAGCAGCACCTTCAGCTCCGAGAGCGCCCAATCGCCGTTAGCCAGCAATACGTTGATGGCTTGTTCTTCGGATTTCTGGTTGAAGAACACAATGCCTCGCCCGGTGTCGCATCGCCTCACGTTCAAGGTGAGATGTGCAATGCGGCTTCGCGCGGAGAAGGCTGTGCGCTGTGCCGTTGCTGCGCTGAAGGATGGTGTTACAGCCTCCAGGCCCAACGCTGCCAGAATATGCACAAGCTCGTCATAGGTTGTTTTATCCAGCGTCTTGATCCGGCGACGCAGGTTGATCAACCCTTCAAGAGCCTGCTTGAAGTGGGTAGGCAAGCTGTCCAAAGACAGCCCGCTCACAGTCGAACCGGAGAGGTGGCGAACCACTTCACGAGGATTATGGTTCTCGCTCAGCAGAGCATGGAGCTGAGGTTCAAGCGAGAGGAAACGCTTTAACAGCTCAGTTCCCGTCTCTGTCTCGCTCTGCAGCGGCTCGCCTTTGTCCAGAGAGTGCTTGAGGTGCTCCAGCATCTCTTCTGCGACGGTAGTGTCATGCGTATTGAGGGCCGAGCGAATTTGCTCCATCCAGGCAGCAGGTATCCAGTCAACCCCGCGGTCGACCAGGGCTTGATTGACAAGTGCCTCCAGAGACGCCTCAAGCTCCACCTTTTTGGCCGTGAACTTGTTGACGATGCTGGATTCGAGGTCATCCAGGCTGCTGTGAATCTCGCTTAGGTCATCCAGCACTCGCAGGTTTTTGAGCTGATCCTGAAGGTGCTCCAATTCACCGCGCAACTGATAGTGCCGCTCATCGTCAATCAGCGAAGCAATGTTTGCGTTATCCAGCAGGCCTCTCATCTGGTCACTGCGGATATTGCAACGGTGAACCTCCTCCAGGAACAAGCGCTTGATCGCTTCGATGCTCTGCGCCTTTGAGCCCTTCTTGCTGTCCTGAGCATTGAGCGTCAGCAATAGCGCATGTCGGAAGTTCTTGTTCTCAAGAGCTTCGCTCGCGAGCGTCGAATCGTCCATTCCCTGCTCAAGCAGATGGGTGAGCAGCGTCAATTGATGGGCGGGCGTGTCATCTGCCGACGTGGCCAACCATTCCGTCGGCCATTGGAGCCAGCCCGTGATTCGAGAGACCTCCCAGATGGTTTCATCATGCCGCTCGCCGACTTTGCTCAAGCGTTGGAGCACGGTCATGGCAAGGTGTAGACCTGCCTGGTGCTCCGGATCTTCTGTGCTTTGGAAACGTTGCGACAAGTGAGTGATGGCCGCACTGAGCATCGTAAGGAAGCGAGGCGCGAACCTGGTAACCTCACTGGTACGCTGGCCCAGGAGCGTATGACCCTCGACCCACTGATCTGCAACCTCAACGATTTCGTCAATCGATCGCAGGAACCAATTTCTGGCGTTACCCTCGATCTGAGGGGCAGCAGTGCTTTCATTCATCATCTTGTGAATTTCAGCGGCCATCAGTCGGAACTGCTCGTCTTTGTCTCGGTACTGATCGACGAACGCGCGCACTTCATTGATTCGAGATGCATCGTCCTTGACGATGCTCTGGTAGGTGAGCTCGAAATCGTCGCGCCCCAAGCACTCTTTCATCGCTTTACGGGCTGGGGCCCAACCCGTCTGTTTGTTCAGAATGCGGTCTTGCCACTCGACGAGGCGCGCGGCCAGCTTGTCGCGCAATTCCTTATCGTTGCTTGTAGGTTGCTCGCGTAGCGCATCCACATCCAGTCGGATGTTATGGCTAGAGAAGCTGACGACCTCGTCGATCAACTTGGCAACAGGGCCGTCGAAGTAGCCCGCAACGGATGCGAGCAAGCGTGACGCATTGGTCATTACGCCGCAGAACAGGGTGGGCTGCAGAGTGGCGGCTAACACGAGGTAGGGGACGATGCGTCCACCTGGGCGTCGATAGATCCAGCTCTCGATGATCTCGGAGGACAGCTGATGCAGGTTTTGCTGAACCCGAATTACCGTTGCTGTGTCGCCACGCCACACGTGCATGCCGTGGTAGGCTGACTGCACCAACGGCAGCGACAACAGATCGCCGGCCAGATGCATGCGTCCTGAGATTTCTAATGTCTTGCTGGCCAACGGCAGTTGGCCGCTCTTGATCCACAACAATGCGATGTTTTCGACTGCGATTGCAGGAACGACATCCATCGTTTGTCTGCAGTCCTCCAGGCGCTCACGGGCCGCAGTAGGGGTGGTGTAAAACTGCGAGACATTGACTTCTTCTTCAGCCGGATCAGACGGGGGGAGTTCCTCTGGCTCAGCTACTACGACGGTGGCCAGACCCGTAGCGATTGTCTCATCTAACGCAGCGTGTCCAGGCAGATCAGGCTCTGACTCAGAGGTGATTTCATCTGCCGGCTCACAGTCGGCTATCGGCTTTGGCACCTCGTCAAGGTTGGGTTCTTCATCCATCACACTGTCTGGATCTACATCTGCCACCAGCGGCATATGCGCTGTACCGGGCTCACTGACCTGTTCCACGATCGG
This sequence comes from Pseudomonas sp. UBA7500, assembly GCF_002478435.1. Classification (NCBI taxonomy): domain Bacteria; kingdom Pseudomonadati; phylum Pseudomonadota; class Gammaproteobacteria; order Pseudomonadales; family Pseudomonadaceae; genus Pseudomonas; species Pseudomonas sp. UBA7500. The sequence continues at coordinate 154,227 of NZ_DLNW01000047.1, read as the reverse complement.
CTGAGAGGGTGACGGCATAGGAGCCACATCAGACAGGGTAGGGGTAGGTGGCTGTTCGGGGGTATAACCCATTGCCTCCCAAGCCTTGAGCGCCGAGCGTGCCGTCGGATGGTAGTCATCAGGTGTAAGAGCGACGTCTCGGTCGTCGGCGTCCAGGGATTCAAGTCGGTGACCTGGAGGTAGCAAAAGATCGCAGCCTTCCTGTTCGACCTCCTGAAGCTGTCGCTTGATTCTGACTCGGGACTCTTCGGCTTCAGCAATACTGTTGCGCAGCTCGGACTTCTCGCGGAAATTTGCGACTTTGAGCTTTTCATTGAAGCCTGTGAGGTCGCTTTCGATGCGAACCGTAACCGCTTCGGCTTGAAGCAGTCTCTCCTTGATTTCAGTCGATCCTGTCTCGCGCTCCTCCGTCAGGTCGGTCAGGAAGGTTTCTGACACTTCCTCCTGCAGCTGTTCATTGAAATACTCCAGCCAAGCTGTCTTGAACGCCTTCAGGAACTCGACGTCCAGGAAGTCTTGAAGGGCCAATTCTTGGCCGATTTTGATCAAGACATCGATGCACTCTGCGAGGATTTTTCGAACCGAGTCCTCGCTCAGCGCGTACTCCTGCTTCAGCCGAGGAAGGTTGGAGGTGATCAGCGCTTCGATCTGCTCGGCATAGTGAAGGTTGCCTGCATCCGCCTTTGCCTGCTGAGCCAGCTGGAACAGCTCACTGTAGAGGCCAAACAAGCTCAACGGAGCGCTTGGATTTTCATCTGACGTTGACGGCTCGGCTACCTGCTGCGCCTGAGGGGCGTCATCTGACAAGGCGTGATCGCCGACGCTCCTGGTTTTCTGCTCATCTTCCAGCAGGGCAGTGTAATACCCCATCAGCGCGGGCTGACGGGTGATGAAAATGCCGAGCAGCTCATTGCTAAAAGGCGTTGCTACTGCATAGGCACCGTCTGCAACAGCGATCTTTTCATCCGCACTGAGGTCATCCCACCTTGCCAACTGATCCAGCAACAGAGCAACCATGCCGCCCAATTGCTTGATGTAGGTGCGCCCCTGAATGAACTCGCGTAAATCGGCATCCCATTTTTTAGCGGTCTCTACCCATGCGAGTTGCTTTTCGAGCAAGCCGTCCAGCGCATCGCGGTCTTCCTGGGACAAGGCATCGAAGCGTTGTGCGATTGCACCTTTGGGATCGTGCCAGCTCTCATCGAATTTGCTGAAGATCACCCGCTCCCAGCTATGGAACCCCGCAATACTTTTTGATTTTTTAAGCAGTCGTTGTTGAGCGTTGAACAAGTCCTGAAGCAGTAACTTCAATCGTCCGCAAGACGTGGCGTGGAAGTCCATCACTCGCAATCCGGGCTTCACATTTGCCTGCTCTCGCCGGCGGATCGCGCGAGTCATGCCGATGATCCGCTCAAGCTCAGACGGATCACGCTCCCCCTTGGGGTTCAGCATGGTTTGGTCAGGGAGGCCAGCGCCTTCGGAGGAGAATTGATCAATCAGAGAACGGTCAACGTCTGCAGCGAAAATCAAATTCGACATTTGATATCCATATCGGATGAAAAAGTGGCTTGCCAGCACTGGGCCCTGTAACCCGCGCCCCAGAGCAGCGCGACCGCAATTGCGCGATCGAGGTAGTCTTGCAGCATGCGGGGAGGCACATCTGGAGTGATAGCCGAAAGCTACTATAGAGCAGGTTCTTAGGCTAGATGCGACGCGTGTAATTCGTCGGTGTGCAGAGGGATCTTATATAGGCTTTTTGTAAATACAGATGTCTGCACTCAGATCTGATGTTAGACCTAAGTCGAATAGCATTGCGCTGGAGCTGAGCGGCGCATTCGGGGGCAGCGTTACAGGTGCTTTCCATTACCTGACAAATAGTTGGCGTTAAGCGCAGGCTGGCTTCAGTGGGTAAGCGGATAAGGCTGAGTAGCAGGGGCCGCTACCCATTAGCGCCCATTCTCCCACTCGGATTGATGACCGCCTGGCGTAGCAGTTCTCCCCTGCGAAATCAGGCTTGAAGCGCCGATGCGTTAACGTCCTGATGGCTCTTGGCTGTGAAGGTATGGCTGACTGGGCATTTGAAACTGTGCAGGACGGGCGGCTAGACACCCAAACTGTCGCGCTTGACCGGTGCAACGATGGCTCGGCATAGCAACCAAGAACGTCAAAGGTCAATCATTGGCATAGACGATCTCTCGCAACCGCACGGGTCTGCGAGCGATCAAGACATGCGGCTCAGGCCTGGTGGGGTGTCATCGCTGAGGGAGCTGAATTTTCGGCCCCCCGGCACCTGGGGCCAATTTCTGAGCAGTTTTTCTCTTTCAATATATGCTTAAAGCAGTCCTTGGTTGGAGCCACAAATATTGCAGGGCGCCTACGGATTTTCGGCATTGTACCGAGATCTGTAAAAATCTATTGCAGCCCCGTTTTAACGCCAGGTCTGAGTTACCAAGGTTGCAACAATCTGGATTTTGAATCGGACGGGCGGTACTAGGGGGGAGGGTGGCGCAGTACACTCTCCCTATCGGATCACGAAGGTCAAGCATCGGAGTCCTTATGAGCCCCTCACCACACGGTTTAGTCGGCATCCGCCTCGCAGAAAAGCAGATCGAAACGCTCAAGCAACGGATTGATACGCTCCAGCAGGATCCAGGCTATGCGCAGGACGTGGAATTCTACGGAAAGCTTCAGGGGCTGATGCAAAAATTCGGATTTACCTCTCAGGATGTGGTGGAGCTGCTGATGTTGAGGGGAGATCTAGAGCTTGCACCGAACCTAACCGTATCGCGTCTGAGGCACATCTTCAGCCTGATCGAGGGTGAGGCCCGGGTAGAGAGGGGGGCATGAAGATGGGTGAGAGCCAAGGCAAAACGATCCATCAGAAGCTAGGCCGGCTGATCGAGCTGAATCAGGACATCGGGCTGCGTTATCGTTTGTCCTGCGAGCTGATGGAGGATCCGGGAGTGGCGGATTGCTTAAGGTTTCTTGGGGAGCTCGATCACTTAGCACTTCAGTACGGGTTTAGTCCGAGCGAAATCATTGCGCTGCTGAATGCGGAGGACAAAGAGGGCGTGATAGAAAGATCAGAGCCGGTGGGGTCTGAGCCTCAGATGAAACCTTGAGATCTATCTCAATGAAGCATTATCGCCCAACTCAACTAAATGAATATTTAGTCGAGTTATATGGAGGCCATGCTTTGAACCCCATGTTAGTACGATGCAGCGGCGAAGGATAACGGAAACCTGGACGATGAATTCTGTAAGGAGCCATTTAATAGCGGTAGAAATCTCCAAATGGCTGCTGTAATCGATGTTGGCGTGGGCTCTGCTCAGAATCTAGGACGCAGGACGGCTAGACCGCAGTGGCGGCGATATCGGCAAGCTAAATCGAAAGGTGCGAGGGGTGTCCAGCCTACCCAATGGCGTCGATCCGCTTGGTGGGATGGCAAAAAATGTATCCTCGATGACCTGATTATCCACCTGAACTCGGCATGCGGTAATTAAGGGCTATATTGGAGTTTGACGCATTAAATATTAAAGGTACTGCGCCTCAGATTTGATGCCATGCATCTCAGATTACTTCCTTGATGCCAAGCATCCATGTTCGCTTCCAGCAAACTTTTAGAACCATTTGTCCGATTTCTTCGGCATGTTTAACGAAGCGTGGTTTCATGAAACATGGAAGCAAATTTACAAGCGTCGATTCCTGAATGACTTTCTCAACGTATCCAAGCGCTTTCTCAGGATGATTCAAATCTAGGATGGTCACGCAGAGACATTGAACGGTTGACAAGCGTGCCGAAGTGATTCCGAGAAAAACGTATGAAGCGAGAAGTAAAGTGAACCCTATGGAGCCTAGACCTCAAGAAAACGCGATTACTTCCAGGTTTGGGGTCAAGGTTGGTTCGGCGTACTAAATGTTCTTACCATGTCGTCCCTTGAAGTGCGTGCAAGCGGTACAAAGCTTGTGAGTATGCCGCAAAGCGATTCGTGGTGGGAAAGCACGGGGGGCTCAGGGTTGAAATCTGGCCTGGCGTAGTCTTGAGCGGAGGATACGGTAGTACGCATAATGTATATTATGTTAAATCATGTGTAGCGTTGGTAAGTTCATGTATGTGATGTCTCGTGATGTTTCGTACTGCCGGCATACTGCTTCATGACCTAGACATGCTCATCATTCGGCCTGGCGATTGCCTTGGAGCTCAACACGGTCGCTCAGCCGGTCCTGCATCGATGCGCTGCACCGATGTAGGCTCCTTGCTCCTCCCCACACCATGCCAGTCGCCGGCGCCTTCTCATGGGGAGATCTCATCTGAATCAACAGTCAGGTGCACACGATCCAAACCTGATCAACACTCCGGGTGGAACTCGATAGCCAGCCAGATGCAGTCCGAATCGGAGTAGTAACGGTGCCATGGGTACGTCGGAAGGCCGTTCTCTTCAACATGAGAGAACGGGTCATGGGTGTAGCCAGGCGCCATGACGATCTGCTCGTAGAGCGTGCTCTCGTCACGGTCCACAAACTTCTGGATGCGCCCTACCCCATGGATCTGAGTATGGATTTCCAGAAAGGGGTGCTCGTTATGCATGTAGCAATCAGTACCTGTCGGCGCCCACCACAGGTTGATGCGAACGTTGTAATCCCGGACATCAGATGCCTCTTCACGCTGATTGGCGAAGACGAACGGATCAAGCTTCACCGACCCCACGTGGTCATAACGAGAGATGTACAGCGGAGTCGTACGAGGGAATTTGGCAAAGCGGTTGCCGAACCAATCCCATTCTCCAAAAACCAGCCCGCCCAGATTGGTTTCGGATTGAACACGCAAGACCGCGACGCGCTTGGCGCTGGTAATGATGCCGTTGAACAAGGTGGCCGACTTCCACCCTGGGATTACACTCGGTACCGGGCCGCCGATGTGCATGGGCTCATGGTCGAGGTTCACCACGACACCCCCTGCCACGGTAAAATTCCTGACGTTCTCAACAAGATAACTTTCTACAAACTCGTCCGAGAACTGCAATGGGCGCTGAATGTTAGTTTCCATGTGGTCATCCTCAATCTTCAAAAGCAAATGGGTTATAAACATGCAGTCTGCTCGCGGCCGTTTACCAACTAGCCAGCGGCCACACCATCATCATTCCCACCAATATTCTACTTGCGCACCAAAGTTACTACCATGATTAGCACCTCCAAACGGCCCCGTGGTAGACAAGGCTGATCCTTCTGCAATGGCATCAGCTGCACGCTGGGCAACATCGTTCCACCAGGCGTAGGTGTAATAGAATCTGATTTCAGGTCGATCCCAGAAGCCTGGGCCTTTAGGCGACCAGGTCGGCGCGACAGTGAATTTCGTCAGCTTGCGGGTGCCATCCGAAGCCTCTATCTGATCTCGCCCGATTTCTGTAACAATTTTGAATTGGTTCGTGATTGCATAGATGGGGCGCACACCCACGGATGTCCACTCTTGGCTTCCACCATCTTCCCGGATATCTTTCTGATATACCGCCTGAACCTGCCCGCTCCACTTTTCTGACATTTTCCAGTCAAAGTACTCGACCGCCCGCCAACTGCGATTAGTACGATCCAGGGTGACGTCACCGGTGTTGCCCAAGCCGGTTCCTGGCCCTTCACCGTATTGCAACGCGACGGTATTGACCCCACCCAGAAACGCATCCTGCTTGTGCTGCGCGGTCACGGCCCAACCACTGTTGCTGTCGTCTCTGCTCGGCTTGTCAAGAAAGCTGACGCCGAACTCAAGGTGACCATTGGGGTTGGAGCGAAAGCCACTTACGTTGAAGTCGTGCCGACTGACATCGTTCTTCTGGAACACGCTGTCTTTTCGCGAGAATGCGTAGCTGTATTTCAAGCCGTCGTATTCGAAGTTTTCGAGACCTGCGCCGGTAGCGCTTTGATCCCAATAATAGAAGTCCGAGATATGGATATCATTGCGCTTATAGAAACGACGACCCGCCCAGAGCGAACCACCGTTCAAGAAACTGACATTGCTCCACTCGGTGTACATCTGGTTCATCCTGGCATAGCCGTAGTCGCCGGTAAAATCCAGTGAATGTCCATACGCATTGTATAACTGAGCCATGCCCTCAAGACTGACAACAGAACCGTCATCGAGCGTCAGGACATCTTGCCGCAAATCAAGTTCTATATACTGTTCACATTCGTTACCCAAACGATACTTTGAAGGTGCGCCGGGCAATTGAAAACAGGATTGCGTGCCCCCCGACGTTGCCCCACCTACCCCACTACGCATATAGCCGCTAAACTGCACTGCTTCTGACGCCGCAGACACACTGAATAAGACCGGAACGGCCAAGCAAATACGCTTACCGAGATTCATACCATTTCCTTTTTTCTTGTCATTAATTCGGATTGGCAGCACGTGACACGCATTGCGCGCGTCATAAAAGCGAAGTTCTAATCTTTATGGATTCTGACGGTGATAAGACACAGGCCGCCGAAGCGGCCCGGCCCGTACTACAAGACGGCTTAGAAGCCGCGGTTCTTGACGTACTCGTCGCGCAGGTCACCCAGGTAGGCGGGAACAGTAATGTCCCACCAGCCAGTCGGGTGCATGTTGCTGTACGGACGCTCGATGGAACAAATGGCCTCAACCAGGTACGGCTGACCGGATGCCATGGCGCGCTTGAGCGCAGCGCCGATTTGTGCAGGATCTTCAACGCGTTCGGCTTGTGCACCGAGCGACTTGGCGAAATCTGCGATGTTGGCCATGTAGCTGCTGCCGTCTGGCTTGCTGAAGTTGGTGATGATTTCGCGGTCCTCACCGAACATGTTCAGCTGCAGGTTGCGAATAGCACCCCAACCGCCGTTGTTGATGATGAGGAAGATCGCCGGAACCCCCATCATCACTGCAGTCGCCAGCTCCTGCCCGGTCTGCAGGAAGGCACCATCACCGCACACCGCTACAACGTGCTGGTTTGGCAGGCCCATCTGGGCGCCGATTGCGGCTGGTACAGCGAAGCCGATACCGGAGAAACCACCCGGGGTGATGTGCTGCTTAGGCCCATATACCGGAAACTCGTTGAAGACCTGGTTTTGCGGGTTGCTGGAGTCGGTAACGACCACAGTATCGCGTGGCAGTACCTTGCGTGCCTCGAAAAGCACCTGGGATACGCTCATCGGCGAGTGGTTGCAGGTACGCAGCGGATGCAGGTGCTCTTCCCACTTCGCCTTCAGTTCCTGCAGGCGCAGGAACTGAGGATCGCTGGTGTAGTCCTTGGCCGGTGCAGCCTCACGCAGGCCTGCCAGCAAGGCGTTCAGGATGGCACCGGCATCGCCCACGATACCGATTTCAGCTGGGTAGTTCTTGCCGATCTCGAAGCCATCGATGTCGATCTGAATCAACTTGGTCTTCGGAATATCGAAGGTCACACCTGGACGATACGACGAGGTGATACGGTCGCTGAAGCGGCAGCCAACGGCCAGAATGACGTCCGCTTCACGGGTCATGGCATTACCCGGGATCGAACCCAGGTCACCACACGGCCACGCGTACAGCGGGTGGTCTTCAGGGATGGAGCCTTTACCCATGAAGGAAGTGGTTACAGCGGCGCCGACGTGTTCTGCAATGGCAACCAGGTCAGGGCTGGCATTGGCAGCAATTACCCCCCCACCGGCGACAATCACCGGGCGCTGGGCGCAAAGCAACAGCTTGACCGCGTTTGCGATGTCGACGGGGTCGCCATGCAGACGACCGTGAGAACGGTGAGTCTGGGGTGCTGGCAGATCAATTGCGGCCTCTTCGGCTTGCAGATCCTGCGGCATGTTGATCAGCGCCGGGCCACGACGACCTTCCAGCATGACGTTGAAGGCCTGGGTCATTACACCAGGGATCTGATCAACATGGCTTGGCTGCCACCAGCGCTTGACCACCGGCTCGGCCATACGTGGGAAGTTGTCCGGATGCGGACGATCCAGCTCCTGTAGAACGCCTTTACCCATCATGTAGGTGTGCACACCGCCGCTGATGACCAATTGCGGCAGGGAGTCGGCGAACGCTGTGGCGATGCCGGTCAGTGTGTTGGTGGCACCTGGGCCGATCGATGCGCAGACTGCGGCGATCTGGCCGGTCGCACGGTAGTAGCCGTCGGCCATGTGCGAAGCGCCTTGCTCGTGCATAGCAGGAACAAGTGTGATTTCGTCTTTGCGATCAACAAAAGCGTCGAGCAGCGCAGTATTACCATGACCAGGAATGCCGAATACGTAAGGCACTTTTTCGCGGATCAAGTATTCGACAATGATTTCGCCGCCGGTCATTTTCTTTTTTGTATCAGCCATTTGCTGTTCCTCATTATTAAATAAAAGCTACTGCGAGCTGGTCGCACACATCAGTTCTGCATTCACGCCAGAGCGGCGCTGGCGGAACGCTTAACGCCTCACGGCGGCTCCATAGATCAAGGCCTTGGCCTTGGCTTCTGCGGGCTGTTTGGTGACATCGATGCCGAAATCTTTTTTCAGCATGTGATCGGCAGCCCGGAAGGCATTCGCTGCGATGGTCAACGCCGGGTTGACAGCGGCAGACGACGGCATGAACGAAGCATCAATCACGAAAAGATTGTCTTGATCGTGGCTGCGGCAATATTGGTCCAACGCCGACGTCGCCGGGTCATTGCCAAACTTCACAGTTCCGCACTGGTGCGAAGTGGAGTGCTTCAACAACGGCTTGGTCAGTACAACCGGATAGCCACTCAACCTAATCAGCGACGCCAACTTCTTAACCAGGACTTTATGCGGCTTGAGATTGTTACGACGGATGTCGAGCTGGACCTTTCCATCCTTCCACAGCACCCGGTTGTTTGGATCAGGCAGATCTTCAGTAAATGCAATCCAATCGATACTGTGCTTCGCCATTGTCACGCCCACGATCTTCGGCAGGTATGGCACATTGGCGGAGAGCATCCCACCTTGAAGCTTGCCCAGCATCTGGGCGTGTCCCAACGGGAACGAGTAGTCATCAGCGCCAAAGTAGAACTCGTTCATCTGAAGCGTCTTTTGGAACACCGTGTCGTTCTCTTTCAACGAGAGGCCCATGAGCGCCGTCTGGTTGTGCGCCATGTAGTTGCGGCCTACCACCCCAGAGCTGTTCGCCACACCGTCTGGCGCCTGGGCACAGGCCGACCTGAGCAAAAGCGCAGCACTGTTGATCGCACCGCATGCCACGACGATCAGTTTCGCAGTCAGCACCTCGACCTTGCCGCTACGCATGACCTCAACGCCTGTCACCTGCTTGCCGTCCTCGGAAAGCAGCAGGCGTTGAACAAGCGTATTGGTCGACAGTGTCACTCGCCCGGTGGCCAAAGCTGGCTGAATCAAGGCCGTCTCAGCTTCGCTCTTGGCACCTACGCGGCAAGGAAAGCCGTCACAGGTCTTGCAGCGTATGCAATTGCCACCTTCAAAGTGATTCAGGCCCAACGGAAGTGCCGAAGTGCGTGCGCCGTACTCGCGCATCGATTTCGCCATCTTGGCGACGACGGGCTCGGTGGCCATCGCAGGGTACGGGTAGGCCTGGCTACGCCAGGGCGCGCTTGGATCGTCCGTGTCGTCGCCGTGAACGTTGAAGATCTCCTCGGCTTCCTGGTAGTAAGGCTCGATGTCCTTGTAGCGATAGGGCCAGGCTGGCGACAGGCCTTCAACGTGAAGCAGGTCGTCGAAATCTTTCTCACGGAAACGGATCAGCGATGCACCATAGAACTTGGTGCAACCCCCTACGTTGTAATAGATGCTCGGGCGAAACGCTTCGCCCTTGGCGTCCAGCCAGGTGTCGTGCGCGGTGTACTTCTTTTCGAAGAAGACCGAAGACACACTCCAGTTGTCCTGCTCGCGAGGAACCCAGTCGCCGCGCTCAAGGATGAGCACATTCACACCATTCTCAGCCAGACGACGGGCAGTGGCCCCGCCACCGACCCCGCTGCCTATTACAATGACATCAGGTTTTGTTTCCATCTTGTTCTTAGCCTCACTAATCACGTAACAGGCAGCTAACTGATGCGTCACAGGGCTGAACCTCCAACCTCTACCCACAGGCTCATCTCGGGCCCATGAAGCAACGCTAGTGGTGCCAGTATTTGCACTACGGCTTTCGAGCTCAATTTCGCAGCCCCCTCCAAAGGCGACGCACACTGACGCACTAAGTGAGTCCCCCAGCACGGCACGCCGCAGCCCCCCGAACTAGAGGGGTTGCGTGTGATTTAGCAACGTTGCTGGAGCCGCCCATGACGTGATTGGCACACGCCTAACTGTGCTTTAACGCTGGAACGCGTCGACTACGGAGCACAAGCCCCGGTCAGTGATTGGCATGTTCATCGCAGGTGACGCACTGGTGTACGGATTTCGAGGCATCCGGTCTGCCAGATGGGCCAGTCAAGCGTCTATCACCGCATGCTTCATGGCTGCGGCCAGCTGCAGCGGGTATAGCAGCCATCTGCTCGCTCGCCTCGACTAATCGCCTGAACAGTTGCACGCTCGCTCAACCCCCGCCGATGGCGTGCACCACCTCAAGCCTGTCGCCTTCGCAAATCTCGGTAATCGAATAAAGGCTTCGAGGAACGATATCCTGATTGAGCTCGACAGCTATGCGCCGATTGGAAAGCCCAAGAAGCTCGATCAGTCTCTCAACCGTCGCATCCAAGGGGAGATTGAAGTTTTCTCCATTCAGACTTACACGCACTTTTGCACCTCAACAAACCGGATGACACCGAACACTATGTACGGCTGCGGGAACGAACCGCTGGAACCAGGAAGAACACGATCGTCAACATCGCAAGAACCGGAGTCATCGCCATTCGCAACCCGAAGTGCTCTCCCAAAAAACCAAGCATCGGGGGACCGACCAGAAACGCGAAATAGGCCGCCGTTGAGGCAATCGACACGCGAGCCTCCGGATCATTGGGCGTATCACCCGCGACAGAAATACCAATCGGGAATCCGATGGAGACGCCAAGCCCCCAGAGCAACGCTGCAAGCCCGGCAAGTATCGGGTGGTTGATGAAGATCACACCTGCCAGGCCCGCCACGCCTAGCCCCAGGCAGGCCCGCAACACGCGATCACGACCAAAACGCTCGATGAAGTAGCTTCCAGCAAATCGCCCTATGGTCATCACGGCGGTAAAACCGGCATAGACGATCGAGCTGGCAGCGCCGCTGTAGCCATGGCCATCCACCATCAACAGCGGCAGCCAGTCGCTCGCCGCCCCTTCAGCCAGTGCAATTGCGAGCACAAGGATGCAGATCAACAGCAGCCGAACATCTTTCAAGTGCAAAGCCAGGCTGGGTGATTCAGCCGTCGAGTTCCCCTGCCCCGCCACCGGTCGCCTGCCAAGTCCCGGTCGGATGTGTCCCAAGGCAGTAGCCGCGATCACCATGCCCACTCCCACCGCGCAAAGCAGATGCAGGGCCACGGGAAACTTCATTGCAGTGAGCGCTATTCCGCATACAGCCCCTAGAAACGTCCCGAAGCTGAAAAAGCCGTGCAGTTGCGTCAGCACTGATCGTCGAATGATCTGCTCGACATTCGCTCCCTCTATGTTGAGAGCAATTTCGGCGGTTGCCATGCCGAGCCCGAAGGCAAACAAGCCTGCCGCCACAACCAGGGCAATGGAAAGTGACGCACCCACTGCCATGATCGATAAACTCAAAACAACTGATGACACCCCAAACGATACGATGGGTTTGGTTCCGAAGTGCCGAACCAGTACCGCAGCGCTTAACACGCCAATGATCGAGCCCAAGGAAAGCCCGAACAGCACCATCCCCATTTCTGCGGTTGTGGCAGAGAGGCTGTCCCGAATATCTGGTGTGCGGGACACCCATGTCGCCATGCAAAGACCGATGATGAAAAACAGCGAAAAAAGCGCTCGACGGCGCTTGTAAATCGTGGCGTCAATTAGCCCCTCTGGAGCTCTCTCAACCGCAATATCAATGGAACTCACACCATCCTCCGTAAACTCCGCTGACAGCGGCCATTGCAGTGCTCACCACGCCTTGAAGAGTATTGATCAGCCCACCCGATGCGAACCATTTCGCAGCCCGGCCCACATCGACGCGAAGTGAAGCACTTTGGTTGGGGCAAAAAAAACCACCGCACCAGGCGGTGGTTATTCTGCGACTCGATCACTACTTCATGGTTGGCATCGAGAACTCTGCGCCTTCACGAACACTTGCCGACGGCCAGCGCTGCGTGATGGTTTTACGACGGGTGTAGAACCGGACGCCATCCGGGCCATAGGCGTGCAGGTCGCCAAACAGAGAGCGCTTCCAACCGCCGAAGCTGTGTGAAGCCACCGGTACCGGCAGCGGCACGTTGATTCCAACCATGCCCACCTGGATGTTGTCGCTGAAGTAACGGGCGGCTTCGCCATCGCGGGTGTAGATGCAGGTGCCATTGCCGTACTCATGAGCGTTGATCAGTTGCATGGCTTCTTGCATGGTGTTCACACGGATGACCTGCAGAACAGGGCCGAAAATTTCGGCTTTGTAGCTGGACATGTCGGCGGTGACCTTGTCGATCAAAGTTGCACCAACAAAGAAGCCATCTTCAAAGCCAGGGACGATGACGTCACGACCATCAACGACCACGCTGGCCCCCTGAGCCTCGGCGCTGGAGATGAAGCCGACAACCTTTTCTTGGTGCTGGCGAGTGATAACCGGCCCGAAGTCATTGCTACGCTCGGTGTGATTACCGACCTTCAGAGGCTTCATTGCCACCTGCAGCTTTTCGACCAGCGCGTCTGCTACTGCATCACCAACGGCGACAGCGACCGACAATGCCATGCAGCGCTCACCGGACGAGCCAAAGGCCGCACCAAGCAGGGAGTTCACCGCGTTATCAAGGTCTGCATCGGGCATCACGATCGCATGATTCTTCGCACCGCCAAGGGCCTGGCAGCGCTTGCCATTCGCAGTGGCGGTGGAGTAGATGTACTCCGCGATCGGGGTCGAGCCCACGAAGCTGACGGCCTGGATACGAGGATCATGCAGCAGGGTATCAACTGCCTCCTTGTCACCGTTAACCACGTTCAGCACACCCTTTGGCAGGCCAGCTTCATGCAGCAGCTGAGCGATCAGCAGGGTTGAGCTAGGATCGCGTTCGGAAGGCTTGAGGATGAAACAGTTGCCGCAGACCAGGGCCATGGGCAACATCCACAACGGTACCATCACGGGGAAGTTGAACGGGGTAATGCCCGCCACAACACCCAGAGGCTGGAACTCGCTCCAGGAATCGATGTTCGGGCCTACGTTCTTGCTGTGCTCACCTTTGAGCAGTTCAGGAGCACCACACGCATACTCGACGTTCTCAATACCGCGCTGCAGTTCGCCAGCGGCGTCGTGGGAGATTTTGCCGTGCTCCTCACCAATGAGAGTGCAGATACGCTCAGCATGCTGCTCCAGCAATTCCTTGAAGCGGTACATGACGCGGGCCCGTTTCATCGGCGGGGTATCCCGCCAGGCGGGGAATGCAGCCTCTGCCGCGGCAATCGCCTCCTCAACAGTGGCCTTGCTGGCCAGGGCGACCCATTTCTCTACCTTGCCGGTAGCCGGGTTGAAGACATCCTGAGTACGGTTGTCATCCAGGCGAACTTCGCCGTTGATCAAATGCCCGATCGTGTTCATCTAGTAATCTCCTACTTCGAATTCAAAAAATGCGATAACTACGGTTAGTCGCGACACCAGCGTTAAGCACAAACGGGACAGTTCACCGCCAGAGAGCCTGGTACAGCTCCACCATCTCTTCTACGCTCGGTACTCGCGGATTGTTGCCTGGAGAGCCCGAAGCCAGTGCCTGTTCGGCCATGGTCGTCACCACTTCATCAAAGCGCTCGCGGGTCACACCAAACTCTTGGAGAGTTGGCACCGACAGGTCGCGATTGATCGCTTCCAGGAAGCTGACAAGCCGTGCATTGGCAACCGCATCCGGATCGCTTGGGCTTGCCGCCCCAATGGAACGCGAGCATTGGGCATAGCGCTCCGGCGCAAACGAGATTGAGTACGCCGTCACGGACGGCAGGAGCATGGCGTTCGACAGACCGTGAGGCACATGGAAGAAAGCGCCGATGGGACGACTCATGCCATGCACCAGGGCAACGGAAGCGTTGGAGAACGCGATACCGGCCAGCGTTGAGCCGATCATCATGGCTTCGCGCGCCTCCTCATCAGATCCGTTTTCGTAAACCCGGCGAAGGTTCGGCCCGATCAAGCGCATTGCTGCCAGTGCTTGCGTATCGCTGTAAGGGTTGGCCTTACGACTGACGTATGCCTCGATGGCATGAGTCAGCGCATCGATGCCGGTATCGGCCGTTGTTCGAACAGGCAGAGTCAGCGTGAGCTTGTAGTCGATCAACGCGGCGACAGGCATGAAGCCGACACCTGCGCAGAGCAACTTCTCGTCAGTCTTTTCATTGGTGATGATCGTAAAGCGCGTCACTTCCGACCCGGTGCCTGCCGTTGTAGGAACAGCGACGATCGGCAGGCCTGCCTCGTTGACCTGGCGGGGGAAACGATAGTCCTGAATCTCGCCGCCGAACTTGCCCAGGATGGCAATCGCCTTGGCGCTATCGATTGGGCTACCGCCTCCAAGCGCGACAATCGAGTCGAAGCTCCCCTCTCGCACCCGGGCTACGCCGGCAGCGATGGAAGCAGCGGTGGGCTCTGGCACGGTGTCGTCGAACACCTCGGAAGGGATATCCCGCTCCGACAGCAACGAGGTCAGGCGCTCGGCATAGCCCAGCTTGACCATCACCTTGTCCGTGATGATCAAAGGTCGCCGGCAGCCCAGCGAGTTGAGCACATCTGGCAATTTGAGGCTGGCATCGCCTCCGATTTCCATGATTCGCGGCAGGATGGCTTGTACCGACATGGATCACACCTCCAGGCTTTTCAGAAGCCAATATTTTTATATAACGAGACAAAACGTATCGCTATTGGCTTTTTATGTCGAGGGTGTCTTGGTGATTTTTTTCGTGCCTGCAAGGCCGGCACTCTCGATTGCGAAGGGCAAAAAAGCTTCAAACCCATCTGCTACAGGGCTCTCAGGATTTGATGCACGGCTCAGATGTTCGGCGATGCGGCGATTCACACCGAACCATGCGCTGCGACTGTGCTGCGGGATTGTTCGCGGAGTGCGTCGAGGTTGCTTCAGAGTGCGTCTATCAGGATCGCGATGCGAAATTGTGAGGCAGTGACTCCGTCAGTTAAAAATCGAGTCACCGGTTCTTTGCAGGGATGCGTAGAGCGCACGGAGAACCCGGGAAGCTGGAGCTGCCTGGTCACTCGACCAGCAGATCGAGCCTGAGGAATCAACCAGGTGCAAGATAGAGCGAGCAGCACCGTTGCGAATCAAGCGCGCAAGCTAACAGTGGCGATAACAGCCAAAACAACAAGCAGTAGACGTCAAGATTCATCACTGTCTAAAAGCCTTAGGCAATAACAATCCAATCAAGGAAGAGCAATCCCAAGCTACTTCCGGGCAGGTGATAAAATGCAATCCAACAATCAAAACAGTTCTCTCGTGACACCCAAAATCCGCAATGCGCGCATGGCAACCTTCTCTGGCTTCATGCTTCTGGGCGCCCTCTTCTACACGTGGTCTGTCGGCGTCACTGCATTTCGCAATCACCTTGGCCTCTCCGGGAGCCTGGGCGACATGGACTTCGGCATGCTGGCACTGGGTATCGCCGTGGGTGCTGCGTTCGGCGCTTTCCTGGTCGGCTACGCGGTCGACTACTTCAGTCCGCGAGCTGTATTGCGAGTACTCCTCTGCGCCTATCCGGTCTCGTTCATTTGCTTGGCGGTGGCCCCTGAATACTGGTTCGCCATGGTGTTCGCCTGCATGCTCGGTTTCTTGCGCGGCGCCACAGACACAGCCCTGAACGCGCATGGTGTGGAGGTAGAGAGGTACTATCAACGCCCCATCATGTCCTCTTTCCACGCCTTCTTCTCACTGGGTGGCTTCCTGTTCGGCTTCATCGCCAGCTACCTGGCCGGCTTCTCCACCGACAGTGCCATTATTCCTTTCACAACCGCAGGCGTGTCACTTGCCATCCTGGGTCTGATTACCAGCAAATTCATGCTCGGCAAAGATGACCTTCTGCCTGTACCAACACCAACCGGTGCTGCTGCCTCGACCAGCCAGATGGATTGGCGCGTACTGTCTCTGATGGTCGTATTCGGCCTCATCCTGATCGCCGGCATGATTGGTGAGAGCTCTGTCAGCGACTGGGGACAGGAATTCATGCACCGCGAGCGCGGCATGAGCATCACCACCGCAGGCATGGCCATCAGCCTTTACACTGGTGCCGGCTTCATTGCTCGCCTGACCGGTGACTGGCTGGCGGCGCGAATTGGCCGCGCAAGCATGCTGTTCCTGAGCTGCGTCGTATCGATCGTCGGCATGCTCTGTGCCACCCTTAGCAAAGAGCCGCTCATGAGCGTCGTCGGCTGTGCGCTACTGGGTGCAGGTCTGGCTTGCATCGCTCCTCTGATGCTGGGTGCTGCCGGCCAGAAGGATCCTGCGAACGCAGGCCGAAACGTGGGCATCGTCAACGGCATCGGTTTCTTCGGCATGCTCGGCGGCCCAGCTATCTACTCGCTGATCATTACCACCTACGGAATCGAAGCACTCTTCTACCTGCCGCTGGTACTCATGGCGATCGTCACCGTCATCGCCCCGCTGAGCGTACGCGCCAAGGCAGCTAACCAGGCGTGCACCACCCCCGGAAATCTCGCCGTGCGTTAAGCGCCGGCTCGCCAGGTCACAGCACCACCCGCATAAACCAGGGGCTCCCTGGTTTATGCGTTATCAGGACGCCCTACTCCTCCCCCAAGGGTTCCTCCACCAGGCTCGACAGTTCCGCCGCCGCCTGCTGAAGGTTTGGCTGGAATCGGAGCAGATCCGCCAGGCTCTTCCTCACCGTCGGTGCATGCGCGTAAAGGCACGCCATGAGGCGCCCACTTGCATCCTTGATAGGCACCGCGCAAGCCACCATGCCCTCTACAAACTCCTCGTTATCGATACCGATCTCTGTCGACCTGATCTTCAACAGCTCAAGCTCCAGTTGCTCAGCACTGGTAATAGTATTTTTCGAGAGCCGCTTGAGGGCGAGATTTTGAAGTATTTGCTGACGGCGAGACTTAGAGAACGTGCTCAAGTACAACTTCCCACTGGCCGTGCACCACATGGGAACATGCGCCCCCTCAGGAAGGTGCAACTGCAACGGCCAGTCACTTTGAACACGGTCGTAATACACCATATCAATACCGTCGGGCATCGCGATGCCACAAGTCTCATCCAACTCACTTGACAGTCGACGCAAAATTGATTGCCGGAGCGCCTTGTAGCGACTGGCGTAAATGACGCCCATGGCTATTTTATGAAGCCGCGCTGTTGGCACAACCAGCCCACGCATATTGGTTTGGAGATAACCATCAGCCTGAATCTGTTGAAGCAAGCGATGAATACTTGGCTTCGGAATATCCAACATAAATGCCAGGTCTGCCGGGGACAGGGCCGCCTTGGCCAGCGCGACAGCCTCGATAATCTCCATGACGCGCGAGATGGAGGATCCCTTAATCCTGCCAGTGTTACTTTCACTCATTCAAAACACCATTTTGTCATAAGCCAGTTACGGAACATGCAGCGGCGTGCCCACCCTCAAAGACCTGAAACAGAGCGGATACATTGCTCGACACAGTAGACCGAACGTCGATTCTGACGCAGAATGTACAGGATTGAGACAGCAAAACTCAAAAATCGGAGAATGCCATTGAAAACCCTGCCTTGCTTCAGATGGCACGAAGCATGCTTGAGTTTTCAATCACCGTGTAGCTCGATGAAGTGTGTGCCCCCAGTTTCCTCCAGTATTGGGAGTGATACTGCCGAAGCTTACAGCTTGGGCGGGCCGCTATTCGTAGTGGAGGATTATAAGAAATGCCTGTAACGATTACGCCCAATCTAGTTGAACGCAGTCAAAACCGGTACGACTTGCAGCTCAATCTTCAGAAAAACTTAATGACGCTTGTAGAGTCCTGCCGTTCTGTTGCAGACCTGTGTCGAAAAGTTGATGTCAATCGGCAACAGTTCAACAAGTATCTCGCGGGACAGCACCTGCCTTCTCAGAAAATCCTGCAGAAAATCTCCAGGTATTTCATGATGGAGGTTGACGACTTATTCCGATCGCCCCTTGAGTTTAAAAGCTTCTACGAAGGATTTGAAAACGAACTGCCGATGGGGCTCCGCTCATCAAAAGAGTTCACGCACTTCTTGCCACTGGCCAAAAACTCGCCTGAGCAATTGAACGATTATCTGGGTGTTTATTACCGCTATCACAACTCGTCAATTTACAAGGGTCGCATTCTTCGCTCGGTCACCTGCCTGTACCGCGCTGAGTCGATGGTGCAGTACGTCACCGTGGAACGCTTCCCGCTGCTGGATGGCAGTGGAAAAATCGGCTGCTCGTTCACCTATCACGGGTTCTGCTTGTTGCTGGGCGACCGAATCTTCATGATCGACTTTGAGAGCAAGCAGCGCAACGAGATTACCTGCTCGATCCTTACGCCACAGCACCGACGCCCCATTCGCTTCCTCTACGGCCTGATAACCGGTGTAGCGTCCACGTCCTACCGGCAGCCGTTCTCTACGCGCATGGCGCTTGGATACGTGGACAAAGGGCTGATCCGCCGCGAGCACCTCAGGAACGCGACTGTGATACTGCCCAGCGACCTGTCCGTGCCGCTGGAAGTGCGCGAGTACATGACAGGGGATAGCTCGACCATCCTGTGGGGTGGTGAGGGCTGAATCAGCACGCGCGCCACTCGCAAACCGGGCAAACGAAAAAAGGCTGGTCATCACTGACCAGCCTTTTTCATGAGCGCACGGTGTTACTCAGCAGCCGCACCGAACGGAACATCCTTACCGCCGTAGCGGCGAACACGAATGTTGGCCTGCTCGGCGTGGCCAGTGAATTTCTCCAGGATACACAGACGGGAGCAGTATTCACCGATCATGGCCGAGGCCTCGTCTGTGAGGATGCGCTGATACGTACAGGTCTTCAGGAACTTGCCAACCCACAGACCGCCGGTGTAACGAGCAGCACGCGAAGTAGGCAGCGTGTGGTTGGTACCGATCACCTTGTCGCCATACGCAACGTTTGTGCGGGCGCCCAGGAACAGCGCGCCGTAATTCTGCAGGTTGTTCAGGAAGTAGTCCGGATCACGAGTCATCACCTGGACGTGCTCGGAAGCCAGACGGTTCGCTTCCACGATCATCTCTTCCTGGCTTTGGCAGATGATAACCTCACCGTAGTTGTCCCAAGCCTTGCGCGCGATCTCAGCAGTGTCCAACAGCCCCAGCAGACGCTCGATCTCAGCCAGGGTGTCTTCACCCAGCTTGCGCGAGGTCGTAATCAGCACTGCCGGCGAGGTCGGGCCATGCTCAGCCTGACCTAGCAGGTCGGTTGCCACCAGCTCGCCGTCAACCGAGTCATCCGCAACAACCAGGGTCTCGGTAGGACCAGCGATCAGGTCGATACCGATCTTGCCGAACAGCTGACGCTTGGCTTCTGCAACGTAGGCGTTACCTGGGCCAACGATCATGTCGACCTCAGGGAATTCACCGATACCCAAGGCCATCGAAGCAACGGCTTGCACACCACCGATACAGTAGATCTCATCGGCGCCGGCCAAGTGAATTGCAGCGATCACCGGAGCGCTTGGACGACCTTCGAAGGGAGGGGAAGTCGCGATAACCTTCTTCGCACCGGCAACCTTGGCAGTAATGATGCCCATGTGAGCCGAGGCCAACAGCGGGTACTTGCCACTCGGGATGTAACAGCCAACCGTCTCAACCGGGATGTTCTTGTGACCCAGGATCACGCCAGGCAGCGTCTCGACCTCGATGTCTTTCATCGAGTTGCGCTGATGCTGAGCGAAGTTACGAACCTGTGCCTGAGCAAACTTGATGTCATCAATCTGCTGCGGGGTCAGCTCGGCCAGGCATTCGTCGATTTGCGCTTGAGTCAGGCGGAAGCTGGCGGGGTCCCATTTATCAAACGTTGCCGAGTATTGGTGAACTGCCACTTCGCCGCGGTTGCTGATGTCGGAAATCATCTCCTCGACGATTCGGCGTACTTGTACGCTGTCCGCCTCTCCAGCTGGCTGAGTGGTTGAAGATTTCAGATAGTACGCCATGGGTTGTTCCCTTTTGTTGATTTGCTTCGCCTAGGACGGATGCGCTCAAAATGAGCTTGGTTCTCCCATCCGATGAGCGAAGTATTCCCAAGAGTCCATAGCGCGCTCAATTTCGCAGCTCCAACCTGATTGACGCACAGTGACGCATTTGCAGGCGTAGTTTGAGAAAAAACCCAGCAGTCCCCGTACGGCAGGCTCAAGTCCCGGCGTAGTAGCCACAGAGATCAGGCAAGACCAACGGCAGAAAATCGAGATAGGCCGCATAGACCTTGCATCGTGCGTCAGGTGTGACGTGCGACGCAGGTAAGAGCGCTTCAGCGTGCGTACTGCGGGGCCGGGAAAGAAAGGTCATTCTGTAGCACCGGCCCTGCCCCCTCACGCGCAACGATCACCTCAACAAGTGACGGCCCATTGCTTTTCAGCGCCTTCTGATACACCGACTTCAATTGCGAAGCGTGCTCCACACGCCAGGCATCGAGCCCGAAATTCCTCGCAACCTCTGCGTAGTGTGGAGAATATGGTTTGCCATCTGGAAAGTTGAACTCGCAACCATAATGGCGCCCGAACACCCCGTTCTGCCCGTCGCGCAGCGACATGTATCCGCTGTTGTTGAACACGACGAACAGGACAGGAATGGTATGCATCACGCAGACCGCCAGTTCCTGGAGCGAGTGGAGGAAATCGCCATCACCGACCAGGCAGATGACTTGGCGAGCGGGCATGGCGAGCCTGGCGCCGATTGCAGCAGGAACTGCCCAACCGAGCGATGACGAGTCACCACACGTGAGGTGAGTGCGCGGGTGGTAGATGGGAAACATCTGGTGCACCGCCCCTTTGACGCCGCCTGAGCCTACAACGATGATTGCGTCGCTTTCGATCCAGTTGCGAAGCTCCAGCAGCGGTCGCTGCAGGTTGAAAGGAGCACAGTCACTGTTACTCAGCAACTCGACCTGCTCATCCCACTGCTGTCTCAGGGCAATAATTTCCTTCAGATAGGGCGCCCGCCTGGTGGCCAACTGCGTACGTTGAGCCGCGGTGATTGCCGATCCAATTGCATCCAGGGCCAGCTTCGCATCTGCAACGATTGCCAGGTCGACGTCATGGCGCTTGCCAATTTGCTTTGCATCGATATCGATGTGCACCAGACACGCATGAGCAAGGGCAGAATCTCGTCCCCCGCCCCACCCCAGGTCCAACACATTCTCCAGCCGGGTGCCAACAGCCAGGATCAGGTCTGCACTACTCAAAAGACAGTTGCCACAAGTACTGCCTAGACGGCCGATAGCGCCGCCATTGAGGGCATGATCATCAGGGAATGCGCCCTTGCCACCGGATGTACTGACGACCGGAGCGTGCAGGTACTCGGCCAGTTTCACCAATTCATCAGTGACGTCAGCATTGATGACGCCACCCCCCACCAGAATCACCGGGCGCTGGGCATCACAAAGCAGCGCAGCAGCATTCGACACCACCTGCGCATCCGGACATGACTTGAGATTGGCCTGCCGCTGAACCGAGAAATCGAGTTTGGCTTCTGACGTGCCGATCTGCGCACTGACCGACAATGCAAGGCTGGCCGGGCCAGGCCGACCCGATAGCATGCTAACGAATGCCTGCCTCAGAACCTCCGGAATTGCGTCGACCTCGTTCACGTAGCAATCGACCTTGCAAAGTGTTGCTCTATCGCCTCGAGACGCGGTTTTCGCAGCGTCAACCAACGACCTTTCCTTATCCCCGCTCAGAACCAGTACGGCAGAAGAATTCGCTGACGCCGTAGCCAACGCACAGACAGCTTTAGACGTTTCCAGAACGGCTGGCAGTAACGCTGCCATCGGCCGTCCGCAGGCTCGAAAGAAACCATCGGCCAGATGAACGGCGCTCTGTTCCTGCATGACCTGGATGAAGGGAATCTCGGATCCAGGCTCAAGGAAGGCATCCACCATGGCCCAAGAACCGTAGCCGGGAATGCCAGCAACGTACTGTACCCCGTGGGCTTTTAGCGCTTTTGCCAGAATCTGGCCCCCAGTGAGCTTCATTGGAATACCTTCTTGTTGAACGCCGATGACGAGGTGCGAGCCTGCTGCAGGGAACACTTCCAGGACCGAAGATTATTTTTCCCATCAGGCGAGATCTCCATTTCGCACCCCTTGAAAAATCGACGCAATGAGACGCACACGTTCGGGCTCACCCACGCTTGAGCCCAAGCTCCACAAGATGAAGCCCGATGAAAAACATCGGAACTCAGTCTGTCAGGCGTAGGGGGGTTCGAAGAACTGCATCGCAGATTGGTAAGCGAGTTCAGCCATCTGATCCACCGCAAGCCCACGATGAATGCCCGATATGATCTCGACGCCCCAGGGCCCGTCAAAGCCCGTCTGCCTCACATTGTGAATGAACCCGCAGATATCGATCTCTCCGTCGCCGATGAGCAACCTCTGGTGGTTGGACTGCTCTATCAGGTTATCCGACATCACGAACATGGCGTCACTCAGCTCCACGCCCTTGATCAAAGGTGCTGGGATCTTGGCAATCTCGGACATCTCCATGCCACCATAAGCTACGTGCCAACTGTCGATGACCATGCCTGCGTTATCGTGCAAGCCTTGGGTGACTGCCATGGCCTTGTCGATAGTCGATACTTTGGAGAACGGCATGAACTCGATAGCTACGTCGATGGAGAATTCAGCTGCGACTTCGCACAAGGCCAGCAAAGAGGCCCGCATGCCCGCTACATCAAGGTCGCCCTGCTCCAACACACCAGCCCCACATTTGAGTCGCTGGGCCCCGATAGCCGCCGCGAACTCCAGAAGCTGCTTTCGCTTGTAGTCGGAAGCTTGCTTTTTGCTTCCTTGCAAGTGCCAATCGGTCAGGAATTCGACTTCAGCGTACTCCAGGCCATGCTCTTTGAGCAGATTGGCGACTTCTCGAATACCAATGGTCTGCTCCAAGTGAAGCAAATCAGCATAGGTGAACCCCAGCCCACTCCAACCGGCCTTACTTGCTGCAGATACACGATCCTGAAGGCTAAAAGTGGCGACCTCACTGGGCGCGCCAGGAAACGTGTTCCCAGCCAGTGTCCAGTACGAAGCGATCAATTGAGTTTTCTTGTTTTTCATGCAGAGCACCTGAACTCAAGAACATGGCAGTGAGCAACCTGATCAAGCAGGCAATATGGGCAATTGCGGCAGTTGGCCGAAACTTCGCAGCCCATGAAATCGCGACGCAGATCGACGCACAGCGTTGTGCTCCCAGATTTTTCCAGAAGGATTGAATCGCCACGGATGCTGCAGACACCTTCTTTACCTGCGTGGCCGCCCCCGGTAGCCCACGAGCGAAGCAATGCCGCGCCCGCAACGCACCTGCAGCGAGGCAAAAAAAGATTGTGGCCATTTGCTATATCGCCGAGTGCCTACTACTTTTCCAAGCGCCACCGTCGCGTCACCAGGAAGGTGGCCACCTCCCCCCCCAGTCCATGCAGCAAGGAGCTCTCAGAATGGGTATCAGTGCCAAAGTAAATGCTGAGTTTTTGATCGACAACAAGACCTACAAAGCTTCGCTCAACATCCCCAACTCCGCACCGACTGCCGATAAGCCGTTCATCTTCACTGTCACCTCCAAAGGCGAAGCCGCAGACGCGGTACTGCAGACACTTCTCGAAGTCGCTGTCGGCGCTACCGACCAGGTATACGTTGCAGTTGCACCCCCCATGGACCTGATCTCCGACGCCATTGGTGGTGACGCCAAGGTCGTCCAGGCGCTCAACGTTGAAGTCTCCGAAGGCAAATACAAAGACGGGAAATTCGAAGCCTAGGCCTGACTCCTCCACGGTGGGGCATGTCACTATGCCCCACCGCATTGATGTACCTGCCTGCGGGAGGGCCCCTCGCCCATGGATATCCGCGTTACGGCGCACTTTGCCTGGTCGGAGATTTTTGGTCGCAAGATCGCCGCCCGAAGCAAGTGCCAGCTGGACCTGTCACGCCAGTACAGCCTGATCTATGCAGACCTGGGAACAGAGGATGCACAGGGGTGGAATGTTCTCGCTGAACTCAACAAAGCCTTCGATATCGAGCTTCCGGCCGAATATCTGAGGGTGATGGATGCCGGGTTCTTCACATTCAGTCATTTCGGCAACGGGGCGGTCCCCCCGAACACCTCTTTGGACAAGATTTTCCCGCAATCGCCGGTTCCACTCAGTGTCTCCAGGGCCACCGAGCCGATGACCAACACAGCGGGGTTTTGGCTGACGGTAAGCCTCGACGATATCAAGCTGTTCGGCAGCCTGATTGAAATAGGGTACGCCTCGCCCTCTGGCGACGGTGACAAACTTTCACTCTCCGCGGTGCTGGCTAGAGGGACTGTCGCCGGCAAGGCGGTGAGTGACGCGATCTACTTGGCCAGCTTGCCGAGCTTCCGCTTGTTCAAGCTGTTCGGCTTTGAAGAGGTCGAGGTTCGATATCGCTTCAAGGAAGCCAGACAGCTCAATGTCAAAGGCAAGCTGCGTGTGTCCCTTTTTGATGAGAAGCAGTATCTGTTCGAAGGGGTACTGAACTCGGACGAGGTCAACAGAACCTTCTCAGCCTGCTTGAAAAGTGCCGAACCCGATCAAAGCGTTACCAGGCTCTTCGGCGACCAGATGCGTGGCATTACCTTCCAGCGCCTGGTGTTCGGGATATTCGCTCGCTATGGCGACAACGAAGATCAACGAACATTCCAGGTCCAGGGTACGGTCAGAGTCGGCTCAGCCCAGCTGACCGGGTACATCTACCTGCACAACGGCAAACCCCAGGTGGCCAGCATAAAAGTCGACAAGGCACTGTCGATCGGTGATGTGTTCAACCAATGCATCCCGGGGGCCCCGTGGCCGACCTCGCTCATCGACATCACCTTCAAGGCAGGCAGCGAGCTGTATTACCGCTCGGCCGCTGGAAGCCAACTCGCAAGACTGGAGACATTCTCATGCCCTGCCGAGGGGGACCTGCTCGATCGTCAACTTAGCGCCAGCCTCGACTACCAGAATGGGTTCAACATAAGGGCGCTGTTCGACCTGACACTCGTCAAGACCCTGGAAGTGGTCGGCACGATCCAGATTGCCGAGGATGGCGTCACTGCCGATATCAGCCTGGGCAAGCCCATCGACCTCTTCATCGTGACCATCGCGGCATCACGCGCCTCACAGCCCATCGGCGGGCCTGCGTTCGAGCTGTCTACCGTCGAGAAGAAATCCTCTATGGGTTTCGTTGGCAGCCTATGGTTCATGCAGGAACAATTTGGCGTCGACGTCCGCGTGAAAGCCACCAGAAACGCGAAGGGAAACACCCAGGTCGACGGTACGCTCACGGCGCTATCGAACTACCCACCGTTCCTGCCCGCTGGCACATCCCTGGGGCTTCGGTACAGCAAGGACGGTGGCTTCCAGGTGACGAACTGGCCAAGTTTCGAGTATCTGACCAACGCCATCGATTTCATCAAGACACTGCAGAAACTCTCCGACCAGGGCAGCGCCGGGTGCGGCAAACTCGTCGGGTTCGCCTTCGAGAAGCTTCTACAGTCGAAATTCCGCGTGAGTGTCTCGTTTGGTACCCAGGAAAATGATGAGGGGGTAACGCTGGTCCTCGATGGGTCCTATACGCTCTGCGTCGCGCAGACCTCCCTCACCGCGGTAGCGATTCCATTTCCAGGGTTGGTGTCGATCCCCCTACCCAACTCGATCAGCTTTTCCGAGTTGGGCAACTACATCGAACGTGCTCTGGCTGCAGCAGCTGAGTCATTTGTCAAAGCCCTGGTGAAAAACCGAGAGGCCATTGCTGCCGTCATTGGTCTCACCGCGGGAAAAGCCGCGGCCTCCTATGCCGCTACTCTTGCCTGCCAGGCCTTGATCGACGGTGTAGCAGCAGATGCTGTTGTTGCGACAGCTGCAGAGACCCTTGCCGCAGCCACGGCCGCAGAGGCGGGGGCCGGCGCTGCTGGGGCCCTGGTCGCCGGGGCCGTAGTCGCGGTTGCAGATTTCTTTGCTGGCACAGGCACAGGCACAGGGACTGGCACTGGCACTGGCGGCACAGGAACAGGAACAGGAACCGCGACACAGAGCCCGCCTGTTGATCCGCGAGTCACCATCACCAACCGTGTGGTCACTCTGACCTGGGGGGGTGGCCAGGGCAATGCGCGCTATCACGCGCAATTGCTCGACAGTGCCGCGACCATCCTGCTGAACAACCCGGACCTGGCGGGTGCGGCCCGGCAGACCCAGTTCGAGTTTGGCCCAGAGTGGCCTTCAGGCCCTTACACGGCCCAGGTCCAGGGTGTTCATGAACAATCGGCCACCCGCTGGGCGGCGGCTCCCTTCAACCGGCTGACAGCGCCGGCCCAACCCAGCGCTCAAGCAGACACCACGGTCCCGGCGCCAGCATATGGAGTGCAGGTGAGTTGGCCACCGATTGCCGGGGCCTCCTCGTACGAGCTCTCTACCCGCCTGCCCGGGAGTGCGACCGATAGGGTCCAGATCGAGCCCGGCGCAGATCAGTCGCTCCCACCTGCGACATACGCATTCATTTTCGAAGAGGCTTCCCCAGCGGGGGATTATCGCTTCAGCGTAACGGCCAAGGGTGGGCATGCATCCGTAGCGAGTCCAGACAGCGAGCCGCTGACGCTTGTACGTCCAGGCCAGCCCCAGGACTTCCAGGCCAGCAGTATCGGCAGCAATGTTGCGTTGCGCTGGCGTTCGGTTGCCGGTGCATTGCGCTACCAGGCATTGGCGCAGAAGAAAGGGGCTGCCCCTCTGGTTATTGAGCTGCATGCCCGGGAGGAAAGCGGCGTCGAGCATGCAGACTTCGCTCTACCCTGCCCTTCGCATTCGCCTTCCGTTTACCAGGTGCAGGTCTGGGCGCTGCCTGGCGCCGACCAGGTGAACTACGTAGCGGGCGTGCCGTCGGCCGTCGTCGAGGTGACGATTACGCCCTATGCAACCGCATCAGAAATGGCCACCGCGCTGCATGCCCTCACTATCGAGGGGAGCGCGTGCGGTACACAGTTGATAGCGGCATTCCCGAACCTGACACCGGACACTTTGGCCATCGCCATGGCGCAAGGCGGCTACCCGGCCATTGAGACCAGCAATGGCCTGCTTGCTGTGTGGCCTGATACCCCACCTCTTGAGCTGGCGACCGTACTTGCCCTGGCGTATCCCGATCCGTTGCAGTTTGCCGCCTCCCAGCGTGACCAGGGCGTGCCTGGAGAGCTGTGCGCAGTCAATCTGTTGAAGGCATTCCCACAGCTTGGCGTATCAGAGATGGCGCGCGCCATGGCAAAGGCAGGTTACCCCGCAACGGACACCGCGACAGGCCTCAAAGTGGCGTACCCCGCCATCTCGCCTGTGGAGCTATCAACTGCGCTGGTGCTCGCTTATCAGTGACGCCGCCATGCCGAGCAAGAAGATCCACCGTTCAACTGCGTCATTCACCCCATTACAAACAGCGACTACGAGAGGTAAACAGCATGAGCACCGAAACCCTGATCAGCATCCTGCAGTCTCTTAAGCAACAAGGGCTGAGCCCCCTTGAGGCGGTCAAAGAGGCACTGGCCCAGCTCCAGTCACGTGCCCGAGGGGCTACCACCGACAACACCGCAGTGGCCGAAGCCGTGATCGAGGTTTTCTCGCCCCTGACCGCGACCCAACTCGCAATCATCCTGCACACCACCTATCCGGACCTGACCGCGCTTGACGTCGGGAAAACCATTCTCAACCCGAAAGTGCTGCCAGCCACACCGGCCACCGAGATGAATGAAGCCCTTGGCAAGGCGGGTTTCGACGCCTCCAGCGTCAGTGATGCAGTGAACATCCTGTATCCGGTTACCGTGACCATTCAGGCCAATCAAGCCTGGCAGCAAAGCGGCCTGACAGTGACTGGCCGCCAGGTCACCCTGATTGCAGCGCAAGGCTCCTGGACTTCCAACCCGGCAACAGGGAAAACAGGCCCGGCCGGCAACACGAACTATCGCGCCAAGCAAGGCTATACCCTGCCAGGCCAGTTCGAGGGGGCCCTGATCGGCCGCATTGGCGACAACGCACCGTTTCTGGTTGGGCCTCAGGTCAAGGTGCCGGCAGGACAGTCGGGGGCCTTGCAACTGTGCATCAACGATGACCTCAACGGGATTTATGGTGCGGGCCTGACGGACAACGTCGGTAGCATGCAGGTAGACATCCGCACGCAAGGCGAATAGCCGATGCTGCCAGCCCGGTGGCTACCTCACCGGGCTGGCAGTCTCATTGCCCCGGCGCGCTGCCACGCTCCCCGAAGAGCAGCGTCACATTGACCCGTTGATTGAGGTAGCCCGGCCGGAAAGCCAGTGGCGCGGTGGCATGGAACAGATCTGAGTTGAAAATCACAGCGCGATTGCACCTGTAAGGGATGACTGTGCGCCGGGCTCCAGCCTCCTTCAGAAAGGCGGCAATTCGATCACCTTGGCGATTGTAGGTTTCGAAATCCCAGTCAGAGGGTGCCTCGACGTCGTAGACCACAAGCCCTCCCGAGTCGCGGTCAAGGTTTGCCTCGTCCGGCGTGATCCAGAAGTTCACGTTCACAGCGGCAAAGTCTGCATGGGGGTGTGTCGCAGGCTGGTCATGCTGGTACTTGAACCCCCACATCTGAAGCAATGGGTGATGCTTGCCGATAAGCTGGGGGAAGCAACGCCGAATCTCATCGGCAACCTGCAGCAGAAGCGGGCAATTGAAACCCTCCCTGAAGAACGCGCCGAGCCGACCATGAGCATATCGGTCGGTATGCCAGATGGTGGACTGCAAACAGAACGCCTGCACAAGCGCCAGTGCATCAGCAGACAGGAAGTCGTCGATCACGACCAGGCCCAGGGGGCTCTCCAGGTAATCGCGTTCAGCTCGCAGCAGCGCCTGGCTCATCTTCAAGGCCCCTTCTTGCAGTCGCGGAGCCTGCAACTGGTGCACATTACGCCCGTAGCTCGGGGGCAGCGCAGCGACGTTGGCCGGGGGTGTTGCCAAACTGTTGGGCTGTTCGAATGGTTGGAGAGCTGCCTCATAGCTAGCAATCTCCGCCTCAAGACGCGGACCAATCAGCTGGTGGTCTCGCAGATAGCGTAACTGCTCCAGGTCGTGGGCCAGCTTCGCCCGCGAAGCCCTCGGTACAGCACCACGCCCTTCGCAGGCACCGGGTTGAGACAGGCTGCGCTCGTCACCACGAACTACAGAGGCATAGTGCGAAGCCCACAGGCCCGCAGCGTCAAGGTCGTGAGTACGCAATGAAGTGCTGACGAGTTGCTCCAGGATCTCTGGATCGCGCGGGTACAGTTCGCCGAGGACCTTCCACATGCCACGGGCCGAATCGTGCTGGCCCATGTGGCCATACAGCGTGGCCAGCAAAAAGGCCAGGTTGGCCCTGGCCAGGTCGAAGGCAGGCTGCAGGCTGATCGCAGCCTTGTAGCTCGAAATTGCGTCCTCATTGCGCCCCGATTGCTGCAAGGCCCAACCCAGGTTGTTATGGCCAACAGCCCAGTCAGGACATTGCTGCACTACGGCACGAAAGCATGCCTGTGCGGCATCGAACTCGCCCTGATCGCACAGGGTACAGCCTTCCTCCAGCAGCACCGATACGGTCTGCTGCGCGCAGCCATTGCCTGCAGCTTCTGGCGTGGTGCGCAGGGCACCATATTTCGCCATCCAGACTTGCGCACTCACGCAAAGCCTCTGAACGGGTCAAGGGCAGCCTTCATCTTCATGGCGCGGCCGAAAGCGTCCTTGTCGGTACTTTCAGCAGCCTCATTCCCGTCATCGCCAATCGCGGCGCTCGCACCGCCAGTGTCATTCAATGCAGCCCAGGCAGGCTCGGTCTCAAGAGACCTTGCGCCGTAGGCTCGAATCACACCGGTTATGTTTGTACTATCCCTTTCAGCGTGCATGGTCCGTCCTTGGAATCGAGCATCAGGTGGCTCGTGGAGCCGGGTTGCGAAACGCCTAGCATAGCCACTCTATCGCCACCATCCACTGAAAGTGCAGCTACAGGTGGAAATGCCCCGCAGCCTCGGGCTGATAGAGCACCTTCCGGATCTCGATCCGGCGGGTTCGATCAGCGATTCGCCAGTCGATGGCGTCCCCCTCCTGATAGCCGAGGATGGCGGCGCCGATGTCGGAACACACCGAATGCTTGCCGGTGCTGCTGTCCGCGTCTTCGGGGTAGACCAACGCCACTTCGATCTCCTCGTCGTCCAGCTGCAACAAGGCCCTGGAGTTCATCGTGACGACATTGCGCGCCACCTGCTGCGGCTTCACGACGATGGCCCGCTCGAGCTCATGCTCGAGTTCCACCACGGTCGGGCCTTCCTCTAGCGCGATCAGGCCCTCGAGCCTGGCCTTGTCGATTTCTGTGATGTAGATCCCGGTGGAGTCGCCCACGGCACCTTCGCGCAAGAACGTGAGGTAGCGCCCCATCGTCATGGCAAATGACTTCAATGTCGGGGTTTCGCTCTCCAGCACAAAGCCGCTGCGTACAAAGGCTTTCAGCGAGCGCGTGTTGTCGGGGTGGATCTTGGCGATGAGCTTCTTGGCCCGCATGTCGAGGAAGGCCAGTTTCATGCCTTCGCGAATCGTACGGGCGCCAAGGTTTCGGCCCCACTTGTCGCTGTCTCCGATGACCAGGACGATCTCGCAGTTGGAGCCAGTCTTGACGAGGCGGACAAAGCCGACGGGGGCGTCATGTCGGTCATAGGCCATGAAGAATCGGCCGCCCCGATTGAATAGATGGGTCAGGATCGGCAATTGAGTCCGATCGATGGCTTGTTCGATGGAGCGAGAAACATCACGCGAATCACTCAGATAGCAGGTAACACGTTCGTCTTCCAACCAGTCCATCAACGTCAGCGCATGTGCCCGGGTAATTTCAGGGCACAGCGAAATGAAAGGCCTGTTCATCTTCACCACACTTGATATGCAAAGGATGAAAGCCCTTCATGGCGATTGCCATGACGGTTCTTTCGGCAACCGGCCATCTTAAGACATAACGCCAGAATGGCGAACAGTTTGCGCACTTTTCGTTAGTCAGCGGCACTCCCCACACTACCCGCCTGATGCCCTCTGCGACCCTACCCAACTTCGAACATGCCTGGCGCAGTTCAGGATTGCGGGTAACATACAAACCCATTCAGCTGTTCGATGGTTTTCTGCGGCGCAGCAATGAATTCCGCCAGATCGACCTCCCACCACGTGCCTAAAAGCACATCCGTAAGTGACGATACCGAAAAAGCGTCACCGCCCGGGTAATCGGCATTCCTCCACTCTTGATCGATATCAGTACGCGGTTCGCCGACGAGCCAGTAAACATAAATTCTTATGCTCGGCGTTGTTTCTTCAAGCTCGAGCGGATCCGGCTGCGTATTACCCACGCGATGCCTTCTGAGTACCGCAGGCTCGGTGTTGAGATGAAATTCGAAAAAGGCGTGCTGCACGCCTTCGGTGCGGATGTACAGGAACTGGGCATTCATGAGCGGCAAGTAGTCCCAGGCCCAATTGCGGGACGGCTTTGTAGCTGCGCGTGGTGGACGCCCAAGGTCGATGGGGTCCCAGGACCAGAAGATTGCGCCAAATTTTGCTGCCACTTCGTCAATCGCAGGAAGAATCCGTTTGTAGAAGCCCGCCAATAAACGATGTGATCGTTGTACCTGTTCAACCAGCTGATTCGCTTGTTCACGGTTCAGTTCCATTGATTTTCGTCCTTTTCAAATGCCTTCACCAACGGCATCAAAGAATGCCAGTCAATCGGTTTTCTATCTGCTTTGACAGCGCTCACAGAGCGCCAGCCCTTGAGTGAATCAAGGGCGGAAAGAAGTCTTCCATTCGATTCAGCGAGAGGAAGCAGGTCGATGAATGGAGCGCATTCATTCGTCATGCCGAACAACCCAAACGCCTGCAGCCAATCTTCGATAATGTGCGCATCCCTGGTATCGGCGCTCGCAAGAATCGCTGTCAATCCTTTCATTACCTCCTGCCACTCCCTACACACCACCCGCAGACGTACCGCAGAAAACTCACTCTGCAGACTCGTTGCCATGTCACTTGAGTGATTGGGGTTTCTGCCCAGAGCAAGCAAAACAATGGGTTTGGGGTCTCCATCCTCTTGTTGAAGTGCTCTAACCTCTGCTCGCCATTGTTCGAGTCGCTGGGAGCCTGAATACGGTGGTTTAACCTCCACCAGCAACTGGTGGTTGGGATAATCCATGAGCACATCAGGCTCTACAAACCCGCGATACTTTCCAGCGCGCAACTTGGGCCAGAACGTGATTTCCTGGAGGGTGCCCAGCTCACTGGCGATCTCAGCGCCTAGCAGGAGCGTCAGGAACTGCTCCTGCGCGCCATCGCTCAGGTAAGGCAACCTCCCGAACAATACACCCGTGAGCAAGTCTTCACGCTGACGAAAGAGCTCACGCCAACCAATGGCCCTCCCTTCCACCTCGACCCTCCCTGCCTTGCCATGCAGTACTGCCGTCAACATTGCGCGAATCCTTGGTAGTTCAGTGTTCAGGGCTACAGCGGAGCCTTGCCCGAAGTATCCCCACCTCTCATTACGTGTCAAATCAGCATGATCGCTAATACCTGCACCTTGACCAAAGTAAAAATCTCATGAATCTCCACTGGGCGGGAGCAGTCAGAAGTTACTGCCGGTACAGTCACGGTACACAGATGGTTATGTTGATTGCTAACGGGTACGGGCTATCGTCTCGAATCGCTGACACGTGGGCGGCACGCATATTCCTGCAACGAACAACCCCGCCCATCATTCAACCCAAGGCTCGATTCGTTACGCTGGCATTAACCATCCGAACATTGATTACTGTGTGCCCGCCCATCCATCATGCGCGGGCTATTCCACTCACAGCCTGTGGTTCAACTTTCGCTAGGGGCCCGATCATGCTGATCGATGAAGAGCTCACCCTGAAAAAGCTCGAAGTGTTTCTCGCATTCATGCGCACTGGCAACCTGTCCCGGGCAGCGGCCGAGCTGCAAACCAGCAATGTGAGCGTACACAGGGCCATCCATTCGCTGGAAAGCGCCCTGCGCTGCCCGCTGTTCAAGCATGAGGGGCGCAACCTCACGCCGCTGGAAAGCGCCTATGTGCTCGAGGAACGTACGCAAAAGCTGGTGCAGGATGTGGTCGATACGGTGCGCCTGACCCGCGAGGCCGCAGGCTTTTCCGCTGAACGATTCAAGCTGGGCTCGTTGTACTCCTTGACGGTCAAGACGGTGCCGCAGCTGATCATGGGCCTGAAGATCCGCCGTAGCGAGCTCAACATCGACCTGATCCTGGGCTCCAACTTCGACCTGCTGTACAAGCTCAAGAACATGGAGGCCGATGCGATTCTGGTTTCACTGGACGAAACCACCCATGACCCGGACTGCGAGTCGATCGAGCTGTTCAGCGACGATATCTTTCTCGCCACCCCGGTCGACTCGCCCTTCGCTTCCCACGCCGATGTCGACCTGGCCGAGCTGCGCGACTCGACCTTCATTACCCTGACCCAGGGCTTTGCCACGCACCGCGATGGCGTCAGGGTGTTCGATCAGGCGGGATTCGCGCCGAAGGTGGCGATGCAGGTGAACGATATCTTCACCTTGCTCAGCATGGTCAGCTCCGGGGTGGGCTATGCCCTGCTGCCAGGACGGATTGCCGCGGTGTATGAGAACCGGGTGAAGTTGATACCGCTGCAGGCGCGCTACAGCCTGCAGCAGCGAATCGGCGTGGTGTTTCTCAAGGCCAAGGAGCGTGATCCGAACCTGCTGGCCCTGTTGGCCGAATGCCGCCTGTATGCTGGCCGTCACGCCCAGGGTTGAACCCCCTGCCCTGTCGGGCAAGGGGCGCAGGCTCATGCCCCGACCAGGCCGCGAACCACGAAATACAGCAGCGATGGCCCCAGCAGACAACCCAGCCCGGTATGGAACGTGGCTGTCAGCGCGCCGTAGGGCACCAGCCGCCGATCCGTCGCCGCCAGCCCCGCCGTCACACCGCTGACCGTACCCGCCAGGCCACCGAACACCATGGCCGAGCGTGGATTGTCCAGCCCCATCCAGCGCGCCGCGAAGGGCGTGCAGACCATCACCAGAATTGCCTTGATCAGCCCCGTGGCAATCGACAGCGCAACCACCTCGGAGCTGGCCCCAATCGCGGCACCGGTCACCGGCCCCACGATATAGGTCACCGCGCCGGCGCCGATGGTCGAGATGCTCACCGCATCACGGTAGCCGAACGCCCAGGCAACGCAGGCGCCGACGATAAAGGGCAGTAGGGTGCCCAGCACCAGGGCCAGCGCCCCGACCATGCCGGCCTTGCGCGCCTCGGTGGCCTGCACCTCGAACGCGGTGGCCACGATGGCGAAGTCGCGCAGCATGGCGCCGCCCATCAGGCCGATGCCGGAAAACAGCGCCAGGTCCGCCAGGCCCTTCTGCCCACCGGTCAGGGTGCCACCCACCCAGGCCAGCACCAGGCCTATCACGATGGCGATTGCCGAGCCGTGAACGCGGCCAAAGGTCAGGCGCCTGGACAGCACCACCGAGACCCACATGATGACCCCGACAAACGCGAAGGCCGTGATCAGGCCATTGTGTTCCAGGCCCTTGATGATGACGTCCAGCATATCAATGCCCCCCGTTGGTCGATGGCAGTACATCCAGCGGTTCAGCCGGCAACGGCTCGCCCTTGTGGGTGCGGCTGATCAGCGCGATGGTCGCGCCGCACAGCAGCACCGAGCCGATGGCCGCCAGCACCGCCATCGGTCCGCCGTGCAGGGCCGTGACAACGTTCTGTTGCGCCGCCATGGCCACCACCACCGGAATGTACATTGCGCCCCAGAAGCCCACGCCCAGCTCGCACTCCTTGCTCAGGCCACCATGACGATGCATGTACAGGCGCACGAAGATCAGCAGCAGCATCGCGATACCGACCCCGCCGACGTTCGATTGCACGCCCATCAACGCGCCCAGCAGATCACCTGCCACAATGCCCACCAGCGTGCAGATCGCCAGTAAAGCCACACCGTAAATAATCATTGTTGTTGTCCTCCAGGGTGTACCGCCTTCAATTGTTGTTTTTGTATCGGGCAAAACAGTGCAGGTTCAGAGGTGGCGCAGGCCCTCCCGTTGCATGAGGGAAACAAGGGTATCCAGGCGGGTACCTTCAAAGCACAGGGTGGTGCCCTGGCTGAACACGCGCCGGGCAAGACCGGTGAGGACCTGCCCCGGCGGCAGTTCGATCTGCAGGCGTACACCGCGTTCGTAGGCGCCTTGCAGCGTTGCGCGCCAGTCGACGATCCGGCACATGTTGAAGGCCAGTTCATCGCGAATGCTTTCGCCGCTGTACAGCGGCCTGGCCCGACTGCTGCTCAGGTAACCCAGCTGCGGTGCGCGCACGTTCACCTGTTCGAACGCTGCGGCCAGCAACCGTGCGGCGGACTCCAGCAACGGGCAATGCGACGGCACGCTCACGGCCAGGCGCTTGCCGACCACCACGCCGGCGCTGCGCGCGCGGTCGACAACATCGGCCATGGCCGCATCGCTGCCGGCGATCACCACCTGGTTATCGGCATTGATGTTGGCCAGGTAAACCGGTGTCGCCGCGCTGTGCACCTGCGCCAGCAACGCTTCGACGCGCGCAGGCTCCAGGCCGATGAGGGCGGTCATGCCATAGCCATAGGGCCAGGCCTGCTGCATCAATTCTGCGCGCAGGCTGACCAGCTTCAGGGCATCGGCAAAACTCAACGCACCCGCCACCACAGCCGCCGGATACGCCCCGATCGACAGCCCCGCCACATAGGCTGGTGCGGGTGCCTGTTGCAACAGCAATCGGGCACAGGCCACCCCGGCCACCAGCAGGCACAGCTGCACTGCACGGGTAGACGCCAGCGCCGCTGCCGAATCCAGCTGCATCACGTCCTCGCCGAGTACCGCCGAGGCCTCGGCGATGCTCTCGCGCACCAGCGGTTCATCGGCCAAGCCATGCAGCATCCCCGGCTTCTGCGCGCCCTGCCCCGGGAACACCAGCCAGCAGCTCATGCCCGGCGCTCCGTTATCTGCCACGGGTCAGCCGCCAGGCAGGCGCCGGTGCTGGCCTTGAGCAGTACCTGGCGCGCATCGCCGGCCCACTCGCCCAGGGCTACGGCGCCGCCGGGTGTCTGCAGTTGAACATCGATGCGGCACAGCGGAGTCCGCAGACGCTCCAGCAGTTGCCGCGCCGCCAGCCGCGACATCGGCGCGGGGGTACGCAGAATCAGGTCGAGGTCACTGTGCTGATGCAGAACCGCCACCCCGCAGGCGAGCTCATAACCCGCGCTACCGCTGACGCCCCACACCAGCCCCGTCGCGTCGAGCACCGGCCTCAGTTGCGCCAGGGCCTGCAGCGCCGGCCATTGCCGGGTGCCTGTCGGGTACGCCGCGAGCTGTTCAGGGCTCACCTGACGCTGCACGCTGCTTGCCGGTATCCAGCTCGCGTAACGCTGTTCGCGGTTGCTGCCACGCAGGCCCACGGCCACCTGGCCCGGCGCACCCTCGGCCCGCCGCACCACCACCGGTCGCCCCTGCTGCAGCACGTTCACCGCCCAGACCGGCGCATCGGCCGGCAACCCGTCCAGGCAGGTGGTCCAGAGCAGGTCGTGAGGCAAATACGGGTTCATGGCCGTTACCACTGGGCGCGCAACAATTCGCGCACCCGGCTCGACGCGGCGCGATTGCTGGCACCAAGCCGGCAACTGAGGTCGGGGCCGCTGTGCTGGATGTCCTTGACCGCCTCGATCAGGCATTCCACCACCCGCCCGAGATCGGCCATCGAAGGGTGCTCGGCATCGCTGACAGTCAGGGTTCGCCACAACAGCCCCAGGCTTGCGTAACTGTCGATGTCATAGGCCATCGGCGGCACGCTGGCAGCCAGGGCTTCGAGTTCCTCGACACTGCGCAGCGTGACCCGCGCCGCCGAGGCCTTGCCCATGGCATGCACCATGACTCCGTCATCGGCCAGCGCGATCAGCCGATTGGCTTGGTAGCCATGGGCCAGAAACGCCCCGGACATCGCCTTGCCTACCAGCAGCGCGATCACCGGGTGCCCGGCCAGGCGAGCACGGGCATAGCTGTCGGCGGCAGCGGCCAGGGCCTGATGAATGCCTAGCGCTTCTTCGCGCCGACCATAGGCCTGGCTCGGCACATCGACAATCGCGACCAGCACCCGCTTGCAAGACTGGTCGCGGTCAGCGGCGATGGCCTGCTCCACCGCCTGGGCCAGGCCCCAGCCTTCCACCAGGCCGACTTCGCCCTGGCGTGCGCGAACAAAGCGGTTATGCGCATCGGCCACCACGGCCAGATAGCGCACCGGCCACTCCCCCAGCCGACCATCGGCGACCCTCAACGAAGGCGGTACGTCGTTGGCCTCGACGGCGTCGCGGCCCAGGGCCTGGAACCAGTGCAGGCCACGCAGTGAACAGGCAGTCATCAGCGTTCTCCTTGATACAGGTGGCGAACCGTCGCCGGGTCGATTGGCGCCGTGGTGTCCAGCGCTTTCAGGCGCTGCAGGTAATAGCCAGACTGCTGACTGCGCGGCACAGGCGGCAGGCCTTGCTGCAACAGCGCACTGACCTCGCTGCGAATCTGGCTGACCTCGTCGGCCACATAGCGGTCGGCCAACTGGCAGGCAACACGTTGTTCGCCTCCGGTCAGGCTCCAGATGAACGGCCGGTCTCGGGAGTCGTACTCCTCCACACCCGCCTCCTGCTCGATCACCAGCGGCCCGTTCAGGCCCAGGCGTGCCTCCTGGGTAACCACCAGGTAACTGCACAGGCCGGCGGCAATCGACATGCCGCCAAAGCAGCCGACACTGCCGGCAATCACGCCGATCACCGGCTGGTACTGGCGCAGGTCGACGATGGCGGCATGAATCTCGGCAATCGCCGCCAGGCCGAGGTTGGCTTCCTGCAGGCGCACGCCGCCGGTCTCCAGCAACAGCAGGGCGCGGGTGGCAATGCCTTTGCGGTTGTCGTCGGCAGCCAGCTCCAGCGCGCCGGCGATCTTGGCGCCCCCCACCTCGCCCAGGCTACCGCCCTGAAAAGCACCTTCGATGGCCGCAACCACCACCGGCAGGCCGTCGACCAGGCCCTTGGCAATCACCACCCCGTCATCGGCCTGGGGCACCACCCCCTGCTTGGCCAGCCAGGGCGACATCAGCCGTTCGAACGGGTCGATCAGCTCGCGAAAGCTGCCACTGTCGAGCAGCGCTCGAGCGCGCTGGCGAGCACTCAGCTCGACGAAGCTGCGCTTGTGCAGCAACTGGGTAGGGTCAGTCATGGTCGATCTCCTCCAGGCCCTGCTCCAGACGCAGGCGAACCACACCGGGGGTGGCGCCGAAGTCATGGATATCGATGCGCAGCGCCGGTGGCGTACGCCCTTCGAAAATTCGCGCAAACACCTGCTGCCAGCGCGTCGCGCTGCCATCGACGGATGTCTGCACGGCGATGCTCAAGGTGCCGGCAGGGCCAGGCTCTATCAGCACTTCCAGGTCCCCGGAGCCGACACAGCCCACCAACGTGCGCCCGCGGCCAGGCTGGCCGGCGGGGAATTCAAAACTCAAGGTTTCCATCAGCATGCTCCCTGAACATTCAGCTCGCCCTGCTCCAGGCGATCGATCAACAGGCACGCCGCGAGCAGATCGGCGGCGCCACCGGGCGAGGCATTGCACTGCAGCAGTTGCCGGTCCAGCGCCAGCAGACGCCGCCGCCCGGCCAGGCTTGCGCTGCCCCCGGCATCCAGCACGGCCTGGGCACCGTCCTGCATCAGTGCCAGGCCGTGCAGGCCAGCGCGGTACAGCACGCAGGTGTCCTGCAGCCGGGCCATGATCGCCAGCAAGGCATCGAGCCGGGCGTTCTGCTCGCCATGGCCTGCAGCGCGGCTGCGCTTGAGTTGCGGCAAACCGTGCAGCAGCACCGCTGGAAACCCCTGTTGCGCCTGTTCACGGGCCCCACCGGTGCCGTACCGCTGGCTGACCTGCCGGCCGTGACTGGCAACGCAAGGGGCATGGCGATCATCGAGCAAGGCCAGGCGCGCGGCACGGGTGCACACCGCCGAGGCGCCCAGTTGGCCTGGCGCCAGGGCGGCTGCAGTCACCAGCAGGCCCAGCGCCCAGATGCCGCCACGGTGGGTATTGACGCCGGCGGTGGTTGCCAGCATCGCCTGTTCGCCTTCGCGGCCCACGGCGCCGATGGCCTCACGCAGCGCCAGGCCGATCTCGCCCAGGCCCTGGGCTGCATCGGCCATGGCCTTGAAGGCCGGCCACAGCGTCAGCGCCGACGCGTGCATCAGGCCCAGGTCAAGGTCGCTGTGCGCGCCACTGCCGCGCCGGTCCACCAGGGCCGGCTTGGGTGACAGGTCCGCTTCGTCGATCAGCGCATCAACGGCAAAGTCGGCCAATTGTTCGCTGAGCGACACCGGGCGGGTGTTCAGATTGAGTGCGTGCATTACCAGCTCCTGAATTTGGCGGGCGGGGCGTACAGGCCGCCCGACCATTGCACCAGGTCGGCGACGCTCTTGGCCGCCAGCAGCTCGCGGGTGGCATCGGTGCGCCGGATGCCCAGGTCTTCGGGCCAGGCGATCAGCCCTTCGCGGCGCATGCGCTGGGTGTCCTTGGGGTCGTGTTGCTGGCCAATGGCGGTCACCCCGGCCACGGCGGCAATCATGGCCTGGCGCTCCTGCAGCGAACGCGCCTTGTACAGGTAGGCGATGCCTTCTTCGGTAAGCAGGTGGGTGACGTCGTCGCCGTAGATCATGATCGGCGCCAGCGGCATGCCGCATTTTCTGGCGACGTCGATGGCGTCCAGGGTCGGCACGAAGGTCGGCTTGCCCCCCTCCTGGTAGGTTTCGACCATCTGTACCACCAGCTTTCTGCCGCGCTCCAGCAGTGCTTGCGGGGCGCCATCCTGCTCAAGGCGCATGTCCAGCCAGGCTGGGGTGGCATGCCGCCGGCCACGCGGGTCGTGGCCCATGTTCGGCGCACCGCCAAAGCCGGCCAGGCGGCCGCGGGTGACGGTGGAGGAATGGCCGTCGCCGTCCACTTGCAGGGTAGCGCCGATGAACAGGTCCACGGCGTACTGCCCGGCCAGCTGGCAGAGCATGCGGTTGGACCGCAGCGAGCCATCGCGCCCGGTGAAAAACACGTCCGGGCGCGCGGCGATGTACTGCTCCATGCCCAGCTCGGTACCGAAGCAGTGCACGCTTTGGACCCAGCCGCTCTCGATTGCCGGTATCAGCGTGGGGTGGGGGTTGAGGGTCCAGTTACGGCAGATCTTGCCCTTGAGGCCCAGGGATTCGCCATAAGTCGGCAGGATCAGCTCGATGGCAGCGGTGTTGAAGCCGATGCCGTGGTTCAGCGACTGCACGTTGTGCTTCTCGTAGATGCCGCGGATCGCCATCATCGCCATCAACACATGCACCGGCTTGATGTGCCGGGGGTCGCGGGTAAACAGCGGCTCGATATAGAACGGCTGGTCGGCGACCACCACGAAATCAACCCAGGAGGCCGGGATGTCCACCCGTGGCAGATCGCTCGCATCCTCAACCAGCTGGTTGACCTGGACGATGACGATGCCATCGCTGAACGCCGCCGGTTCAATCAGCGCCGGGGTGTCTTCGGTGCTCGGGCCGGTGTAGATGTTGCCCTGGCGATCGGCCATGAACCCTGCCGACAGCACCACGTTGGGGGTCAGGTCGACCACCAGCCGGGCATACAGCTCGATGTAGGTATGGATCGCGCCGATTTCCAGCAGCCCGTCTTCGAGCAACTGGCTGATGCGCAGGCTCTGGGTGCCCGCGAACGAAAAGTCGAGTTTGCGCGCAATGCCGCGCTCGAACAGATCCAGGTGCTCGGGGCGCCCGACGCTGGGCATGATCATGTGCAGATCATGCAGCTTGGCGGGGTCGACCCTGGCCAGCGCGCGAGACAGAAAATCGGCCTGTTTCTGGTTGTTGCCTTCGAGCACCACCCGGTCGCCGGGCAACATCAGCGCCTCAAGGGCCTCGACGATCCGTTCGGTGGGCAACACCACGCCATCGGCGAACGCTTGCACGCTTTGCAGTCGCTGCTGCTTGGCAGCGCGGCGACTCGACCAGCGCGGGTCGGGGTAGATTGTTGTTGTCATGCTCACTCCACGCGTCTTCGCTGTAGTGGGCACACTGTGGAACTACACGGCCAGAGCATCAATCAAGCAGGCTGACGAATCATTACGCTCAGGTTAACGATCAGGGCATCGAAGCGTCGCCCACTAACCTGTGCGTTTGACAATGAACGCTGCAATCATCGTTCACAAAACAGGACGCTCACGTGCAAATTACGCGTCTACCGGCCCTATCGTTCCGTATCTAGACTCCCTCTCACACCACTACCCCAGAGGAGAGTCCAAATGAGCGCACCCGCCAACTTCAACAATCAGGCCCCTGTCATCGACCCGACCGATGTCGCCATGCTGTTGATCGACCATCAGAGTGGGCTGTTCCAGACAGTGCA
Source organism: Pseudomonas sp. UBA7500 (assembly GCF_002478435.1). Taxonomy (NCBI): domain Bacteria; kingdom Pseudomonadati; phylum Pseudomonadota; class Gammaproteobacteria; order Pseudomonadales; family Pseudomonadaceae; genus Pseudomonas; species Pseudomonas sp. UBA7500. The sequence goes on along the minus strand of NZ_DLNW01000047.1, from coordinate 112,465 downwards.
CGACATGCCCTTCACCACCTTGCGCCGCCTGGCCAGCACCTTGGCCAGGATCGCGACCTTGTCCAACATCCCCGTGATCACCACCGCCTCGGTACCGCAAGGCCCCAACGGCCCGTTGATTCCCGAAATTCATGAGAACGCCCCGCATGCCCGCTACATCGCACGCAAAGGAGAAATCAACGCCTGGGACAATCCGGAGTTTGTCGCCGCCGTGAAGGCCACCGGCAAGAAGCAGCTCATCATTGCCGGCACCATCACCAGCGTGTGCATGGCCTTTCCGTCCATTGCGGCGGTGGCTGCAGGCTATCAGGTGTTTGCCGTGATCGACGCCTCCGGTACCTACTCGAAGATGGCGCAGGAAATCACCCTTGCGCGAATGGTCCAGGCAGGTGTCGTGCCCATCGACGTGGCGGCGGTGGCTTCCGAACTGCAAAAGACATGGAACCGGCAAGACGCGGCTGAGTGGGCGCAGGCCTATACCGGCATCTTCCCCAACTATCAGTTGTTGATCGAAAGCTACGCAAAGGCACAGGAAGTGGCGAAGAACAACGAAGCGCTGGACTCCCAGCGCAGCTGATTCACCCGCCGACGGTTCCCATCGCAAGGTGGGGACTGTTGGCGGCACCCGCAATTCATGGAGCTGACACGGCGTGCTCGGCCCGAGAGTCGCCCAGCACGCCGTCGATCTCGGCCACCAGTTGCCTCACCGCCTCCTCAACCGTGCCTTCATTACGGCACAGCACCCACCCGTTATCCGCAACCGCCTGCTCGAATGCCTGCGTGGCAGCAACCTGCTCCTCGAGGCTGAACATCACGGTACTGCCCAGCCCTCGGGTTCTGGCCGCCGCCCTCGCCCACGAAATCTGCGGGCTGGTAACCACCCCTACGTGCAGGTCCGGCACACTCACCTCGCGCTCGAGGTTCAACCGCAGAATCTCGGCAAACGGCACTATCCGGCGAAACGCCGCATCCGATGGATACCAGCGGTCGATCAGGATGATGCTGTTGGGCGGCTGCCTGGTCAGCACCTGCCGGGAAATCCAGGCCCGGCTCTCGGCAAGGCGTTCGCAAACCGCCCACTCCAGCGACCGGCTGGGGTTTCTGACCAGTGCGTTGACGAGCGCCATCGTCTCGCCCCGGCCGGGGTCGCTGTTTTTCTCGGACAGCCGGACCACCTTTCTGCCGTCAGCCCGCAGTGCCTGGGTCACAGCTTCCAGCAGCGTGGTCTTGCCGGTTCCCTTGGGGCCATCCAGCGAAACGAAAAGCGGACGGTTCATTGTTGTTGCGCCTCTGGTTGTGTCCATCAGTCATGAACCGGCATTCTTGCACACCCGCTCCCCAGCAGACACCGAGGCACCTCCGTCAATGGACCCGACACTCACCCAGGCCCTTGCGCAACTGCGCAGCGCCCTGCCCATCGGCCTGCGTCACGCCCGGGCCCTGCTGCAACGCTGCGCCGGCAACCCGCAGCAGGCCGCCGAGCTGTACAAGACCGAACTGCTGCAGGTGCTGATGGAAAAATCCGGTCTGCCACACCACCAGGCCCGCCAGTACCTGCACAGTGCGGGCTACGACCTGAGCCGCGCCTTGACCGCCCTGGACGAAGCGCGTTTCACCCTGACCCAGCGCATTCTGCGCCACCATCACCAGGACAAGCCACGCGCCCTGGACCTGATCGCCCAGGCCATCGAAACCGCCGAACAGCTGCCCCGCCAGTACTGGCTGGATTTCGAGCGCCTGGATCAACTGTCCCCGGCGCTGCGCTGCTTCATGGTGATCCACGAATGGCTGGCCTTCGAGCAATGGGAAGGCTTTGACAGTGCCCTGCACTTTCACCTGCCCCAGGCCATCGCCCAACTCAGGCACCTGCAGCTCGATGCCCTGGCGCACACACTGGAGCAGGCCGATCAGCGCCAGCAGCACCTGCGCCAGGCCCATGCCGATGAACGCCACGTCGAGCTGGCCATACGGGTCCAGCATGACCCGCTCTTCGACGCCTGCCAAACCCGCTTCAACCAGCAGCGCACGCAGCTCGACGAGCAGCTGTACGCGTGGGTGGAGCGGCACATGGCGCAGTTTCCCACCTGAGCCGCGCCTCTGCAGCGCGCAAGCCGGTAGACTGCCGCCCTCCCCGACGGACCTCGGATTCCCCCTCATGGAACTGCACTACCGCATCACCCCCGACCACCTCCAGTCCTGGATCGCCGAACCGCTGAAGCAGGAACTGCTCAAGCAGGACGCGCAACAGGCCCGCGCCCTGGCCACCTTCGCCAGGTGGCAGAGTCGCCTGATCGGCCCGCTGATGTTCGCCCTGTGCCTGATCGGCGCCCTGTTGGCGGTGTATCTCCCGGAGCGACGCATCACCCCGGAGAAAGCCATCGCCCTGCTGCTGTTCACACTGGTGTTCATCCCGCTGTGGTGGCGCTTTTCCGGGCGCTGGGTCGGCCACCTGCAAGCGCGGATCGCCGCCAACCACGCCAAGCCCCGGGCACCGGTACGCGGGCTCAACCAGCGCCTGATCGAGGCCAGGCTTCGGGCACCCCTGAAATCGGCCCAGGACACGTACAAGCTGAGCTTCGATGATCAGGGCTTCACGCTGGACAAGGCCCGGGGCGGCAAGACGGTCCTGGCCTGGGAGCAAGTCGTACACCTGCTGGAAACGCCGGATTTCTACCACGTGGCGAGCGCAGACATGCGCGCCAAGGGCATGGCCTGCCTGATTGCCAGGCACAGCGAGCTGATGCCGTCGCAGGACTATCAGCAAGGTCTGCAGGCGTTTCTGAGCCACTGCCCGGTCACGGCTAGCGCCCCGGCCACGTCTTGCCCCTCAACCCCGAAGTAGCCCTCGGCCGGCCTGGGCGCAGGTGGTAATTCGGCCAAAGCACAGGGAAGCAATGCCATGGCAACGCGCCGGTGCTGCATGCAGCCACGGCGAACGTATAAGGTAGGCCGCACAACAATCCAACTGCCAAGGAGACAGCCATGACCCTGTTCTGCCGGCTTAGCCTGCTGTTGCTGATCGTGGGAATGCTGCTGGGCGAGATCGTGCTCGCCAGCGTGGGGCTGGTGGGCGTGTGCGGTGCGGCGCTGTACATCAGCATCCGCGAGGACACCCCGCAGGCGCCCCCCGCCGAGCCGGAGTTTCTCGCCTAGCCGTTCAAGGCTGCAGCGGTTCGGCGCCCTTGACGAACATCTGCGCCGTGACAATGCAGCACTTCTCGGCCTTCTTCGAACTGAAGGCCTTGTGGTCGAGCGCCCATTCCAGCCAGAAGCCGTCGATCAGCGCGGTGATGGTCAACGCCGCGCTTTTGGCGTCTATCTGCGTGCCCTGTGCCTTGCCGATGGCCTTGAACACCGACTCCAGTTCCTTGCGATAGTCGGCATAGAGCTTCTTGTTCAAGGCGCGCAGCTGCTCCGACGATACCGCCGCCCCCCAGAACCCCAGCCAGGTGGTGAGGATGAACTCGTTGAAGATCTGCCCGCGAAACGAGGAGCGGATGATCGCCAGCAGACGGCCCTCGGGGGTGCCGCCCTGCACCGCCAGGTACTTGCGGGTTTCTTCGCGCAGCTGGTCGGTGAGTTCCTGGTAGGTCGACAGCATCAGCTCTTCCTTGCTGGAAAAGTGATGGCCGATCAGCCCGATGGACACCCCGGCCTGCGCGCAGATGCGCTCCAGGGTACTGCCACTGTGGCCATAGCGGGTGATGCACTGCATCGTCGCCTCGATGATGGCCTTGCGGCGCGTCTCGGGGTCGATGCGGGTTCGACGCTTCCTGGGTTGGGTTACTTCGGGCTCACTGCTCATACGTCAACAACCTGTGCACTGCGGGGCATGGCCCCGGTCTCCGGACAGCGGCTACATCTCAGTCGCCAAGCGAGGCGACAATTTAGCAACTTTTGCCCGGGCAAGTGACAGGAAATGGCGATTGCCCCGGCGTGCGTTGCGCACGCCGGGGCAATCGTCGACAGGCTCAGTTGGCGCTCAGGCCGCGCTCCAGGTCCTTGTCCAGTTCATCGATGCGCGACAGCTCCGCCGCGATGTCCTGGGTGCGGCACAGCCACCCGTAGACCAGCGCCGACACCACCAGACCCACCAGCATGCTGATGTCGGCGCCATCGAGCAGCGTGGTCACGTAGCCGGTATACAGCCCGGTGCTGGAGAACGGCAGCATGGCCACGAAGCCTGCCACGTAGGCGCCGATGCCGCGCCAGTTCCAGCGCCCGTAGATCCCGTTGGGCTTGAAGATCTCGGTAATCGAAAACTTGCCGTGGCGTACCTTGTAGAAGTCCACCAGGTTGATCGCCGTCCACGGGGTGAACAGGTACAGCAGGATGGCCAGGAAGTCGCCGAAGTCCTTCACGAAGTTGTCCGAGGCGGTCATCGCGATGGCGATCGCGGTCCCGCCCACCAGCAACATCGAGACGATGCGCTTGAACAAGGTGGAGGTCTGGGTCTTCACCGTGTCGGCGATACTCAGCAAGGTGATCGAGGCGCCGTAGAAGTTCTGCGCCGCGCTGGTCACCAGGCTCAGCACCGCCAGGATCAGCAGGCATTCGCCGAAGCCGCCGAACAGTGTGTTGCCCAGCATCACCAGGCCCTTGGCCAGGTTCTGCCCCGGGCTCAGTGCCGCGGCCAGGGCGCCGATCAGCATCATCCACACCCCGCCGATCATCGCGCCCATGTAGGTCCACCAGAACGACGAGCGCACGCTGACGTTGGCCGGCAGGTAGCGCGAGTAGTCCGACACGTAGATCGCCCAGCTCAGCTGATACGCGGCGGCCACGAAGAACTGCGCCAGGAACGGCGTTGCCTTGAAGTCCGAGACGCTCAGCTGATCGGCTGGCAGCTTGACGAAGAAGAACAGCCCCACGGTGAACACCAGCATCACCGCGATCAGCACGAACGCCAGCAGCCGCTGCACCTTGTGGAAGGTGTTGTAGCCGGCAATCGCCATGACGATCGCCAGCAGCGAGAAGGCGATGGCCGAGCCGTTTTCGGGAACGTCGAACAGTTCGTGCAGCGTCTGGCCCACCAGCAACTGGTTGAAGGCGTTGTAGCCCACGTAGGTGGCGATGGCCACCACATACACCAGCAACGCGCCCAGGTAGCCGAACTGCGGGCGCGACTGGATCAGTTGCGGCAGGCCCATCTGCGGGCCCTGGGTGGAATGGCCGGCCATGAACAGCGTGCCGAAGGCGCAGCCCAGGAAGATCGCCACCGCCGACCAGAACAGGTTGGCGCCCATGCCGACCCCGATGATGCCCACCGCCAGGGTGGTCAGGTGCGCTTCCCCGCAGAACCAGATGGGCCACAGGTGCCACGCCTTGCCGTGGCGCTCTGCGAGCGGGACGTAATCGATGGAGCGTGTTTCAAGGTTCAGGCGTCCCTTGGACGCCGAGTGGGAGGCAGACATGGCAGTTGCACCTTTTTTTATTGGTCTGGTTGCACGGCTAAGCGGAAAACAGCGGGTTCATCAATCGCGGGCGTGGTTGATCGCCTGGGTCAACAGCGCCTCCAGTTGTGCCTGGGTGCTGTCGCGCGGGTTGGTCAGCCGCGCCGGGTCGCCCATGGCCTTGCGTGCCACGGCGCCGACATCGGCCTGGCGGACCCCGAGCTCGGCCAGCGACCTGGGAATCTCCAGGCGGTCGAGCAAGGCGCACACGGCGTTGTAGAAGGTCTCGAACTCGGCGTCCGGCAAGCCCAGGGCCTGCGCCACCGGCATCAGGCGCGGGGTGATCTGCGCCTGGTTGTAGCGCAGCACCACCGGCAGGATGACCGCGTTGGTCAACCCATGGTGGGTGTTGTAGGTGGCGCCCACCATATGGCTCAGTGCGTGCACCAGCCCCAGGCCCTTGAGAAACGCCACGCCGGCCAGGCACGAGCCGATCAGCATGTTGCCCCGCGCCTCCAGGTCGTGACCGCGTTCGACGGCGGTGTCGATCGAGCCCCACAGCAGCGTCAATGCCTGCAACGCGGCGCCGTCGCTGAGCGGGTTGAAGCTGGGCACGAAGTAGGCTTCCAGGGCATGGATGATCGCATCGCACCCGGTCCATGCGGTCAGGTTGGCCGGCAGGCTCTGGGTCAGCTCCGGGTCCAGGATCACCGCCGCCGGGCGCGCCCGTGGGTGCCACACGCAGCCCTTGATGCCGCGCCCGGTGTCGGTGAGCATCGCGGTGCTCTCGGTTTCGGCGCCGGTGCCGGCGGTGGTGGGAATCGCGATCACCGGCGCAAAGTCCGCCGCACTGAAACCTGCCGGCACCGGCTTGTCGAAGTCGAAGGCCCACAGCTCGCTGCGCTGCTGACGGGCGACCAGGGCCACCGCCTTGCCGCCGTCCAGGCCACTGCCGCCCCCCAGCGCGATGATGCCGTCGGCGCCCCAGGCCCGATAGGCTGCGGCACCGGCCAGTACCGACTGGTCGGTGGGGTTGGGCTCGATGCCGCCGTACAGGCCGCAGGCAAGCCCCGCCTCGGTCAGGCTGCGCTGCAGTTCATCCACGAAGGGCAGGCGCAGCGAGCCCTGGTCGGTGATGATGATCGGTCGGCTGATGTTGAAGTCCCGGCACAGCCTGGCCAGGTGATGACGCGCACCCGGGCCGTACTCGATGGGCAGTGGCACGGTCCATTGTTGCGGGTTCAAGGCTGAAAGCGTGTTTTGCATGGGGTTGACCTCAACGGCAGCGCAGGATGGTGGATTTCAATTCGGTGTACTTGCCCAGCGCATGGGCCGAATTGTCCCGGCCATTGCCGGACTCCTTGAACCCGCCAAACGGGAAGTTCATGTCCACCAGTTCGTCATAGCAGTTGACCCACACCGTGCCGGCCCTGAGCTGGCGGGTGGCGCGGTGAATGGTCCCAAGGTCGGATGACCACACCGCCGCCGCCAGGCCGAACTCGGTCTGGTTGGCGATGGCGATGGCTTCATCGAGGGTGTCGAAGGGAATCACCACCAGCACCGGGCCGAAGATTTCCTCGTTGGCGATACGCGCCGTTGCGTCCGGGGCAAGGAAGATCGTCGGCTCCAGGTAGGCGCCTGCCCCCACCGGCGAGAGCGCCTGGCCGCCCTTGAGCAACTGCGCCTCGTGCCGGCCTGTTTCGATGTAGCGCTGGACGCGCTCGAACTGCACCGCGTCGATGATCGCACCCGTGACGCTGGCCGGGTCCAGCGGGTGCCCCGGGTAATAGCTGTCGGTGGCCACGAGCAGTTCGCGCAGCAGCGGCTCGATCACCGAGCGCTGCACCAGCAGACGCGACCCGGCGCTGCACACCTGGCCCATGTTGGCGAAGATCGCCGCCGCTGCCGACTGCGCGGCCTGGGTGAGATCCGCGCAATCGGCCATGACGATGTTGGCCGACTTGCCGCCCAGCTCCAGCCATACACGCTTGAGATTGGAGGCGGCGGCGTTCTGCGCGATCTGCCGCCCCACCGCGCCGGAGCCGGTGAAGGCGATACAGTCGACGTCGCCATGCAGGCTCAGCTCGCGTCCCACCGCGCCATCACCGGGGAGCACGTTGAACACCCCAGCCGGAACACCCGCTTCCATCGCCAGGGCGGCGATGCGCAAGGCGCTCAACGGGGTTTTCTCCGACGGCTTGAGCAGCACGCTGTTGCCGGCTGCCAGGGCCGGGGCGAACTTCCAGGCGGCCATCAGCAGCGGGTAGTTCCAGGGCACCACCGCCGCCACCACGCCCAGCGGCTGCTGGGTCACGGTGCCGAAGAATTGCGGGTCGGTGGCCGGCACCTCGCCGTGCACCTTGTCGATCAGTTCGGCAAACCAGCGCAGGCAGTAGATCGTGCCCGGCAGGTCGGCACCAATGGTATCGGCAATCGGCTTGCCGCTGTCCAGGGTCTCCAGCAGCGCCAGCTCGTCGGTATGCGCCTCGAGCAGTGCGGCCCACCTCAGCAGCACCGCCTTGCGCTCGCGGGCCGCCAGCTCGCTCCACACGCCGGCCTCGAAGCTGCGCCGCGCAGCAACCACGGCCAGGTCCACATCGGCCTTCGCGCACTGGGCCACCGCCGCGAGCACGGCGTCGTCAACCGGGCTGCGGGTGCAGAAGGTCGCCCCGTCTTGCGCGTCCACATAGCGCCCGTCGATGAATGCCCTGCCCTCCAGCGGCAACGTTGCTGCCTTGTCGAGCCAATAGGCCCTGTCTTTGAGTCGTGTCACTGCAATACCCCGTCTTGTTCTTGTCAGGCTGGGGCAATCCTAGGCGATACTGAAAATATCTTCAATAACGATCAAGACCGTTACTGAATTTATTTTCAATAAAAAATGCCCGCATGAGCGGGCATTGTTCCAGGCGATGCATGGGCAGCAGCGTGCAGTCAGTCCGTCCAGGTCAGCGAGGGCGCCCCCCGCCGGCGCATCACCCAGGCAATCAGCAGGCCGCCGAGCATCCAGGCGGCGCCCAGCACCTTGGCGTGCACGTTGGTGCTCCACAGCGCATAGCTCAACAGCAGCACGCCCAGCACCGGGGACACCCCATGGCTGAACAGCTGCGCCTGGCCGATCTTCCTGAAGTAGATCATCACCGACACGTGCAACAGGATGTAGGCGGTCAGCGCGCCGAACGTGACCAGGGTCACCATCACATCCAGGTAGCCGGCCCCGGCGAACGCCACCACGAACGAAACCAGCGCAACCGTGACGATGGCGTTGGCAGGCACGTTGGTGCGGGCACTGATGCGGCTCAGGTACGCGGGCAGGCGCTTGTCCCGCGACATGCTGAACAGCACCCGCGCCGTGGTCGCCTGGGACACCAGGGTGTTGGCCATCAGCGCGATGATGCCGCTGGTCAGGGTGATCACCGGCAGAAACCAGGCCCCGACGATCTCGGCACTGAGGGTATAGAACGCAGTGTCGGCAGCGGCGCCCTGGTACACCGTGCCCAGCGGCACGAACACTGCCGCCAGGTACACCTGCCCCACGAACAGCACCGTGACCAGCACCAGCAGCATCATCGTGGCCCTGGAGACCGTCTCCCCGCCCCCCTTGGCCTCTTCGTTCAGGGTCGACACCGCGTCGAATCCGATGTAGCTGAGAGCTGCAATCGGTACGGCGGCGAACACCATGGCCATGGAGAAGTCGGAGCGGTTGTAGAACGGCGCGATGAAGTGCTCCAGGGTCGGCTTGAGTTCGATGATGCGAGAGGTGGCAAAGGCGGCGAACAGAAACAGCACCACCAGCTGGATCAGCAGCAGCACCTTGCTCAACCTGGCATTCATCTCGATGCCCATCAGGTTGACCGCCGTGGGCACCGCAACGAAGGTGACCAGCCACACCGTGGTCGGCACCTGCGGGAACTGCGCCGACAGCGCCGCCGCCCCCAGCACCGCCAGCAGTGCCGGCAGCAGCAGGTAATCGAGCAGAATCGCCCAGCCGGCCACGAAGCCCAGGCTGCTGTTGGTGCCGTGGGTGACATAGGAATAGACCGAGCCGGCCAGGGGGATCTTCCTGGCCATCTGGCTGTAGCTGATGGCGCTGAAGATCATCGCGACGGCGGCCACCAGGTACACCAGCGCCACCATGCCGGCGGAGGTGTTGTAGATAAGCCCGAACACGCTGACCGGGGCGATGGGCACGAAATACAGCAGGCCGTAGGCGAGCACATCGGAAAAGCTCAGTACCCGTTTGAGCCCTGCCTGCTCCGGGTCTTGTGTACTGGGGGTATCTGACGCATTGGCAATCGACATGGGCAATCTCCGAAGCAATAGATCGTCGAGGCGCAACCCCCTGCTTCGCCAGGGGCCTGGGTCGACTTGTTTTTTATAGTTTTATCCATGACTTCAAGGGTCGGTACAGCGCGCGCGGGGCTGCGTGCGCTGTACCGGGGCTGCTTCCTGCAAGGGGCAAGTATCAAAGTGGGCCACCAGGCGAACAAGCGACCATTGCGCATGCAATCAGTCGTCGGCGGAATGATCCCCAGCGGTGCCGCCATGGCTGTGCATCGACCCGACGGCATTCAGGTGCGCGGGGTCGCCTTGGCAATGAAGGCGCGCAGGTGCCTGAAGAAGGGTTCGGGGTTTTCGATATGCGGCATGTGGGAGGCCTCGGGTATGCAGCAGAACTCGGCGCCCCTGACCATCGCCGCGAAGGCCCGGCCCGATTCGGGGGTGCCTTCGTCGTGGGCCCCGCACATGAACAGCGTGGGCACCTCGATCGACGCCAGCTTCGGGGTCAGGTCCAGGTCCGCCAGTGTGCCGGTGCCGAAGAACTCGGTGGGGCCCCACATGTAGCCGTACAGTTCGGTCGCGCAATTGTCCATCGTGTCGACCACGATCTGCGGCCAGGGCTGCACGCGGCACAGGTGACGCACATAGAACGCGTTGACCGCCTCCAGGTACTCGGGGCTGGTGAAGTCGCGCTGCGCCTCGCACCGGCGCATCACCGCCTGCAGGTGGTCGGGCAACTGCGCCTTCAATCGCTCGCAGTCCGCCATCCAGCGCTTGGCATCGACCAACGGCCCCGACAGCGCCAGCGAGCACAGCCCGGCCGGCTGCCGGGCCGCATAGTTGATGGCGATGCTGCAGCCCCACGAGCTGGCAAACAGATGCACCTGGCCCAGGCCCAGGTGCTCGCGAACGGCATCTATCTCGTCGGTAAAACGCTCCAGCGTCCAGTTGCGTGTGTCGCCCACCCGCTGCGAGCGTCCGCAATCGAGCTGGTCGTACAGCACCACGCTGCGGTCAGGCACCAGTTCCAGCAGCGGCAGCAGGTAGTCATGGGAGTTGCCGGGGCCGCCATGCAGCACGATCAGCGGCACGGCACCGCTGTTGGCCGAGCGGTTGAGCCGGTACCAGACCTTCCCACCCGGCACATCGATATGGCCGCTTTCATCTGGCACAGCAGCGTAGTCACTCACGAGCACCTCCAACCTTGTGATTTTTATTCTGTTGGCGCACGCCCCCGAACCCGCAAGCCCGGTACTGACGCGGGAACAGGCGGTCGTCGCCCTGCTCGAGTCTTAGGGCACGAAGGGGCTGGCACAAGCGAAAAAAAATGGGCTGGTCCTGAATTTTTTTCCTGACCTGCCGTGGCGCTGCGGCACGCTCAGGGCGGCGGCGCGAACAGCACGGGCCGCGCTGCATCGGCGCCCAGTACACAGGCCACGTCATGCGCGCAACCTGGCACGATGACCATGCGCCTGGGCGTGCGCGGCTTGAGCACGGCCTGTTCATAGGCGGCATACGCCAGCCCTCGCTGCAATCGGAAAGGCCCCTGCAACATGGCCGCGCAGGATTTGTCGAGAATCGGGTAGAACGTGCCCTTGTCGGCACTGCTGTCGAGGGCACCTTCCAGGTAATCGACCTGGGCCGCCGCATAGTGTGCGCGGGCCTGCGCGCCGGTACGCGGCAGATAGCCAGGCAGCGACTGGGTGCCGTACTTCCAGTGGTCATAGGCACAGGCCGGGGACGTCGCGGGCACGTCGAAGCGCCAGGTGCAGCCCCCCGTACCACAGGCCTCCCACGGCACCGTTCGCTCGCCCCGCAGGGGCACGGGGCGAACCGGGTCGAAGTACAGCCAGCTGCCCGGGTCGGCGATCACATAGCGCAGCGCCACACCCGCCGGCGGGTCGGCGGCAAAACCGATGCTGTGCTGGAGCATCTGCGCACCGGCCGAAAATCCCACCAGGGTCACACTGCGCAGGCTCGGCCACTGCCGGGCCAGTTCGCCCAGCAAGGCGTCCAGTGCCGCAAAGGCGCCAAGCGGATGGGCGCCCAGCGAGGGAGCCCCCGCCAGCCAGCCGGCACAGCTCCACAGCGCGTCGCCCGGTTGAGCGCCGGGCGTGTCCGGCATGCTGCAACGCCCGGCCTGCGCCGGCGCCACCTGATACAGCGGCGCCACCACCAGGGTACGCGGCAACCGGCCCGCAGCACGTGCCGCCTGCAAGCCGGCCTCGAAGCTGCGCCCGACATCGCGCGGATGCCCGTGCAGTATCAGCAGTGCCGTCTGCGGGCCGTGGGGGTCGCCGGGCCTTGGCGCGCGCGATGCGTAGTAATGCATCTGGCCTGCACCTGCCGGCAACGCGAAGCTGTGCAGGCACTGCGGGCCGGCCTGGCGCCCGCAGTGGCCGCGCTCGGCGGCGAGCGCGCCACTGGCCGTCAGCCACAGCACTGTCAACCACATAACGCTGCGCCAGAGGCGCCTTGGCGTGTGCATCGTCGCCTCCATCAGGCTTGGCCTGTCACTCCGGCGAGGTCAGTTCCCCGTACGCCACCACCCGGTTCCGGCCGCCCTGCTTGGCCTGGTACATGGCCTGGTCGGCCTGTCGCAGCAGGTGCTGGTAGTCGGGGTGGCCGTTGTAGGTGGCCATGCCGATGCTCACGGTGACCTGGTGCCTGCGGCCTTCGGTCAGTTGCAGCTTTTCCGCTTCGACCTTGCGCCGCAACTTCTGCGCCACCTTCATGGCGTTGGCGCTGTCGATGTCCACCAGGATCATCAGGAACTCCTCGCCCCCCATGCGGAACACGTAGTCCCCCGCGCGGCTGTGGCTGCTGAGGATCTCGGCGATCTGCTGCAGAATCGCGTCGCCGGCTTCGTGACCGAAGTTGTCGTTGATCGACTTGAAGTTGTCGATATCCACCGAGAACACCGAAAACGTCTGCCCGGTCTTCTGCGCGATGGCGATCTCGTTGCCGATCACCACCGGCAGGAACTTGCGGTTGAGCATGCGTGTGAGCACGTCGCGACCGCTTTCCAGCTCGTTGGCAGTGTTGAACAGGTTGTCGAGGTTGAACATCAGGCTCTTGGTCTGGTCGCGAATGTCGCGCAGCAGGCGCATGCGCGTCTCCTGCTCGTGCATCGAGGCAAGAAACATGGGCAGCAACACGTCATCCATGTGACGGATGATCTTCAGGATCTGATCGCTTTCGCTGGTGTTCTGGAAGGCGTAGGCGCCCTTGTGACGGAACCACAGGCCGAAATCAGAGGCCGCGAGCCTGGGCAGGTTCACGCCGTTGGAGCCCATGGCCAGGTCGAACATCAGGCTGTTTTCCCAGTCCAGCAAGGCGCCACGCTGACGCTCGCGCTCGGTGCTGATGTTCTGCAGCACCGAGAACAGCCGGTAGCCTTCCTCGTTGCGCGAGTTGCGGTCATGGGACCGCGAATAGGCGTGGCTCATGATTTCCATGGCCAGGTCCATGGTTTCGCTGGCCAGGCGCAATGCCTGCGCCTCGCTGGCCCACTGCTGTTCGAGAATCAGCTGGAACAGCAACTTCTTCAGGTGCCGCGCACCACTGAGCACCAGGTGCAGCGGCACGTCGATGCGCGCATGCACTTCCCCCACCTGTTTCTGCAGGGCAACCAGCGGCATGCAGTCATCGGTGGGCGACACCGAATAGACCCGCACCAGCCAGGCCTGCATCGAACTGCCCAGGCGGCTCTTGACCTCGTCGTGGGACAGGATCAGCGAAGCATTGGGGTCGGCCAGCATGTGTTCATAGAACCGCGCGGCCAGCATGACCTTGTTGCGCTCGACAAGGCCCTGCAACGATTGGGTCAGCGTGCATGGGTACTGGGAAACCATGCTGTGCCATTCTTTGGCTTGTACTTCCGGGGAAACGCTTGGCATGTGTGGCCTATTTTCAATTCAGCAAGAAGCCTGATGCCTACACGAATCACAAGAGGCTTCGGCACTGGACGAACCAACCGGGTTCGCCCGCCGGGTATTCTATTGCACGCTGCGCGGGAAGTCTTTGAACGCGAGCGCTGCGTACCCGGCTCAATACTTGCGCGGCCCTGCCGATAGCCTGCGCAAGGCATTTTTTCAGAGGAAGCAAGCGTCGATGAACCATAAAGGCATGGCCTTGGCCAGCAAATACTGTCAGGGCCGCGGCCTGGAGATCGGTGCCGCCGCGCATAATGCGTTCTACCTGCCGGACTGCATCAACCTGGCCCCCTGCGATGGCGAGGCATTCCTGTACCCGCAGGACCTGGAAGACTACACGCACTACAAGCAGGAACAGGCCAACTACCACGCCGAGCCCGCCAGGGTCGACGCGCTGGGCGACTTCCTGGATATCCCCTTTGCCGACCAGACCTTCGACTACCTGATCACTTCCCACGTCATCGAGCATGTGCCCAACCTGCTGGCGGCCTACGTGGAGTCATCCCGGGTGGTGAAGGACGGTGGCGTGTTCTTCTGCATCTTCCCCAACCGCAACGCCGAGCCCACCGACCGCATCCGCGCGCTGACCACCCTGGAACAGATGATCGACGCCTACGAAAAGCGCGTCGACATGAGCACGATCGACGCGCACCTGTGGCGTGGCCATCACCTGGTGTTCTCCCTGCAGAGCATGCTGCGGGCCGTCAACCTGATCAACAACGTCGGGCTGGGGCACTGGCTGGTCGAAAGCGTCGAGCAGACCGACTCCAAGGTCGGCAACGGCCATACGGTTGTACTGCGCAAGCAGGTCGGCCTGGCGAACCTGATGATCAAGGATGGCGCCCAGTTGAATCACGAGATCGGCGCGCGCCTGCGGGCCCAGGACCTGACCGGCGCCCTGCACCTGGTGAAGGTGGCGCTGTCGTTCGACTTCTTCAACGCCTATCACCTGTACCTGGCCTTTGCCCTCAGCTGCCAGCTGGACAACGCTCGCGAGGGGCTGGAGTTCCTGCGTCAGGCACTGATCATCGACCCGGAAAACGAAGAGTACCGCCAGCTGTTCGTGCAGTTCACCGGCGGCCCGTTCATCAACCCTGTGCCCTGACCCCGCCGAGCCGGCCGCACGCAGGCCGGTTCAGGCGTGCCAGCAGCGGTACCAGCCATCCTGTTCGCTGATGCGCAGCTGCGTCTGGTACAGCTGCGACAGTGCCGCGCTGGTCAGCACCTCGGCCTTGGGCCCGTCGGCCACGATGCGCCCCTGGCTAAGCAGCACCACACGTTCGATTTCCGGGATGATCTCGTCGATATGGTGGGTGGTGATGATCATGGCGTGCTCCTCGGCGCAGAAGCTGCGCAGCAACCTCAGCATGCCCAGGCTCGCCCCCATGTCCAGGCCGTTGGCCGGCTCGTCGAGAATCAGCGCACTGGGCCGGTGAACCAGCGCGCGGGCCAGCAGCAGGCGGCGCTTCTGCCCGGTGGACAGGCGCTGGAACATGGTGCTTTCGTACCCGGCCATTTCCACCTCGGCCAGCAGCGCACGCGCCTGCGCCAGTTGCTCGTCATCGGGCTGCAGATGGCCATGGGCACCGATGGCGCCGAAAAAGCCCGACGCCACCACATCCAGCGCCTGGGTGTGCGGGGTGTAGTCTTCCTGCAGGTCCTGGGACACGAACCCCAGGCGACTGCGCAGTGCCCACAGGTTGACGGTGTCGCTGCCGAACAGCTTCAGGTGGCTGCCTTCGCGCTCCACCGGGTACAGCTCGCGGGTGATCAGCTTGAGCAGGGTGCTTTTGCCGGCCCCGTTGGGGCCCAGGATGGCGACCTTCTCGCCGGCACCGATGTGCAGGGAGAAACCGTCCAGCACACGGTTGTGCTGCTGGTAGGCGGTGACATTGTGGAAATCGATCATGGCTTGCTCGTCAGTGCGGCACGGAAAAGAACCCGGATCTTTCCACAGCACGCAGCCACTGGCTACAGGGCACGGCCAGGTGCCCATGAATGCCGGGCGCGACGTGTGCCTGGCGCCAGATTACCGACAGCCGCCCCGCGTCAAACAATCGTTTGAAAAAAATCGTCGAAATACCCATTTTCAGTGATGGCAATGCGTCACTACCTCGCCTAGCATCAACCCACCTCCCGAGGGCCGCTTCGCCGGACCCTCTGCCTGTTATCGCAACCATGGAAGGAACGCTCATGAAGAAGCGCAGATGGAAGCTGGAACGGCCACAAGCCGTGATCGATAACCGCCTTACCTAGCTAGTCAGCTCTGCCGTGATTGTCACTCACTTGCCTGCAAGTGGGTTTTTTTTGGTGCCTGAGAAACATGATGGAGGTTTGTTCATATGGAACCTTTCGTGGGTGAAATCCGCCTGTTCCCGTACAACTTCGTGCCCAAGGGTTGGCTGCCGTGCGACGGACGCCTGTTATCCACCCAAACCAACGCTGCACTGTTTTCCTTGCTCGGCACCCAGTTCGGCAGCTCCGGCAACAACCTGTTTGCCCTGCCTGACCTGCGTGGGCGCACCGCGCTGGCCCGGAACAGCACCGGCACCCCTGACCCCGGCCTGAGCAATCATACCCAGGGCCAGTCAGCCGGCACCGAGAAAGAAACACTGCCCGCCGCCGCACTCGCCCAGCATACCCATGAGGTCTATGTATCCGATGCCCTGGGCAACAGCGGGCCGGCCGGTGCGTTCCCGGCCACCAGTGCCAACCTGGCAACCCCACCGGTCGCTTCGCGCAGCACCTACGTCAAGTTCGACAGTAGCAAGCAGCAAGCGCTCAACCCGGCAACGATTCAGCCCACGCCACCCCAACAGCCCCTGGACAACATGCAGCCTTCGCTGGTGCTGCAGTACTGCATCGCCAGTGTTGGCGTTTACCCACCGCGCCCGTGAACACGCTCCTTCACATCAAGGAATGAACCATGTCTGAAGCCTTTATCGGGGAAATCCGTCTGTTCGCAGGCAACTACGAGCCACAGGACTGGGCACTGTGCAATGGCCAGCTGTTGTCGATCCAGCAGAACCAGGTGTTGTTCACGCTGTTGGGCACCACCTATGGCGGTGATGGGGTCAACACCTTCGCCCTGCCCGACCTGCGCGGCCGGGTACCGGTAGGCGCCGGCGCAGGCCCCGGCCTCACGCAGCGCAACCTAGGCCAGGCAATGGGCAGTGCACAGACCTCCATTGGCGTGCAACACATGCCCGCTCACTCGCATACCTTTTACGCCAGCACGCAGTTGGCCGATGCCGCCTCGCCGGTCGACACCCAGGCACCGGCCTCGCGCACGCTCGGGGTGTTCACCGCGCAAAGCTCGACCAAGGGGCTGTACAGCAACGGCGGCACCAACCCCAACGTCACACTGAATTCCGCGGCAGTGTCGGTGGCGCCAGGCGGCGGGCAACCACATGCCAACCTGATGGGCAGCATGGCGCTCAACTACATCATCGCGCTGGCCGGGATCTACCCGTCGCAGCAGTAAGCCCACCCCTCTCTGAATCAAGGAAAGAGCATTCCATGGACGCTTTCTATGGTGAAATCAGGCTTCTGCCCTACAGTTTCGTACCGCAGAATTTTCTTCCCTGCGACGGGCGTTCGTTGTTGATCCAGCAGTACAGCGTGCTGTTTTCGGTGATCGGCAACCGATTCGGCGGCGATGGCAAGACCACATTCATGCTGCCCAATCTCAATGGTCGTGTGGTGATGGGAGCCGGCCAGGGTACCGGGTTGCCAAACGCAGCCTTCGCCAGTACCGCTGGCGCCGACAAGGTAGCGCTCAATTCCTTGAACTACCCGCCACACAACCATGGGTTCACCGCGCGCGATGGTACCGAGCCGGACCAGAGGGTCGACATCCCGAGCACCACCACCTACCTGGCCCAGCCACGCAACATCAACCTGTACAACACTGTGGGCACCACGCAGACGCTGGCCGAAGGCAGCATGACTGACGCCGGCACTGGCAACGGCAACATCGAGCGCAACCTGATGCAACCCTACCTGGCGCTGGCGTACTGCATCTGCGTCGAAGGGGAGTACCCGATCCGCAATGACTAGCCTCGAGCGCCTGGCCCGCCTGTTGCCATCGTCGTTCGATCCCGGCCTGCGCCTGCAGGCCGAGGCGGATGACGGGTTTCTGCGCGCGCTGTTCGTGACGCGCCGCTGGGAAGAGGTGCGTGCCGCACCAGGGTGGACCGACGCGCAGCGGGTCGCGTTTCTGCACGCCCAAGCCGAGCTGCAGCAACGCCACTACGCCCTGCACTATCGCTCGGCCGAATTCCTGTTGCTGGAGCACCAGGGGCAACCGATCGGCAGGTTGTGCCTGCAGGTGGACGCCAGCGAAGTGCGGGTGGTCGATATCGCCTTGCTGCCTGCCTGGCAGGGCAAGGGGCTGGGCAGCACCCTGCTGGCCGCGGTGCTCGCGCTGGCCGACGGCCAGCACACGCGCTGTGCCCTGAGTGTGGAGCCGTTCAACCCGGCGCGCCGGCTGTATGCGCGCCTGGGCTTCGAGGTAGTTGGCGAGCAGGGCTTGTACCTGCAGATGCAACGGCCACTGATGCAGACCTGTGCCGAGGGTGCCCCCATGGAACCCTGACCACGCCGCCGCCGTTACCTCAACGCTGCAAAACCCGCACTGCCAGTCACGGCATACGGGTTGTTCCGATGACTCTTGACCCGCGCCGCAAGCGAGTAATACCGCTACCTGGCAGGAAGCCCCATGAACAGATCCCTGATTGACCTTCGTCACCGCATGGCCCGCAGCATTGCATTGCTGGGCCTGATGCTCGTCTCGCTGCTGCTGTGCGGCCAGGCCAGTGCCGCCCCGACCCTTTCCCCCGCCAGTGGCACCGCCCTGCCGGATGTGGCGGTCAACACACCGATAGACACTTTCACTATCACCGCCACCGGCGGCGCCATCTTCGAGTGGTACGAATGTGACCAGGATGACACCAGCATGCCGACCAACTGCCTGCCGCCCGGTCTGGTTCTGGAAACGTCGCCTGGAAGCGCGACCACCACCCTGCATGGCACCCCCACAGCCATCGGCAACTACGATTTCTGGATTTCGGCCCTTGACAGCAACGATGTCGTGGGCAAGGCCCGTTACACCCTCAAGGTCACAGGCGCAACACCGCCCCTGACCCTGACCGCCGTATCGCCCGGCAGCGGCCCCGCCATCGGCGGCACCTCTGTGACCCTGACCGGCACCAATTTTGTCGGCGTCACCGACGTGACATTCGCTGGTGTGCCCGCTACCAACATCATCGTCGTTTCCCCGACCTCGATAACCGCCACCGTCCCCGCCCACACGGCAGGCCCGGTCAACGTGACGGTCACAACGGCAAGCGGTACGAGCACGCTGACCAATGGTTTCACCTACCTCGCCGTACCGACCCTGACCATCGCTACGCCCAATTCCGGCGCCACCACCGGCGGCAATCAAGTGTTTATCTCAGGCACAGGCCTGACCGGCACCACCAGCCTCACCTTTGGCGGCACACCGGCAAGCAGCTTCACCGTCAACAGTTCGACATCGATCACCGCCATTGCGCCCGCGCATGCCGCCGGGCCCGTCAATGTCGTGGCCACCACGCCGGGGGGCAGTGCCACTTCGGTCAATGCCTATACCTACCTCGCCGTGCCGACCCTGAACACCGTCACCCCCAACTCAGGCCCCATCGGCGGTGGCACCAGCGTGACCCTCACGGGCACCGGCCTGACCGGCGCCAGCAGCGTCACCTTTGGCGGGGTATCGGCAACCGGCTGGACCATCAACAGCCCCACCCAGATCACCGCCACAATCCCGGCCGGCAACGCCGGCGTGGTCAACGTGAGTGTCACCACTGCCGCCGGCTCGGCGTCGTTGACCAATGCCTTCACCTACATTGCACCGCCGGTTGCCGGCCCGGTCAGCGCCTCTGTCGGCCACAACAGCAGCGCGAACCCTGTCACACTCAGCCTCTCGGGGGGCGTCGCCAGCAGCGTGGCCATCAGTACCTCAGCAAGCCACGGCACAGTAACGGCCAGCGGCACCAGCGTCACCTACACACCCACGGTCGGTTATGCAGGCACGGACAGCTTCACCTATACCGCCACCAACAGTGCAGGCACCTCTGCCCCGGCGACCGTGACCGTTACCGTCGGTTCCCCGACCATCAGCATCGCCCCTGCATCACTGCCTGCGGGTACTGCCGGTATCGCCTACAGCACCACCTCGCTGGCTGCCAGCGGGGGTAACGCGCCCTACGCCTTTTCGCTTGCATCTGGAGCCTTGCCCAGCGGCCTGACCCTGGCATCCAACGGCACGCTCAGCGGCACGCCGACCAGCAGCGGCAACTTCAGCTTCACGGCCAAGGTCACCGACGCGTTCAGCTACACCGGCACGCGCAGCTATACACTGACCATCGTTGCCGGCAGCATGGCCATCACCCCGGCGACATTGCCGGCCCCCATTTACAGCAGCAGCTACAGCCAACAGCTCACCGTCAGTGGGGGTGTCGCGCCCTACACCTTCAGCATCAACGGTGGCAGCCTACCGACCGGAATCGCCCTTTCCAGTACCGGTACCCTGACCGGAAGCCCCTCCAAAGCCGGTACTTACACCTTCAGCGTCACGGCGGTCGACAGCTCCAGCAACCTCACCAGCGTCAGTCAGACCTATACCCTCACCATTGCCACGCCCTTCATAGACATCACGCCGATTACCTTGCCCGCAGCTACGGTGGGCACGGGGTACAGCACGTCGATCAGCGCCAGCGGTGGGGTTGCACCCTTCGACTACGGTATCGCCTTCGGCGCGCTGCCTGCAGGAATGAGCCTTACCAGCACAGGCACCCTGAGTGGCACACCAACCACCGCCGGTACGTTCACTTTCGGGGTGCGGGCCAGTGATACCAACAGATTCACCGGAGTGCGTCCCTATTCCTTCGTGGTTGGCCAGCAAGCGCCGGTAGCCGCCAATATCAACCAAACCCTCGCAGCCAACAGCGGCGCCAGCACGATCAGCGCAAGCCTCAGCGGGGGGCCGACCACCAGCCTAGCCGTGGTGACACCCCCTGCACATGGCACCGTCAACATCACCGGGGCCACGGGTTTCACCTATACCCCGACCCCAGGCTATGCCGGCGTCGACAGCTTTACCTATACCGCCACCGGCCCGGGGGGGACTTCGGCGCCTGCCACCGTCAACCTCGCCATCACGCCGCCCACCGTGGTTATCGGCACGACCACACTGGCCAACGCCACCCAGAACGTGCCCTACACGGCCAGTATCAGTGCCAGTGGCGGCACCGCGCCGTACAGCTACACCATCGTTTCGGGCGCCCTGCCGTCCGGCATGACCCTGGCCCCGACCGGCAGCCTGGCCGGTACGCCAACCGCACCCGGCACCACCAGCTTTACCGTCAGGGTGACTGACAGCCAGAATTTCCAGGCAAGCCAGGCGCTGAGCCTGACAGTCGTGGCGCAGGCGCCCGTGGTCGGCAACGTGTCGGCCAGTGTGGCCGCCAACACCAGCAACAACCCGCTGACCCTGAACCTGGGCAGTGCCCCGGTCACCAGCGTGGCCGTGGCCAGCAACCCACAGCACGGTACTGCGCAGGTCAGTGGCACCAGCATCACCTACACCCCGACTGCCGGTTACTCGGGCATTGACAGCTTCACCTACACCGCCACCGGCCCGGGCGGCACCTCGGCACCTGCCACGGTGAACGTTACCGTTACCCCGCCAACCCTGGTGCTAAGCCCAGCGTCAGGCTCGCTGCCGCCAGGCACCGTGGGCACCGCCTACAGCTTCGGCCTGGGTGCCAGCGGCGGGATGGCGCCGTACAGCTATGCCATCGGCGGCAGTCTGCCCAATGGGTTGACACTCAACACCTCGACCGGGGTGATCAGCGGCACGCCGACCGAGGCCGCCAACGCCACGCTGACCGTTACCGCCACCGATGCCAACGGCGCCACCGGCAGCCGTACGCTGAGCCTGACAGTCGTGGCACAGGCGCCCGTGGTCGGCAACGTGTCGGCCAGTGTGGCCGCCAACAGCCGCAACAACCCGCTGACCCTGAGCCTGGGCAGTGCCCCGGTCACAAGCGTGGCCGTGGCCAGCAACCCACAGCACGGTACTGCGCAGGTCAGTGGCACCCGCATCAGCTACACCCCGACTGCCGGTTACTCGGGCATTGACAGCTTCACCTACACCGCCACCGGCCCGGGCGGCACCTCGGCAGCCGCCACGGTGAGCCTCACCATCACCCCACCGACGCTGGTAATGAGCCCGGCCTCCGGCCCACTGCCGCCAGGCACCGTGGGCAGCGCCTACAGCTTCGGCCTGGGTGCCAGCGGCGGGATGGCGCCGTACAGCTACGCCATCGGCGCCGGCAGCCTGCCCAATGGCCTGCAGCTCGACCCGGCGACCGGGGTGATCAGCGGCACGCCGACCGAGGCCGCCAACGCCACGCTGACCGTTACCGCCACCGATGCCAACGGCGCCACCGGCAGCCGCAGCATTACCCTGGCGATCGCCGCCCAGGTGGTCACCGTGGTGTCATCCAGCGAGGCGCTCAGCCCCGGTGCTGTCGCCAGCGTCGACCTTACCCGTGGGGCCACCGGAGGGCCGTTCCTGCGCGCCCGCGTGCTGTCGTTGAGCCCAGCGTCAGCCGGGCATGCCAGCCTGACATCGGTGGCCCCTGCGCGAGCAGCGCGTGCCGCCCTGTCCGGTTTCAACCTGCGCTTCGTGCCTGCCGCTGCCTTTGCCGGCACAGCAGTGGTCACCTTCAGCCTGGAGAGCACCAGCGGTGCCAGCGCGACCGGCACCGTGACCTTCAGCGTGCAGGCACGTCCCGACCCCAGCAAGGACGCCGAAGTGATCGGCCTGCTCAACGCGCAATCGCGCGCAGCGGATCGTTTTGCCAGCACCCAGATGGACAACTTCAACCGGCGCCTGGAGCAACTGCACCGCCCTACCTGTGACCGCAACGCGTTCAACGCCAACGTTCAACATGGCCGCGACAACCTCGGCCTGGGCAGCCTGGGCAAGGCGCTGCGCGACGAGCTCGAAGGCAACGGCAAGGGCAATGACGACGAGGACGCGGACGACACCCGTCGCAAACAGCGCGACACCGCCCGCGCCACCTCCGGCGAGTGCGTCGAAGAGGCCGTGGCCTACTGGACCGATGGCTTCATCAACACCGGTTCCAACCGCGCACGCGGCGCCAAGGACAACAGCTTCGTCACCTACGGACTGAGCGCCGGCGTCGACTATCGCCTGTCGCCAAGGGCCGTGGTGGGCATCGGTTTTGGCTACGGCAACGACCGCGCCGACATCGGCGAGCAGGACACCCGCAGCGAGGCCGACGCCCTGGGCCTGGCGGCGTACCTGAGCGTCAACCCGCTGTCGGAGATCTACATCGATGCACTGCTGGGCTACAACCGCATCCGCTTCGACTCGCGCCGCTACGTCACTGCCGACCCGTCCAACGGCTATGCCCATGGCTCGCGCGACGCCGACCAGCTGTTCGCCTCGCTGACCGCCAGCTACGAGTACCGCGAAGGCGCCCTGTCGCTGGCGCCGTACACACGGCTGAACGCCAGCTTCACCAAGCTGGACGACTTCAGCGAACGGGGCGGCGGTATCTACGGGCTGTCGTACGAACAACAGCGCCAGCGGACCTTCACCTCGTTCCTGGGCGTGCGCAGCGGCTACGACATCCAGACCGGCGCCGGCGTGCTCACGCCGCGGGTCGGGCTGGCGTGGGGTCACAACTTCAGCCACAGCGACGACTACCGCATGCGCTACACCGACCAGACCAACGACGGCGTGCTGTATCGCCTGTCACCCGACCCGATGGACAGCAACTTCGTCGACCTGGACCTGGGCCTGGACTTCAGCCTCAGCCAGAGCTGGCGCCTGGGCTTCTCGTACAAGACCGCGCTGGCCACCGACGAGCGCAACGAGATGTTCCGCATCGGCCTGGACGGGCGCTTCTGACCCCCTGCCCTGGCGCCCCTTTGCCGGCCTCACCGGCGAAGGGGGCTGGTCAATCTGCATGACGCCTGTCGGCAAAGGTGCCGACAGCGCGTTGCGCGGCTACAATGCGCGGCTACCGTGACCAGCCAGACTAAAAAGACATGTCCCTACCCAAGCATCACCTGGAATTGCTCAGCCCCGCCCGCGACGTGGCGATTGCCCGCGAGGCGATCCTGCATGGCGCCGATGCGGTGTACCTGGGTGGCCCGAGCTTCGGTGCCCGCCACAACGCCTGCAACGAGGTGAGCGATATCGCCGGGCTGGTGGAGTTTGCCCACCGCTACCACGCGCGGGTGTTCACCACCATCAACACCATCCTGCACGACAACGAGCTGGAGCCGGCGCGCAAGCTGATCCACCAACTGTACGACGCCGGCGTCGATGCGCTGATCGTGCAGGACCTTGGGGTGATGGAGCTGGACATTCCGCCCATCGAGCTGCACGCCAGCACCCAGACCGACATCCGCACCCTGGCACGGGCCAAATTCCTCGACCAGGCCGGCTTCTCGCAGCTGGTGCTGGCCCGCGAACTGAACCTGCAGGAAATCCGCGCCATCGCCGACGAAACCGACGCGGCCATCGAGTTCTTCATTCATGGCGCGCTGTGCGTGGCGTTCTCCGGGCAGTGCAACATCTCCCACGCCCAGACCGGACGCAGTGCCAACCGTGGCGACTGTTCCCAGGCCTGTCGCCTGCCCTACACCCTCAAGGACGAAAAAGGCGGCGTGATCGCCTACGAGAAGCACCTGCTGTCGATGAAGGACAACAACCAGAGCGCCAACATCCGCGCCCTGGTAGAGGCTGGCGTGCGTTCGTTCAAGATCGAGGGCCGCTACAAGGACATGGGCTACGTGAAGAACATCACCGCCTACTACCGCCAGCGCCTGGACGAAGTGCTCGAAGACCGCACCGACCTGGCCCGCGCCTCCAGCGGCCATACCGCGCACTTCTTCGTGCCCGACCCGGACAAGACCTTCCACCGCGGCAGCACCGACTACTTCGTGAGCGAGCGCAAGATCGACATCGGCGCGTTCGATTCGCCCACCTTCACCGGCCTGCCGGTGGGTGTGGTGGAAAAGGTCGGCAAGCGCGACCTGCAGGTGGTCACCCATGCACCGCTGTCCAACGGCGACGGCCTGAACGTGCTGGTCAAGCGTGAGGTGGTCGGCTTTCGTGCCAACATCGCCGAGGCCAGGGGCGAGTTCGACGAAGACGGCGAAAAGCGCTACCGCTACCGCGTAGAGCCCAACGAGATGCCCAAGGGCCTGCACCAGCTGCGCCCCAACCATCCGCTGAGCCGCAACCTGGACCACAACTGGCAGCAGGCGCTGCAGAAGACGTCGGCCGAACGCCGTATCGGCCTGGGCTGGGTCGCGCAGTTGCGTGAACACGGCCTTGAGCTGACCGCCACCAGCGAGGAAGGCATCAGCGCCAGTGCCACCCTGCCCGGCCCGTTCGGCCCGGCCAACAAGCCGGAGCAGGCGCTGGAGCAACTGCACGACCTGCTCGGCCAGCTGGGCACCACCCAGTACCACGCCACCGGCATTCGCCTGGATGCGCCGCAGGCGTACTTCATTCCCAACTCCCAGCTCAAGGCGCTGCGCCGCGACGTGATCGAGAGCCTCACCGCCGCCCGCGTTGCCGCGCACCCGCGCGGCGGCCGCAAGGCCGAGACGGTGCCGGCGCCGGTATACCCCGAGTCGCACCTGTCGTTCCTGGCCAACGTGTACAACCAGAAGGCCCGCGACTTCTACCACCGCCACGGGGTCAAGCTGATCGATGCGGCCTACGAGGCCCACGAAGAGCCCGGCGAAGTGCCGGTGATGATCACCAAGCACTGCCTGCGCTTCTCGTTCAACCTGTGCCCCAAACAGGCCAAGGGCGTCACCGGCGTGCGCACCAAGGTTGCGCCCATGCAGCTGATTCACGGTGACGAGGTACTGACCCTGAAGTTCGACTGCAAGCCGTGCGAGATGCACGTGATCGGCAAGATGAAGGGGCACATCCTCGACCTGCCGCAACCGGGCAGCGTGAAGCACATCGTGGGCCATATCAGCCCCGAGGACCTGCTCAAGACCGTGCCGCGCGGCACGCACTGAGTGCCGCCCGGGCGGTCATGCGCCCTGCATGACCGCCCGCACCCGGCGGCGCAGGCCTACCCCCTGCCCGCCAGCCGGCCTTGCCTGGCCAGGGTCAGTTCCTCGATGCTGATCTCGCGCATGCGAAACTTCTGCACCTTGCCGGTGACCGTCATGGGGAACTCGTCCACCAGGCGAAAGTGCCGCGGCACCTTGAAGTGGGCGATCTGCGCCCTGGCCCATTCGCGCAGTTCGTCTTCGCTGGCACTGTGTCCGGGGTGGAACTTGACCCAGGCCACGATCTCCTCGCCATAACGGCTGCACGGAATGCCGATCACCTGTACGTCGGCGATGGCCGGGTGGGTGAAGAAGAACTCCTCCAGCTCCCGCGGGTAGATGTTCTCGCCCCCGCGAATGATCATGTCCTTGCTGCGCCCGACGATGCGCACATAGCCCTGCTCGTCCATCACCGCCAGGTCGCCGGTGTGCATCCAGCCCTCGTGGTCGATGCTCGCGGTGGTGGCCTCGGGGTTTTCCCAGTAGCCGAGCATGACACTGTAGCCACGGGTGCACAGCTCGCCGATCTGCCCGCGGGGTACCGTGAGCCCGTCGCTGTCCACCAGCTTGCTCTCCAGGCACGGCTGGGTACGCCCCACGGAGGTGACGCGCAGCTCCAGGTCGTCCTCGGCAGCGGTCTGCAGCGACACCGGGCTGGTCTCGGTCATGCCATAGGCGATCTGCACCTCGCTCATGTGCATCTCGTCGATCACCCGGCGCATCACCTCGATCGGGCAGGTAGCGCCGGCCATGATCCCGGTGCGCAGGCTCGACAGGTCGAATTCATGCCGCTGCGGGTGGTCCAGTTCGGCGATGAACATGGTCGGCACACCGTAGAGCACGGTGGCGCGCTCCTCGGCAACGGCGCGCAGGGTGCTCAGCGGGTCGAAGGCATCCCCGGGGTAGATCATGGTCGAGCCATGGGTCAGGCAGCCCAGGTTGCCCATGACCATGCCGAAGCAGTGGTACAGCGGCACCGGGATCACCAGCCGGTCGTGCTCGGTCAGGCCCAGGCTCTCGCCCACCATGTAGCCGTTGTTGAGGATGTTGTGGTGGCTGAGGGTCGCCCCCTTGGGGAAACCCGTGGTGCCGGAGGTGTACTGGATATTGATGGGGTCGTGCCAGTGCAGGCCGGCCTGGCGCTCGGCCAGGGCCTGCACGGTCACCGCCTCGGCCATGCCTTGCAGGCCCGCCCAGGGCAGAAAGCCTGGGGGTGGTTGCTCGGCCAGGCTCACCACGCCGCGCAGGGCCGGCAGGCGCTGGCAGTTCAGGCTGCCGGGGGCGACGCTGGCCAGCTCCGGCACCAGGCCGAGGAGCATCGCGTGGTAGTCGCTGGTCTTGAACGCGTCGGCGCAGATCACCCAGTTGCAGCCGGACTGCTTGAGCGCGTATTCCAGCTCGCTGCTGCGATAGGCCGGGTTGATGTTGACCAGGATCACGCCGACCTTGGCGCTGGCGAACTGGGTGATGCACCACTGCGCGCAGTTGGGCGCCCAGATGCCCAGGCGATCGCCGCGCTGCAGCCCCAGGGCCAGCAGGGCCCGGGCGTGGCGCTCGACCTCCTCGGCCAGTTGCTGCCAGCTGTAGCGCAGGCCCTGGTGGCGCACCACCAGCGCTTCACGCGCGGCGAACCTGGCCGCCGTGGCGTCGAACGCCGCACCGATGGTCATGGCGAGCAGGTCCTTGTCCTGACGCCCCTGGGTATAGCTCGGTTGATTCATGGTTGCCCCTTGTGCTGGTAGCTGATGCGGCTCAGGGCATCGTTGCCCTCAGGGGTATGGCAGGCCATGCACTTGGCATTGAGAATCGCCTTGCCATCTTCGGCCACGGCGGGGGGCAGAACAGCACAGGCCAGCATGGCCAGCGTGCCGGCAGTCAGGGAATGCCGGAGTCGTGTTGTCTTCAAGGTCGGGCCTCCACGGTATTGTTTTTATAAATCGTCCGCGCCCGGCGAGGGGCTGTAGGGCACATCTGATTCACACCAAGCAGAGTGCATGCCAACAAAAACAAATCTTTGTTTAACAGTTAGTTATCAGACATTCCTGATAAACAAGATTGATTCAAGCGGTGCCCGGACGTGCAATTTCGCGATGACTGTCTAACTCTGAGACAGCTGAGACCACTACCTGGCCCGCCGCCTGCAATGCCGAGGTCCACCCACCTGGTCGGTATTGACCAGGCGCAGCAGCACTCGACCCAGGCGGTTCAACTGCGCAGCTGCTTGATCTTGCGGTACAGCGTGGCGCGGCTGATGCCCAGGGCATCGGCTGCCGCGGTGATGTTGCCGTGATGACGCGCCAGGGCGCCACGGATCAGCTCCTCCTCGTTTTCGCGGATGCTGCCCGGCTGCTGGGTGCTGCCCCTGAGGTCTTCAAGCAGGCAGTCGGTCAGGTGTTCCAGGCCCAGCAGTGGCTCACCCGGCTCGCGCATGGCCACCGCCGAGCGCAGCACCATCTCCAGCTGGCGGATGTTGCCGGGCCAGTCGTAGTTGTTCAGCAACGCGGCCAGCTCCTTGCTCAGGCGCACGCCGTGGGCGCCGAACTTGTGCAGCAGGCTGTCGATCAGGGCGCCCAGGTCGTCGCGCTCGCGCAGTGCCGGCAGGCGCAGGCTCACGCCGTTGATGCGGTAGTAGAGGTCTTCGCGAAACTGCTGCTCGAGCACGTGGCGCTTGAGGTCGCGGTGGGTGGCGCAGATCACCGCCACGTCGATGTCCTGCTCTTCGCCGGCGCCCAGCGGCGCCACCCGGCGCTCCTGCAATACCCGCAGCAGGCGTGCCTGCAGGGCCAGCGGCATGTCGCCCACCTCGTCGAGAAACAGGGTGCCGCCGTGGGCCTGCATCAGGCGCCCGACCATGCCGCCACGGCGCGAGCCGGTGAACGCCCCTTCGCGGTAGCCGAACAGTTCGGACTCGATCAGCCCCTCGGGTATGGCCGCACAGTTGACCGCCACGAACGGCTTGCCGGCACGCGGGCTGGCCTGGTGCAGGGCGCGCGCCACCACTTCCTTGCCGGTGCCGGTTTCGCCCAGCAGCAGCACCGGCAGTTCGTTCTTCAGGCCCTGCAGGGCCATGCGCAAGGTGCGCGCAAGGCTGCTGTCGCGCCCGGCCAGGGCCTCGAGGTCGACGCTCTTCTGCGCGGCCACCGGGGCAGCGGGTGCAGGTGTCGCGGCAATCACGGGCTGGCGCGGCAGGTGCTGGGAGCGGAAGTAGAACTCGCCCTTGGCGGTCTGCACGCTGCTGATGCCGCCCTGCCATACCCGGCTGATGAAGGCGCTGGAGCGTTCGCCGATCAGGTCGCTGCAACTGCGCCCCACCAGGGCGGCGCGCGATACCTGCAGCAAGGCGCAGGCCTGGTCGTTGGCCGCCAGCACCTCGCCGTCCAGGCTCAGGGCAAGCAGGCCGTGCCAGGCGCTGCCCAGGTACTGCGGGCGGTTGTGGAAGGCCACCACCAGTTGCTCGGGGTAGCACAGGCCGAACATACGGCTTTCGATGTTGCCGGCCGCCAGCAACAGCGTCGAGAGGTTGTCCTGGGGCTGGGCCATGACGCCTTCGCGGGTCAGGTCGAGCACCCCGATGATCTCGCCGCGCGGGTCGCGCAGCGGTACCGAGGTGCAGGAGAACGGGCTCAGGCGGTCCAGGTAGTGTTCGCCGCAGTTGATCAGCGTGGGGCGCCCTTCCACCACGGCGGTGCCGATGGCATTGGTGCCGCGCACCGACTCGCTCCAGCAACTGCCCGGGTGCAGGTCGCGCAACCCGGTCTGGCGCAATGGTTCGGTGTTGCCCTCGATGGCCAGCACGTTGGCCTGGGCGTCGCCCAGGATGATGATGCCGCCCTTGCCCTGGCGCGACACCAGGTACTCCAGCTCCGGCGTGGCGGCGTCGATCAGCAGCCGGTTGCTTTCCAGCAGGCGCTTGAGTTCACCGCGCTGCGGGGCGGCCAGCTCGTGCCGCTCGCCTTCGAGGCAACTCAGGCCATGGCCGAGGCTGCGCCGCCACGAGGCATCGATCTCGTCGCGCAACATGCCCAGCGGCAACTCCCCGTCATGGACCAGTTTCATGCGTGCCTGGCGTGACTCCTGCAAAGGGTCAGCGGCGTTTTTTATTAGAATGGTGCGTGCCATCGCTTACTCCGCCCGTCGAACGTTGTGCACTTAAGGCAATGTAACTCAAGGGAGTGTGCTTGAGATTTGCAGGGCCGTCACCCGCAGGCGCCGACAACCTGATCGGCAGAGTGGCACAAGGTTACGTTTACGTAAAGGTGATGAATCGCGACGTGTCGTCCTCCTTTCAGGCGCGCCGATTGCGCGCCAGCAGCCACAGCAGGTACACCCCGCCCAGCAGGCCGGTGGTCAGGCCGATGGGCAGGTTGAGGTTGGCCACAAAACGCTGGCTGAGCAGGTCGGCGGCCAACAGCAGTACCGCCCCCATCAGCGCTGCGCTCACCAGCGGCACCTGCGCCGAGGTGGTCAGGCGCCGTGCCAGCTGCGGCGCGGCCAGGGCGATGAAACTGATCGGGCCGGCCGCCGCGGTGGCGATCGCGGTCAGGCCCACCGCCGCCATCACCATCAGCAAGCGGGTACGCTCCACCGCCACACCCAGCTGGGCTGCGCTGTCGTCACCCAGTTCGAGGATGTTCAGGCGCCGTGCGTGGTACACCGCCACCGGCACCACCAGCAGCAGGCCCAGCGCCGCCGGCAGCACATGCGACCAGGTGCGGGTGTTGAGCGAGCCGGCCAGCCAGATCTGCGCCGACATGGCCTGGTCGAGGTTGCCCATCACCAGCAGCACGGTGTTGAGCCCCGAGAGCATCGCGCCCACCCCGATGCCCACCAGCACCAGGCGGTAGCCGCCGGTGGTGCGGCCCTTCATCGACAGCACGAATACCAGCGCAGCGGTGCCCACGCCGGCGATCACCGCCGCCAGCGACGTCCCCAGCGGGCCGGCATCGAACAGGATGATCTGCACGATCGCCCCGCTCGCCGCCCCGGTGGTGAAGCCGATGATGTCGGGCGAGCCCAGCGCGTTGCGCGATATGGACTGGAAGATCGAGCCGGCCATGCCCAATGCAGCGCCCACGCACAACGCGGTGAGCACCCGCGGCAGGCGCACGCGCAGCACGATGCGCTCGGTGGTCGGGCTCGGCCCTGCCCCCAGCAGGCTGGCCAGCACCTGGCCCGGCGTCAACGGCAAGGTGCCGATGCCCAGCAACAGCACCCCCAGCCCCAGGGCCAGCAGCACCAGCACGGCACACACCAGCACCCCCCGTGGCTGCCAGCGAAACGACAGGGCGGCCAGGCGGACGACCCGTGTAGCGGTAGTGTTCATAGCTTGCTCAACCGGAATGTGCGCACCAGCGCGATAAAGAACGGCCCGCCGATCAGCAGCGCGACGATACCCGCCGCAACTTCCGCCGGCGCCGCCACGACCCGGCCCAGCACATCGGCCCCCAACAGCAGCACGCCGGCAAACAGTGCCGAGTACGGCAGGATCCAGCGGTAGTCCGGGCCCACCAGCAGGCGCGCCAGGTGCGGCGCCACCAGCCCCACAAAGCCGATCGGCCCGGCAGCGGCGGTGGCAGCGCCGGCCAGCAGCATCACCGCCAGGCAGGCCAGCAGCCAGGTGAGGCGCACGTTCACCCCCAGCGCCAGGCCCAGGTCCTTGCCCAGGGCGATGGCATTGAGGCTGCCGGCCAGCGCCAGCACCGTGACAGCGCCCGGCACCACGGCCATCGCCAGCACCCCCACCGCCTCGAAGCCGCTCTTTTCCAGCGACCCCGATGCCCAGTGGCGAAACTGGTCGAACACCTGCGCCGGCGCATTGAGGATGATGATGCCGGTGACCGAGGCCAGCATCACCGACAGACCGGCGCCGGCCAGCACCAGGCGCACCGGGTTGGTGCCGGTCTCCTGGGCACGGCCCAGCATGAACACGGCCACCCCGGCCAGCCCGGCGCCGACGAAGGCGCACCACACGTAGCCGCTCATGCTGCTCAGACCCAGCACGGCCACACCGACGATCACCCCTACCCCGGCCCCGGCGTTGATGCCCAGCAGGCCCGGTTCGGCCAGCGGATTGCGGGTGACCGCCTGCATGATCGCACCGGCCAGGCCCAGCGCCAGCCCGGCCAGTATCGCCACCAGCGTGCGCGGCACCCGCAGTTCGCGCACGATCAGGTGCTGGTCATCGAGCCGGTCGTAGGCCGACAGCGCCTCGAACACCTGGGCCACGCCGATGCTGCGCGACCCCACCACCAGGCTCGCCAGCACCGCCACGACCAGCAACAGCAGCCCCAGCAGCAGGCCCTGAAAACGTCTTGATCGCACCATGGCTCAGCGGTACGCCCGCGCCACGGCGTCGATCATCTCGCGCCCGGAGTAGTAGTCGATGCGAAACGAACTGGGCCCCAGTGCATACACCCGCTTGTGCACCACCGCCGGCAGGTTGGCCAGCACCGGGTCGGCGAGAAACGCCTGCACGTCGGCGTCGCTGCCGCCCAGCAGGAACACCGTGTCGCCGGTGATGGCCGCCGAGAGGTTTTCACGGGAGATGAAGTCCACGTCGGAGCTGCGCTTGACCTGCCCTTGCAACCCTTGCGGCAAGCCGGCCACCGCGAACCCGAGAGCTGCCAGCAGCTGCGCATGGGGGCTGTCCAGGCGCGCTACCGAATAGCTGCCACCCAGGTTGTAACCCACCACGCTGACCGCGCCGGCAGGTGGCGTGATGCGCGCTGCAACCTGCGCGGCGTAGGCGTCGAAGCGCTCGATGGCCGCCTCGGCCTGGGCCTGCAGGCCGCTGGCCTGCCCCAGTTGGCGCGCCAGCTCCTGCCAGCTGTGGTTGGCGTAGTTGACCACCACCGTGTCGATGCCCTGGGCCTGCAGCTCGGCCTGGTGGGGCAGCACACTGTCGGCCCCGGTGGCCGACACCACCAGCAGGTCGGGTGCCTGCCCGACCACCGCTTCGAGGTCGAACACCAGGTTCTTGTACAGCACCTGCACGCCGCGCTGGTCGGCCACCTCGGCCCACTGGGTGAAGAAGCCCTTGGCATCGGAGATGCGGCTGGGCGTGGTCGCGGCACTGGCCACCAGCGGCGCGTCCATGGCCAGCAGGATGCCGGTCACGCTCGGCGAGGTGGACACGATGCGCTTGGGCGAGGCCTGCGCCGACGCCGTCGGCGCCTCGTCCGCAAGCTCGGCGGGCTGCCGGGCCAGCCACAGGGCGGCGCTGGCCACAGCGACGATGGCCAGCACGGCCACCACAGTCTTTTTCATCGTCTAGCCCTGCTCGTCAAGGTGGTGGGCGAAGGTCGAGCCGCTGTAGCCCTCGCGGAACAGGCCGGCCTGCACCAGGCGTGGCATCAACTGGTCGAGAAACAGGTTCAGCGACTCGACCGAGCCACCGGGCGCGGCAATGAAGCCGTCGATGGCGCCACTGGCAGCCCAGTCCGCGATCTGCTCGAAGGCATCGTCGACGGTGCCGACCACCTGCCAGTGCGCCGCCGAGATCACCTCGGGGCGCAGCAGCAGCTGGTCGATGCTCAGCGACTCGCGCTCGATCAGCCGGCGCAGCAGGCTGCTGTGGGTACGGCTGGAGGCGTCCGGCGCAACCACCGGCAGGTCGGCGCGGGTCACCGGGCGGTCGAGGGGCCAGTCGGCCAGGTCCAGCCCGGTCATTTCCTTGATAGAGGCCAGCTTGCGCGCGCGGTTCATGCGCCCGTGGGTCTGCATGAACACCGCCCGGGCCTGCTCGCGGGTGTCGGCCAGGTACATGCTCAGGCCCGGCAGCAGGCGGATCGCCTGCGCCGAGCGGCCGTGGCGTTCGGCGCGCCGGCCCAGGTCACGGCGCAGTTCAAGCGCCGCTTCCTTGTCGGGCGTGGGTGCGAACACCAGGTCGGCCACCGAGGCGGCGAAATCCCGCCCCGACTCCGAGGCACCGGCCTGGATCAGCGGAATGCGCGTGCCGGGGAAGGCTGGCAGGTTCAGCGGGCCCTTGACCTTGAGGTAGGTGCCCTCATGGTTGACCGGGCGCACCTGGGTGGTGTCGGCATAGCAGCCATTGGCACGGTCGATGGTCAGCGCCTCGAACGGGAAGCTGCCCCACAGCTGGTGCACCAGCTCGGTGAACTCGGCCGCCCGCGCATAGCGCTCGTCGGCGTCGGGCATCTGCTCAAGGCCGAAGTTCTCGTGCCCCTGCAAGGCGGTGACGATGTTCCAGCCCACGCGCCCGTTGCTGATCCAGTTCAGCGATTGCAGCTGGCGCGCCACCACATACGGCGGATAGAAGGTGGTCGACACCGTCGACACCAGGCCGATGTGCGAGGTCTGCTGGGCCACGGCGGCCAGCAGGATGGTGGGGTCGAGGCTGGTGAAACCAGGGCCGCTTTCGAGCATTTCCACCGGCAGGCAACTGACGTCGGGGCGGAACACGAAGTCCAGGTGCGCGGCTTCGGCGCGCTGCGCCAGATCGATGGCGAAGGCGCTGGTGAACAGGCCCTCGACGTTGCTGTCGGCGCGCCGCCAGGCGTCGCCGCTGAGCCAGGTGGGGGCCAGTGAAAGGCCGATATGGAGTCGCTTGGGCGAGGTCATCAAAGCTCCGGGTGCAAGTGATCGAGTACGGCGGCCCCAGGGCCGCCGTTGACAGTGGGTTGATTCAGAACGAGCCCTTGACGCCCACGCCGAACATGCGTGGCGTGGTCATGCTCGCCTCGGTGCCGCCGATGCCGCGGTTCTGCTGCAGGTAGGTGGCCGAGCGGTCGTCGAACACGTTCTTGACGTAGCCGTACAGTTCCACCGCCGGGGTGAACTGGTAGCTGGCGCGGGCATCGGTCAGGGTGTAGGAGTCGACCGAATACGACGAGTTGTTGGCCGTGTCGGAGTAGTAGCCGTCGATATGCCGCACCTGGGCCGACAGGTTGAGCTTGTCGGTCACGTCCCAGCTGGGCCCGAAGCTCAGGGTGTAGCCGGGCGACTTGGCAAACTCGTTGGCCTGGTAGCTGTCGTTGCTGGTGATGCGGTCGATGCGCGTGCGCAGGGTGCCGGCGCTGGCCTTGAGGGTCAGGCTGTCGAGCAGCTGGTAGTCGGCGCTCAGTTCCATGCCGTAGGCGTGGGCCTTCTCGGCATTGATGGTGTAGGACTGGCTGATCCCGGTGGAGATCACCACCGGAATGTTGTACTGCGAATCCTTCATGTCCATGTAGAACAGGTTGCCGCTCAGGCGCAGGCGGTCATCGAGCAGGCTGGCGCGGGTGAACAGCTCGTAGTTCCACACCGACTCTTCCTTGAAGTACTGCCATTGGCGCGTCGACAGGTTGAGCGAGACACCGCCCGGGTTGTAGCCGCGGCTGACCATCGCGCCCACGGTCCAGTCCGGGGTCGCGGCGTAGGCCAGCGATACCTTGGGCAGCACGGCGGTGAAGGTCTTCTGGTAGTCCAGCGCAGTGGGCGCCAGCACCGAGTTGCCGTCGCGCTCGATACGGTCCTGCTGGAAGCGCAGGCCCGTGCTCAGGGTCCACAGGTCGCTCAGGCGGTAGTTCAGTTCGCCGAAGAGGCCGAGGTTTTCCTTGGTGTCGTCGAACGCCGACAGCCCGGCCAGGTTGAGGGTTTCGTCGGTCCTGGTGCGCGCCACGTAGAGGCCGGTGGCGCCGCTGAGCACGCTGTGCTGGTCACCGAACACCAGGCGGGTTTCGTTGGACAGGTTCTTCTGCTTGATGTCGGCGTCGCCCTGCCCCGGGATGCCGGTGTAGCGCTGCACGCTGGACAACGAATACTGCGCCTGGTTGATCAGCTTGAGGCCGTTGTCGAAGTCGTAGCTCACGTCCAGCACGCTGGTGTTGGTGCTCTGCTCCCAGCTGGGCATGGTCGTGGTGGTGTGGTCGAGCTTGTGGTACGGCGCCGAGGCGGCTTCCTGGGTGGGGCGGTTGCTCTCGTTGTGCGAGAAGGTGAACTTGGCCTCCAGCCCCTGGATGTCGGTGGGCAGCCATAGCAGCTTGGCGCGGGTGGTGAGCGCGCTGAAGTCGTGGTCGGTCTTGCCCTTCTGGAAGTTGGGGTTGGTGTAGTCGATGAAGGTATCGCGCGCCGAGTAGTCCACTGCCAGGCGCCCGGCCAGGTCGGTACCCATCAGCGGCCCGGACAGCGCGATGGAGGTGCGCTTGGCGTTGTAGTTGCCGATCTCGGCCTGGTAGGCGGCCTCGGGGGTGAAGGTCGGGTCCTTGGTGTTGACGATGATCGCGCCGGCGATGGCGTTGGCGCCTTGCGAGGTGGTCTGCGGGCCGCGGAACACCTCGATGCTGTCCACGTCCCACACCGAGGTGGCGCCGAAGAACATCTCGTTGTAGTTCAGGTAGTGGCCGTCCAGGTTGATGGTGGCCCGTGGCACGGTGCCGCCCCAGAACTGGTTCTGCCCGTTGTTCGGGCCCTGGGTGTCCTGGCCGCGGATGATCGGCGCGCCTACCGAGTCGGTGTAGATCACGTTGGGCACGTCATTGAGCACTTCATGCACGCTGGCGTTGCCGGTGTTCTGGCGCTCGATGTCGCGGGCAGTCTTGACCGACACCGAGGAGGCGGTGTTCTTCAGGTCACGCTCGAGCTTTTCCCCGGTGATCATGATCGGTTCGAAGGTGACTGCGCCTTTGCCCGGGGCAGCAACGGCATCATCGGCCATCGCGGGCGCCATGCCGAGCACGGTCGCCAGGGTCAGCACGCTGAAACCGCAGGTGAGTTCAAGGGGTGAATAGGCCTTCAAGATACGCTCCAAATGATAATCATAATCGTTTGTGCGAAAGGTATCATGTGGCCACTTCATTCCTCAATAGAGAATTGATTCTGCAATGTGGTAAACCCAGGGGCCCGGCCAGCGCTCGGAAAAGTCGGTATCATGCGCACCGACGCCGCGCACAAGCGGCGCACACTTGATGCCTGATGAGGAACAGCCGCCAGCCGGCGATGAGGAGAGGCCCGTTGAAAAAAACCATTCCAGCTGCGGATGACGCCCCGCACGCGCCGGGCGAAAAACGTTCGGGCACCATTCAGTCCGTCGCCATCGCCGCCCGCTTTCTCAACGTACTGGCCAGCGCCGAGCACGAACTGGCCCTGGGGGAAGTGGCGCGGCGCACCCAGACCGGCGCGTCCACCGCGCACCGCTATCTGCAGAGTCTGGTCAAGGAGGGCCTGGCCAGGCAGGACCCGGCCAGCAGCCTGTACGACCTGGGCCCGGCGGCGCTGAGCATCGGTATCGGTGCGCTCAAGCGGGTGGATGCAGTGGAGATCGCCGCCCAGCACATGAAGGCGCTGGCCCACCAGCATGCGGCCAGCGGCGGCGTGGCGATCTGGACCGACCGTGGCCCGACGCTGGTGCGCTGGTACCGCAGCGCGTTCTTCTCGATCAACCCGCTGGCCCTGGGCGACGTGCTGCCCATCGACAACACCGCCTGCGGGCTGGTGTTCCAGGCCTTCCTGCCCAAGGCCACCATCGATGCGGCGCGCAAGCTGCAACCGGCGCACTTTCGCGGCACGGCGCCGGCCAAGGCTGTGCTGGACGAGGTGCGCAGCAGCCGCTGGGCCGAGAAGACCAGCCACCTGCTGTCGAATGTCACCGGGCAGGCCGCGCCGGTGTTCGACGCCCAGGGCGAGATCGTGTGTGTGGTGACCACGGTGACCGACCTGGGTCAGCTCAAGACGCCCGAAGACCGCGATGCGCTGTTCCGGGCGGCCAGCCGGGTCAACCAGTCAACCGGCGGCCTGCCGTGGCAAGGCGCCTGACACCACCGCCCGCTCGCGCGACAAGGGCACCAGCAGCGGCGTGCCGCTGACCGGGTCGGCGATGATCATCGAGGCCACGCCGAACACCTCCTGCACCAGGGCCTCGGTGAAGATGCGCGCCGGGTCGCCCTGGGCGACGATGGCGCCGGCCTTCATGGCGATCAGGTGCGAGGCATAGCGGCACGCCTGGTTGAGGTCATGCAGCACCGCGACGATGGTGCGGCCCTGGCGATTGAGCTCGGCCAGCAGCTCCAGCAGTTCGATCTGGTGCGCGATATCGAGGTAGGTGGTGGGCTCGTCGAGCAGCAGTACCGGCGTCTGCTGCGCCAGCACCATGGCGATCCATACCCGCTGGCGCTGGCCGCCGGACAACTCCTGCAGCAGGCGCTCGGACAGCTCGCTGACCTGCGCCGCCTGCATGGCTGCGGTCACGGCCTGTTCGTCGGCCTGCGACCATTGGCGCAGGAACGACTGGTGCGGGTAGCGCCCGCGGGCCACCAGGTCGGCCACGGTGATGCCGTCGGGCGCAACCGCGCTCTGGGGCAGCAGGCCGAGCCGCCGGGCCACGTCCTTGGCCGCGAGCGTGTGAATATCGACCTGATCGAGCAGCACCGTGCCGCTCGAAGGCACCAGCAGGCGCGACAAGGCCCGCAGCAAGGTGGATTTGCCACAGGCATTGGGGCCGACGATGACGGTAAAGGACCCTTCGGTGATAGCCACCGAAAGGTCCGTGGAGATCGTGCGCTGGTCGTAGCGAAGCGTCACGGCGTCAGCCTGCAGGCGATACGTCATGGAGAGGGTGTTCCAGTGAAGGGATTCGGCGCCAGTATTGCAGATGAGGAATTTATTCCGCAATCCGGAACGCCGGCGCCCTGCCCTCAGCCCGCCGCCATCAACGGCTGGCACTGCGCGTAGTGCCGCGCCAGGCCCTTGAGCGAATGCCCCAGGGTGATACGGGTGTGCCGGTCGTACTGGTGCAGCAGGTCCAGACGGCCCTGCTGCAACCTGGCCAGGATGGCGCGGGCAGCCAGGTCGGTGGCACCCAGGGCGTGGGTCAGCCCCTGGGACGACACCGGGTCGAAGGCGATGGCCGCCTCGCCCACTGCCAGCCAGTGCGCCGATGCACAGCGCTGCAGTGCACTGCAGCCGGCATCCAGCACCTGAACCTGCGCTGCGGCCAGTTCGTCGGCACCTGCATAGCGCTGCATCAGGCGCGTGCGCTGCAGTTGCTCGGCCAACTGCGGCGCGGTGCGCTGACCGTCACCGCCGGGAAAGAAGCGCACCAGGTGGCGCTGGCCGCTGGCGGTGGTGGCCCCGGACCACCAGCCCTGGGCATCCGCCTCGATCAGCAGCCACTCGGTGTCGGCCAGTTCAGAGCCACCTCGGGGCAGGCGCGCCGCGACGGCCACCTGACGACTCAGGCGCTGGCGCCGTGCCCCGCCGAGCCGGGCGATGCAACTGGCCTTGCCGGTGGCATCCACCACGAAACGTGCCTGCCCGCGCCAGGGGTGTTCACCTCGCCGACCGCCCAGGGTAATGCTGTCGTCGGCAAAATCGGCATGGGTCACCCGCACGTCGTCTTCACGGGTGATCCCAAGCGCCGCCGCCCTTTCCCGCAGCCGGGCGTCGAACACCCGTCGTTCCAGGAACGCGCCATGGGCGGCGCGCTCGCAGAAGTAGTCGCGAAATACCGGCTCGCTGGTCAGCCAGATCGACTGCACGCCGCAGCAGCGTCGCGCCACGGTGCTGTCGTCGAGCAGGTCGGCGTGCCCCAGTGCGGCAAGTGCAGGCAACGCCTCGGGGGACAGGCACTCGCCGGGGCGCAGCGCCGCCTCGGGTTCACGCTCCACCAGCCCCACCTGCAACCCGGCCTGCGCCAGGCGGATGGCCAGCGCCGTGCCGGCCGGCCCGGCGCCCACCACCAGCACGTCGTGCACGGGGTTCAAATTTCGTCCCTGCGCAGCCGACGACGTGGCGGTACCTTCTGCCTGGGCGGCTCCAGCTCGGTCTCGCCCAGCAACGGTGGCGGCGAATCCAGGGCCTCGATCACCGCCAGCAGGTCGAGCTTGGCATTGGAGCCGGTGACCCGCTCGGGCCGCCCGCTTTCGATCCAGGCCCGCGCCGGCAACCCCAGTGCGGTCGCCTCGGGAGTGGCGTCGTGGGCCAGCAGAATGCCCAACTCCCACCAGTGGCTCACCATCAGGTTGATGCGCGTGAAGTAGCTGCCCTTCAGGTCGCGCAGCCAGTCCTCGCGGTAGGAAAAGTGCTTGAGCTGCTGCGCTGGCGTGGTAGGTCTTGCGCCCACACGCTCCCACGCCTCGCTGCTCAGTACCTGGTTGGGCACGCGGGCCCCCCAGTAGCTGGGGAACGACAGGTAGGTACTGGGCTCGTACTCGGCATCCGACAGGCACGAGGCCTCGTCGGTCTGCCACGGCACGCCCAGCGCGCGGGTCAGCGAACCCGGGCCCACGCCGTCCAGCGGGCCCTGGGGTGCCAGGCACACCTGTGGCGTGAGTTCGTCACCGAAATCCTGGCGCACCGCCTGCCCCTGGGGCAGTACCGCCAGGCGATAAGGGCTGCGCCACACGCTGGGCACACGCATGAACCAGGTCAGTTCGATGCCCGGGTGGAACGGGCCGCCCAGGCATTCATGCAGGCCGGCGCGGTCCAGCGCCTGGGCCTGGGCGCGCGGTTCGAGCGTGTCGAAGTCTGCCGGCACCGGCGCGCCCTGCCAGTCGGCGACGAATTCGCCTTGCACCCACTGGCTCAAGGCCTGGTACATCAGCGGGGTGACCGCGAGCCCGACCGCGGATGGCGGCTGGGGGTCGAGGTCGTAGTCGCCGTAATAGTCGCCGTACAGGGGCAACAGCGCCGGGGCGAACTCGGCGGTGCTGGCGGGGTCGCGAAACAGCGCGAAGACCTTGCGCCGAAAGTCCGCACTGGCCTCACCGGGGTCGGCCAGCCGGGCCACCACGTCGGGGTTCTGGGTATCGAGTGGCGAACCGTGGCCGCTGAGCATGAACAGGCCCTGGTTGGTCCACTGCATGTGGGTCATGCGCTCGAAGATCGGCCAGATATCGCGGGTGAACGAACAGCTCGGCTCGGCCGGCAGCTGACCCTGGCGCACGAACAGGTCGCGCACCACCTCTTCCATGGTGACCACGCCGAACAGCCCTGGCGCGTAGTTGGGGGGCGTCACCACCAGGTAGCCGGGTTCGGCATCCAGGCGCTGGCCGTTGTTGAACGTCACCCGTGCGTACACCGGGCCGTCCGACACGTCGTCGTGCCAGTCGTCGTTGTTGGCGAAGGTTGTCGGTGGGGTCTTGTCCACCCGCGGTGCGCTGTGGCCGTGCCCGCCGAGAGCGATCAGGCGCCCGGCCTCGTCGGTGCGCAGTTCGCCCAGGTACACGGGTTTGCCGTGGAAGGTGCCGGTGTCGAAATGAAAGGGCTTGCCTTGCTGGCGGCGGCCGCTGATGGTCCTGGGGCCGGGGCGGATGTCCAGGGCCTGGCGCTGCGCACCGGTCACGTGCGGGTTGCGTCGTTTTTCGGCGATGGCGTACTGCCCGGGCAGGTCCATGGCATTTTCGAAGGCGTACCAGCCGGCCTTGAGGTTGGCGACTTCCACGGTCCATTCGATCTGCACGCCGTCGTCCAGGCTCAGCTCCTGTACGGTGCCGTCGTGCAGTTCGGCATAGAGGCGAAAGCGCACGGCCTGGCGCCGCACCTGGCCCCTGGCATCGCGAAATTGCCCGTCGGCACTGCTGGCCAGTGCCCCTGGCACCTGCGCGGCGAGTACGTACTCCTCATCGCCATCGGCGTTGCCGACACGGGCAACGCCGAGCCCTGGGTGCACACGAATGGATTTGATCGATGCCGGGCTGATCATGGCCGTCTAGCCTCCTTGCCAGTGGGGTCTGCGCGAATGCGCAATTTCGCGCTCAACGCTAGATGGCGAATGGAGGGGTGTCAAATGGCCATATCAGCCAGCAATCCGAAGCTCAATTTGCGCCGTTGAGTCAGCCGTTGCGAGAGGCCGCGTTGTTGTTGATCGCCTTGGGCCCCGCCACGCCCCACACGATCAGGCCGACCAGCGGCACGAACACCACCAGCACGATCCACAACATCTTGCGGTCGGCCTTGCTCTTGCTGCCGATGATGCTCTTGATGGCCCACAGTTCCACCAGGGCCAGGATTACCGCCAATGTGATCCAGATATAACCGTTGTTTTGCATGCGTCATCTCCCGAATGGTATTGCCTTAGGTCAGGCGACGCCGCGATGGTTCAGTGAATCTGCGCCCAAAGGCGCCAGGCAGACACCTCACTGCACCGGCAGAAAGTTCATCAGCAACAGGCTCTGCGCATAGTTCAGGCCGATGCGCCGGTAGCGCTCGTCGAGCATCTGGGTCAGCAGGTCCAGGCGCGCGACGATCTTGCCGAACTCCACGGCAAAGCTCAGGTTGCTGCCCGCCTCGGAGATTTCGTTGGAGAACAGCAACAGCACGCCATTGGCATCCTGGCGCTGGCTCAGCAGCCAGGTGGCCTTCTCGATGTTGCGCGCTGCGTTGCTGACGAACTGCGGGTCGATGGTGTCGGTGATGAAGAATTCGGTACGCCCGCCATGGGCGGTCACCAGCATGCTGCCGATGGCGTAGATGAACGCGCCAACGCGATCGCCCCTGAACTCCGGGCTCAGGGCATAGCTCAGTGCCGCCAGGTCGCGGCGCTCGCCCAGCTGCGGCAAGGCCTGGCGCTGCTCGATGGCCTGGCGGATCTGCCGCTCGGCACTGGCAGCATCGAGAAAGCCCGATTCGCGCCACTGGTTGGGGTTGCGCAGGTACAGCTTGCTCATCAACAGGTACAGGCTCTGCAGGTTGTCCTGCATCGACAGCGTGGCCATGCGATCGACGCTGGTCTGGAACAGTTCCTGGGGCCGGCCGTTGCCCAGCTGGGTGGCGATATCGCGCCCCTGCTGCTGGGTACAGCCAGCGGCGCAGGCCATCAGCGTGCCCGCCAGCAACAGCCGGCGCAGCACGCGCTGGGGTGGAACGCAAAGCGGATAAACCATCGGCACCGGGGTCTGGATTCACGGGCCGCGTCGGGGATCGACGCGGCCTGGCGATGAATAGAGCCGAAAAAACGCAAAAAGTGCGATAACCGCCAGACCGCAGTGGCGCCACGCCGCACTATTGGAGCACCGCGCCCCGCTCCTCCAGCAGTTTCACGAACATCGCCAGGCTGCGCGACACCGTGCCGCTGCGCCATACCAGCCAGGTGCGCAGGTAGCGAAAACGTTGCGACATCGGCCACACGCTGACCGTGGCGCACCCCGGCATGCTCTCGAGCATGCTGCGTGGCATCAGCGCCAGCCCCGCCCCTGCGCTCACGCAGGCGAGCATGCCGTGGTAGCTCTCCAGTTCGAAGATCTTGCCCGGCACGGCGGCATCCTGGGTGAACCAGCGCTCGAAATGATGGCGGTACGAACAGTTGGCCCGGAACGCATAGATGCTCTGCCCGTTGACGTCCTGGCCACGGTGGATCGGCGCATGGTTGAGCGGCGCGATGATGACCATCTCCTCCTCGAACACCGGCACGCCCTCCAGCGAAGGGTGCAGCACCGGGCCGTCGACGAAGGCCGCCGCCAGGCGTCCCGACAGCACGCCTTCGATCATGGTGCCCGACGGGCCGGTGGAGAGGTCCAGCTCGACCTTGGCGTACTGCTGGTTGTAGGCCGCCAGCAACGCGGGGATGCGCACCGCTGCGGTACTTTCCAGCGAGCCCAGCGAGAACGCCCCCTGGGGTTCCTCCCCCGCCACGGTCAGGCGGGCCTCCTGCACCAAGGCCAGGATGCGCTTGGCATACTCCAGGAAGGTCCAGCCGGCCGGCGAGAGGCGCAGGCGCAGCTTTTCACGAATGAACAGCTCCACCCCCAGGTCGGCTTCCAACTGCTTGATCCGCGTGGTCAGGTTCGACGGCACGCGGTGGATGTGCTGGGCGGCTGCGCTGATGCTGCCGTGCTCGGCCACGGCGGTGAAGATCTCAAGCTGTACCAGGTCCAAAAACATTCTCCAAACGTGAAAGAAACCGTTTTTATTATTCAGTTTTCGAAAGATTAGC
Organism: Pseudomonas sp. UBA7500; assembly: GCF_002478435.1. Classification (NCBI taxonomy): domain Bacteria; kingdom Pseudomonadati; phylum Pseudomonadota; class Gammaproteobacteria; order Pseudomonadales; family Pseudomonadaceae; genus Pseudomonas; species Pseudomonas sp. UBA7500. The sequence continues at coordinate 68,831 of NZ_DLNW01000047.1, read as the reverse complement.
ACGGCATTACGCTGGGCCCCTGTTTCCCTTCTGACAGGAACGCCCGCCATGACCGACATAACCAGCCACACCCATGCCCTCTCGATCAACCCGGCCACCGGTGAACGCATCGGCCACTACGCCTATGAAACCGACGCACAGATGGACGCCGCCCTGGGCCGCGCCGCTGCCGGGTTTGCCGGCTGGCGGCGTACCCCGCTGGCCACCCGCTCGGCCCTGCTGGTGAAACTGGCCGGCGTGCTGCGCGACAACGCCCAGGCCATGGCGCGGATGATTACCCTGGAAATGGGCAAGCCTGCGGCCCAGGCCCTCGGCGAAGTGGAAAAGTGCGCCCAGCTGTGCGAGTGGTACGCCGAGAACGGGCCGGCCATGCTGGCCCCCGAGCCGACCCAGGTACCCGACGCCAAGGCCCACATCGAATACCGCCCACTGGGCCCGATCCTGGCGGTGATGCCGTGGAACTTCCCGCTGTGGCAAGTGCTGCGCGGTGCGGTACCCGCGCTGATCGCCGGCAACACCTACGTGCTCAAGCACGCGCCCAATGTGATGGGCTCGGCCTACCTGCTGCGCGATGCGTTCCAGCAGGCCGAATTCCCCGAAGGCGTGTTCGAGGTGCTCAACGTGACGCCTGAGGGCGTATCCAGGGCCATCGTCGACCCGCGCATCGTCGCCGTGACCCTTACCGGCAGTGTGCGTGCCGGTGCCGCCATCGGTGCCCAGGCCGGTGCCGCGCTGAAAAAATGCGTACTGGAACTGGGCGGCTCCGACCCGTTCATCGTGTTGAACGATGCCGACCTGGATGCCGCCGTGCAGGCTGCCGTGATCGGCCGCTACCAGAACACCGGCCAGGTGTGCGCGGCAGCCAAGCGGCTGATCGTCGAAGCCGGCGTGGTCGAGGCATTCACCCGCAAGTTCGTCGAGAAAACCCGCGCGCTGGTGATGGGCGACCCGTTGCTGGCCGACACCTACCTGGGGCCGATGGCGCGTCATGACCTGCGCGACGAGCTCGACCAGCAGGTCCAGGCCACCCTGGCCGAAGGCGCCACGCTGCTGCTGGGCGGGCACAAGGTCGAAGGCCCGGGCAACTACTACGCGCCCACGGTACTGGCCGACGTCACCGACCAGATGACCTCGTTCCGCCAGGAGCTGTTCGGCCCGGTGGCCTCGATCATCACTGCCCGGGATGCGCGCCACGCCCTGCAGCTGGCCAACGACAGCGAATTCGGCCTGACCTCGACCGTGTACACCCGGGATGCGGCACTGGCCCGACAACTGGCCGACGAACTGGAGTGCGGCGGCGTGTTCATCAACGGCTACAGCGCCAGTGATCCTCGCGTGACCTTCGGTGGGGTGAAGAAGAGCGGCTTTGGCCGCGAACTCTCGCACTTCGGCGTTCGCGAGTTCTGCAACGCGCAGACCGTATGGTTCGATCGCCACTAAAGTACGAAGTACCTTCCTATAAAGCGCAGGATAAAAAAATAGGCTTATCCTGCGTTTAATAGATACCCATGGCAGCGCTTATCCATTAGCCTCAACTCACTCTCAAACACAGCAGGCACCTTGCCACTATAAAAATCAGCACCTTTCATCTATTTTGCGCCCGCTTGCAACTGCCAAACATAACTCGAAATAACAGTCTTGATTGGAGCGTTCGAATGTCGAAAAAACTCTTCACCCTCACCGTGCTCGGTGGCCTGATGCTGGCCAACAGTGCCTTTGCCGACAAGCTCACGGTGATCTCCTATGGTGGCGCGAGCAAGGCCGCGCAGGTCACCGCGTTCTACAAGCCCTACGAAGAAAAGACCAAGACCCAGGTGATCGCTGGCGAGTGGAACGGTGAAATCTCCAAGCTCATCGCCATGAACGACACCAAGACCGTGACCTGGGACGTGCTCGATACCGAAGACACCGACCGTGCCCGTGGCTGTGAAGAAGGTCTGTTCGAAAAACTCGACTACGAACGCCTCGGCACGCCGGGCGACTGGATCGAAGGCACCAAGAGTGACGACGGCTGTGGCGTCGGTATCTTCGTGTGGTCCAACGTGCTGGCCTACAACGCCGACAAACTGAAAGTCGCCCCTACCGGCTGGGCCGACTTCTGGGACGTGAAGAAATTCCCGGGCAAGCGCAGCCTGCGCAAATCTGCCCGCGGCTCGCTGGAATTCGCCCTGATGGCCGACGGCGTGCCGCCTGCCGAAGTCTACAAGCTGCTCAGCACCAAAGAAGGTGTGGACCGCGCCTTCAAGAAACTGGACGAGATCAAGCCGTACATCCAGTGGTGGGAAGCCGGTGCACAGCCGCCGCAGTACCTGGTGGCTGGCGATGTGGTGATGGCGTCCTCGTACAACGGCCGCATCCACGCTGCACAACAGAGCGGCAGCAACCTGAAGATCGTCTGGAACCAGAACCTGTACCAGTTCGACGAGTGGGCCATCCCGCGCGGCACCAAGAACCTGGACAAGGCCTACGACTTCATCAAGTTCGCCATGCAGCCTGAGCAGCAGAAGCTCTACACCGAGCAGATGGCCTACGGCCCGTCCAACACCAAGGCCGCCGAAATGCTCGACAAGTCGCTGGCTGACGACCTGCCCACCGCGGCAGAGAACCAGAAGAATGCACTGCGGGTAAACGTCGAGTTCTGGCTCGAGAACGCAGAAACGCTTGAACAGAAGTTCAATGCCTGGGCTAGCAAGTCCTGATTTCCCCTCCCTGTGCGCCTCATGGATGATCAGCGCACAGGTTCTATTCTCCTGTCCAGGGCCCTCCCCGCAGCCATGTCCAGTCCGCTAGACTGCGATCCTCTATCGTGTCTGGATCGTGGATTGCACATGAAACTCGCCACAGCCCTGGAACAGACCTCCCTCAGCCAGGCCACCGTGGTCGCGGGCAGGCAATGCCTGGACCGCGACCTGGCGTGGGTGCATATCGTCGATCACCCCGACATCTTCAACTGGCTGAAAAAGGGCGACCTGCTGCTGACCACCGGCTACAACTGGCCGCAGGACCCGCAAAAATGCCGCGACATGGTTCGCCGGCTGGCCGAGCTGGGCCTGGCCGGGGTCGTGATGGCAGTCCCGCACTTTCACGAACACTTCCCCCAGGCGGCCATCGAAGAGGCCGACCGCTGCTGTTTCCCTTTGCTGGAACTGCCCTGGGAAGTCGCCTTCAGCGACATCACCCAGCAGGTTCTCGAACAGATCATCAACTTCCAGACCCGCATCATCCGTCGCTCCGACCTTATCCACCGCATGCTCACCCGCGCTGCCATCGAGGCCGACAACCTGCAGAGCCTGGCCAGCGCCCTCACCAGCGCCCTGGAACTGCCGGCGCTGATCGTGGCCAGCTCCGGCAGTGTGCTGGGGGCCAGCGAGCCGGCCAATGACGCCGTGGAGCTTGCCGTGATGCGCCACCTGAACGAGCAGGCCAACCTGCTGCAGGGGGTCGAGCCGCAGGTGCTGGAGCTGGACGCCGATGCCGGCGCGTTTCGCCTGGGCTGCCCCATCCGCCTGCAGGGCGAGCGGGTCGGCGTGGTGTGGCTCAAGGGCCAGCGGGACAGCTTCGAGGAGCTGCACTGCCGCGCAGTGGAACATGCTGCGCTGATCGCCGCCCTGCAGCTGTCCCATCAACGCGAATTGCTGGACCAGGAAAACCGCCTCGGCCATGCCCTGGTGGCAGGTCTGCTGGAAGGCAAGTTCCCCGAAACGCCGCGCGCCATCGAACGTGCGCTGGTGTCCGGCTGGTGTCATACCCGCGACTACCGCGTGTGCCTGGTGTTGCTGGACGAGCCGATTCCCCTCAGCCGCGAGGGCTTCCAGCGGCGCAAGGAGCAGGCCGAGCGCATCACCGAGATCATGCAGGGGTTGGGAATCGCGCCCCTGCTGTCGGTGTCGTTGAACCAGATCAGCCTGATCGTGCCGGCCGATGTGATGCCCGAGTCGATCTGGAAGCATATTCGACTGGACGGCGGCGCCATGGCCGCCAGCCGCGTGCACCGGGGCGTGGCAGGCATGGCCCAGGGCGCCGGGGATGTGGCCACCCTGCTGCCGCTGCTGCGCCCGGGCAAGCTGCATGGGTTTGACGAAGTGCTGTTTCCGCGGGCGCTGATGGGCGACGACGATGCACGGCGCATGCTGCTGGAGCGCCTGGTGACCCCGCTGACCCGGCACAAGAACGGCGCCATGCTCATGGAAACCCTGTGCACCCTGGCCAGCGAAGGCTTTCAGCTGGCCAGCAGCGCCCGCTGCCTGGACATCCACATCAGCACATTACGCTACCGCGTGGAGCGCATCGAAGAGCTGCTGCAGCTGTCGATGGAGAACCCGCAGGCGCGCTTTCAGCTGCAGGTGGCAACCGAGATGTACCGCCTGCAGAACGACGCCTGACAAACAATCTGCTGCCTGTACCGCCAGGTGGCGGGCCAGGCCCGCTCCAGCAGGCCGTCAGAGGCCTTGCGGGAGCGGGCTTGACCGGCGCTGGAGACACCTCGACCACCCCCGCAGCATAGTGTGCTGCCAACCCCCTCAATACGGCATTTATGCCTGGCCCAAGCGGTCATCTCGGCATCGGTCACTGCGTGCCTGTTCTTACAATCGTGCCATTCACCGGACCCGTAGAAGGCACCCTCTCCATGTTGAAAAGCACACTGCGTGACCCCTCGCTGCTTGTCGAACGCGCTTACGTCAATGGCAGCTGGATCGATGCCGACAACGGCGAAACGATTGCCGTGATCAACCCCGCCGACGGCAGCGAAATCGCCCGGGTCCCGGCCCTCGGCGCCGCCGAGACGCGACGCGCCATCGAGGCCGCCCAGGCCCGTTTCGAAAGCTGGCGCGAAGTCCCCGCCGCCACTCGCGCACGTCACCTGGAAGCCTGGTACAGCCTGATCCTGGAAAACCAGGAAGACCTGGCGCTGATCATGACCGCCGAACAAGGCAAGCCCCTGAGCGAGTCGCGCGGCGAAATCGGCTACGGCGCCAGCTTCGTCAAATGGTTTGCCGAAGAGGCCCGTCGCATCTACGGCGACACCATCCCCGCGCCCACCAACGACCGCCGCATCCTGGTGCTCAAGCAGCCGATCGGCGTGGTGGCGGCCATCACCCCGTGGAACTTCCCCAACGCGATGATCACGCGCAAATGCGCGCCGGCCCTGGCCGCCGGCTGCACCGTGCTGGTCAAGCCGTCCGAGATGACCCCGCTGTCGGCCCTGGCCCTGGCGGTACTGGCAGATCGTGCTGGCATCCCGGCCGGGGTGTTCAACGTGCTCACCGGCCTGCCTGCCGGCATAGGCAGCGAAGTGACCGCCAACCAGGCCGTGCGCAAGTTGTCGTTCACCGGCTCCACGCGCATCGGCAAGCTGCTGATGAGCCAGTGCGCCGACACCCTCAAGCGCCTGAGCCTGGAGCTGGGTGGCAACGCGCCGTTCATCGTGTTCGACGACGCCGACCTCGACCTGGCGATTGCCGGGGTGATGCTGAGCAAGTTCCGCAACGCCGGGCAGACCTGCGTGTGCGCCAACCGCATTCTGGTGCAGGACGGCATCTACGACCGCTTCGCCGAGCGCCTGCGGGCTGCCGTGGCCGAGCTGAAGGTGGGTGATGGCCTGGGCGAGAACGTGACCATCGGCCCGCTGATCAACGCCGCCGCCGTCGCAAAAGTCGCCAGCCACATCGGCGATGCGGTGGAAAAAGGCGCCAGCATCTCGATTGGCGGCATGCCTGACGACACCGGCCTGTTCGTGCAGCCGACCGTGCTGCTGGACGCCACCACCGACATGCTGCTGGCCACCGAAGAGACCTTCGGCCCGGTTGCCCCGCTGTTCCGTTTCAAGGACGAAGCCGAGGCCCTGGCCATCGCCAACGCTACCCCGTTCGGCCTGGGCGCATACTACTTCACCCAGGACATGCGCCGTGCCTGGCGTGTGGGCGAGCGCCTGGAGTTCGGCATGGTCGGCCTGAACACCGGGATCATCTCCATGGAAGTGGCCCCGTTCGGCGGCATGAAACAGTCCGGTACCGGCCGTGAAGGCTCCAAGTACGGCCTGGACGAGTTCCTCGAAATCAAGGCCTGGCACATGGGCGGCCTCGACTGAATACCTGCGTTCCCGAACCCCTGACACCATCGTTAGTTAATGGAGCTGCACCATGAATTCTGCACTGACTGAAAATCAACGCCTGCTGGCCCTGCGCGAGCAGCACGTACCCCGCGGCATCGCCACCGCCCACCCGATCGTGGTCAGCCACGCCCAGGGTTCGGAGCTGTGGGACGTGGACGGCAAGCGCTACCTGGACTTCGTCGGCGGCATCGGCGTGCTCAACGTCGGCCACAACCACCCGCGTGTGGTCGAGGCCGTGCGCCGCCAGGTGGGCGAGATCTCCCATGCCAGCTTCCAGGTGGTGGCCTATGCGTCGTACATCGACGTGGCAGCGCGCCTGAACGCCATGGTCGGTGGCGGCGAAGCCTACAAGAGCGTGCTGTTCACCTCCGGCGCCGAAGCGGTGGAGAACGCCATCAAGATCGCCCGTGGCTACACCAACCGCCCGGCGGTGATCTCGTTCCGCGGCGGCTTCCACGGGCGCACCCTGCTGGGCGTCACCCTGACCGGCATGAGCCAGCCGTACAAGCAGAACTTCGGCCCGTTCCCGGCCGAGATCTACCACGCCACCTACCCCAACGAATACCGCGGCGTGAGCAGTGACGACGCCCTGGCCGAACTCGACCACCTGTTCGCCACCGACGTGGCCCCCGACCGCGTGGCGGCCATCCTGATCGAGCCGGTGCAAGGCGATGGCGGCTTCCTGCGTGCCCCCGATGCCTTCCTACGTGCCCTGCGCGAACGCTGCACGCGCCACGGCATCGTGCTGATCCTGGACGAGATCCAGGCAGGCTTCGGGCGTACCGGCAAGCCGTTCGGCTTCCAGCACTCGGGCATCCAGCCTGACCTGGTGACCGTGGCCAAGAGCCTGGCCGGCGGCATGCCGCTGTCGGGTGTGGTGGGGCGTGCCGAGATCATGGACGCGCCGACCCCGGGCGGCCTGGGCGGCACCTACGGCGGCAACGCCGTGGCCTGCGCGGCTGCACTGGCGGTGATGGACCTGTTCGAGGAAGAAGACCTGCTGGCCCAGGGCGAGCAGCGTGCGGTGCAACTGCGTGAAGGCCTGCTGGCCCTGCAGAACCGCTACCCGTGCATCGGCGACGTGCGTGGCCTGGGCTTCATGCAGGCCATCGAGATCGTGGCCGACGACGCCGCGCAGACCCCGGACGCGAACCTGGCCCAGGCCATCATCGACCAGGCCCGTGAAGCCGGCCTGCTGGTGATCAAGTGCGGCGTGTACCGCAACGTGGTGCGCTTCCTGGCACCGCTGGTGACCACCGAGGCGCAGATTTCCGAAGCGCTGCGCATGCTCGACCAGGCGTTGACCCGCGCTACGGCGTAATCCGCCCCCTCTGCGGCGCCACCTTCGCTGGCAATGCCGGCTCCCACCGGGAGCGGCCTTGCCAGCGAAGGCCCCGTGGGTGAAAGTGTGTTTTTTGTCATCCCGCATTTCAGGAGTCAGGAATGGAAGCGGCAACCAAGCTCGATCGGATCGATATCAACATCCTGGTCCAGTTGCAGAAAGACGGCCGCATGACCAACGTCAGCCTGGCCGAAGCCGTGGGGCTGTCGCCCAGCCCGTGCCTGCAACGGGTCAAGCGACTCGAGGCGGCAGGCTATATCAGCGGCTACGAAGCCCACCTGAACCTGGCCAAATTCGCCAACTCGGTAACCATCTTCACCGAAGTCACACTGAGCGACCACAAACGCTCCGACTTTCAGAAATTCGAATCGAGCATCCGCAACATCGACGAAGTGCTCGAATGCCACCTGATCAGCGGTGGCTATGACTACCTGGTGCGCTTTCTGACCAGCAGCATCCAGCATTACCAGGAGCTGATGGAAACCATCCTCGACCAGAACATCGGCATCGAGAAGTACTTCAGCTACATCGTGATCAAGTCGCCGGTGATGAAGAACAAGGTGCCCCTGCGCAGCTTGCTCGCCGCCGTCTAGCGCCTGGCCTCGGCCTGCTGTTCATGCAGGCTGTCGAACAACGCCTGGGCCGCAGCCGACAGTTCGTGGCCCGGCTTGCTCAGCACCCCGATGGCACGTTCCACCGGGTCGCGCAGGGTGATGCAGCGCGCGCCCAGCTCGTGCATCTGGCCGGCGCACAGGGCCGGCACCGCGCTGACCCCAAGCCCGCTGGCCACCATGCGACCCACTGTCACCAGTTGATGGCTCTCGAACTCCACCGCCAGCTTCATGCCGCGCGCCTTGAGGTGCTCTTCGAGCATCACGCGCACGTTCGAGGGCCGTTGCAAGGTGATGAACGGCTGCTGCAGCAAGGTCTGCCAGTCGATTTCATCCAGCGCGGCCAGGGGCGAATCCAGCGGCACCACGGCAGTGAACCGGTCGACGTACAGGGGCGAGAACACCAGCGACGAGCCTTCGAACGGTTCGAACGCCACCCCCAGCTCCACCTGGCGGTCACGCACCATCTCCAGCACCTGTTCGTTGATCACATCGTTCACCGTGACCCCGATGTTCGGGTAGCGGGTGCGAAAGTTCTTCAGGATGGGCGGCAGCAGGTTGCCGGCGAACGACGGCATCGCCGCAATGGTCACGCGCCCGCGCTGCAGGGTGAAGCGCTGGCGGATCTCGTCCTCGGCGTTGTCCCAGTCGGCAAGCAGGCGGCGCGCCAGGGGCAGCAGCGATTCGCCTTCCGGGGTCAGCGTGACGTTGCGCGTGGTGCGCGTGAACAGCCGCCCGCCCAGGCCCTCCTCCAGCGACTTGATGGTCAGGCTCAGTGCCGACTGCGACAGGTGCAGACGCTCGCAGGCCACCGCAAAACTCAGGCTCTGGGCCACTGCCCAGAAGGCACGCAGTTGCTTGACGGTCATGCTGACTCCGGCAAAAGGGGGAATTGTTGAGGTTTATCGATCAATCCATCTCAAAAATCAACTTAACAAATATATGTAATGGCGCAACACTCACGCCACTGGACCACTAACAAGGAGAATATTCCATGCAAGACGTCGTCATTGTCGCGGCCACTCGTACCGCCATCGGCAGTTTCCAGGGTTCGCTGGCCGCCATCCCGGCCCCGGAGCTGGGCGCAGCGGTGATCCGCCGCCTGCTGGAGCAGACCGGGCTGGCCGGCAGCGAAGTGGATGAGGTGATTCTGGGCCAGGTGCTCACCGCCGGCAGCGGCCAGAACCCTGCGCGCCAGGCCGCGATCAAGGCCGGCCTGCCCCATGCGGTACCGGCCCTGACCCTGAACAAGGTCTGCGGCTCGGGCCTCAAGGCCCTGCACCTGGGCGCCCAGGCGATCCGCTGTGGCGACGCCGAGGTGATCATCGCCGGCGGCATGGAGAACATGAGCCTGGCCCCCTACGTGCTGCCTGCCGCGCGTACCGGCCTGCGCATGGGCCATGCCAGCATGATCGACAGCATGATCAGCGACGGCCTGTGGGATGCCTTCAACGACTACCACATGGGCATCACCGCCGAGAACCTGGTGGACAAGTACGCCATCACCCGTGAGGCCCAGGACGCCTTTGCCGCCGCCTCGCAGCAAAAGGCCTGCGCGGCCATCGAGGCCGGCCGCTTTGCCGACGAGATCACCCCGATCCAGATCCCGCAGCGCAAGGGTGAGCCGCTGGTGTTCGCCACCGACGAACAGCCCCGCGCCGGCACCACCGCCGAGTCGCTGGCCAAGCTCAAGCCGGCGTTCAAGAAGGACGGCAGCGTGACGGCGGGCAACGCCTCGAGCCTCAACGACGGCGCAGCGGCGGTGCTGCTGATGAGCGCGGCCAAGGCCAAGGCCCTGGGCCTGCCGGTACTGGCGCGCATTGCGGCCTATGCCAATGCGGGCGTGGACCCGGCGATCATGGGTATCGGCCCGGTCAGCGCGACCCGTCGCTGCCTGCAGAAGGCCGACTGGTCGCTGGATCAGCTGGACCTGATCGAAGCCAACGAAGCCTTCGCGGCCCAGGCGTTGTCGGTGGGCCAGGAGCTGGGCTGGGACGCGAGCAAGGTCAACGTCAACGGCGGCGCGATTGCCCTGGGCCACCCGATCGGTGCCTCGGGTTGCCGGGTGCTGGTGTCGTTGCTGCACGAGATGATCAAGCGTGATGCGAAGAAGGGCCTGGCAACCCTGTGCATCGGTGGTGGGCAGGGTGTGGCGTTGGCCATCGAGCGCGCCTGACCCTCGATCTGCAGCGCCTCGTCGCGGGTCAAGCCCGCTCCCACAGGATTGCCGTGGCCCCTGTGGGAGCGGGCTTGACCCGCGATGGCGTCGACACATTGCATCGCCTGGCTACTGCACCTGCACCATCAGTTCCACCTGCACCTTGGCCAGCATGTGCTCCATCCCCCCGCCCCGGCGCATTCCGCGCACCGGGCACGCATCCAGGTAATCCAGCCCCACCGCCAGCTTCAGGTGGCGCTCGGGCCTGGCCAGCCGATTGGTGATATCGAAACTGTACCAGCCCTCCCCCAGCCAGGCTTCGGCCCAGGCATGGCTGGCAAGGTGCGTGGCGTCCTCGGTGCACAGGTAGCCCGACACGTAGCGCGCCGGGATACCCAGGCTGCGCACACAGGCCAGAAACGCATGGGTATGGTCCTGGCAAACCCCCGCCTGCCTGGCGAACGACTCGGCCGCGGTAGTGCCCACCTCGGTCGCGCCGGGGCTGTAAGGCATGTGCTCGGCCAGCGCATTCATCAGCTCGATCAGCGCCGCCCTGTCGCGCCGCTCGCCGCAATGCTGTGCGGCAAACGCCAGCAGCGCATCGTCGGCGGCGGTCAGCGGGCTGCTGCGCAGAAACGGCAGCGGTGACTGCAGGTCCGGCTCCACCTCGCGGGTGGGGTCGATCTCCACCTGGCCGTGGGCGCACAGCACGATCTCGCCGTGGGGCTCGTCCAGGGTCAGTACATGCAGCACGTTGCCATAGGGGTCGAGCTGGCTGCGCACCTTGCGCGGCATGTCCACCTGCCAGTCGATGACCCGCTGGCGCTCGCTGTCCTGGGGCGTGAGGCGCAGGAACTGGATGCTGGTGCACACCTCGTTGGCATAGCTGTAGGTGGTGTCGTGGCGAATGGACAGTTTCATACCACCTCCAGGTAGGCGTCGTGAATGGCCTGGCCCAGGTCGCGTACCTGATCGATGAACTCGATCAGCCAGGCGTGCAGGCCTGCATCGAGGATCTCGTCGATGCCGGTGTAGCGCAGGCGAGCGTTGAGGCCGGCGGCCAGGCGCTGCGCCGGGCGGCCGTTGATGCCGGGCAGGTTGGACAGCTCAAGGTCCAGCTCCTGGATGCAGGCATGCAGCGAGCGCGGCACCTCGGCGCGCAACAGCAGCATTTCCGAAACCTGCTCGGCGTTCGGTGCGTTGCGGTAGATCTCGTTGAAAGCCTCGAACGACGACAGGGCGCGCAGCAAGGCGCTCCACTGGTAGTAGCCACGGGCCGACTTGTCGCTGACCTCCTCCGACTCCTCGCCAAACATCTCGTAGCGTGCATCCAGCAGGCGCAAGGTGTTGTCGGCACGTTCGATGAAGGTGCCCAGGCGAATGAAGCCATAGGCCTCGTTGCGCATGATGGTGCCCGAGGTGGCCCCGCGAAACAGGTGCGAACGCTCCCGCACCCATTCGCAGAACTGGCTGATGCCGTAGCGGCCCAGGCCGTTGCCGGCAATGGCGCGCATCTCCAGCCAGGTGGCATTGATGTTCTCCCACATGTCGGCGGTGATGCGCCCGCGCACGGCGTGGGCATTGCTGCGCGCCGCACGCAGGCAACAGTAGATGCTGCCGGGGTTGGCCTCGTCCAGGGCAAAGAAGTGCAGCATGTGCTCGGTGTCGAGCGCGCCGTGGCGGGCCTTGTAGTCTTCCAGCGTGCCGGCCGCCAGCAGCGACATGGCCAGCTCCGCGTGGCCGTCGCTGCGCCCGGCCTGGGGCATCAGCGACAGCGAATAGCTCACTTCGAGCATGCGCGCGAGGTTTTCCGCGCGCTCCAGGTAACGCGACATCCAGTAGAGGTCTGCAGCGGTTCTTGAAAGCATGGTTCAGTCCTCCACCACCCAGGTGTCCTTGGTACCGCCGCCCTGCGACGAGTTGACCACCAGCGAGCCTTCGCGCAGCGCCACCCGCGTGAGGCCGCCGGGCACCAGGCGGGTCTGGCTGCCCGACAGCACGAACGGGCGCAGGTCGATATGGCGCGGGGCGATGCCGCTTTCGACAAAGGTCGGGCAGGTGGACAGGCACAAGGTGGGCTGGGCGATGTAGTCCTGCGGGCGAGCCTTGAGGCGCAGGCGGAACGCTTCGATCTGCGCTGCCGTCGACGCCGGCCCCACCAGCATGCCGTAGCCGCCCGAACCCTGGGTTTCCTTGACCACCAGGTGCTCCAGGTTGGCCAGCACATGGGACAGCTCGGCCGGCTTGCGGCACTGCCAGGTGGGCACGTTCTTCAGGATCGGCGCTTCGTCCAGGTAGAAGCGGATCATCTCGCCCACGTAGGGGTAGATCGACTTGTCGTCCGCCACCCCGGTGCCGACCGCATTGGCCAGCACCACGTTGCCCAGGCGGTAGGCGGCAATCAGGCCGGGCACCCCGAGCATCGACTCAGGGTTGAAGGTCAACGGGTCGAGGAAGGCGTCATCCAGCCGGCGGTAGATCACGTCCACCGGCTGGGGGCCGCAGGTGGTGCGCATGAACACGCGGTCGTCACGCACGAACAGGTCGGCGCCTTCCACCAGTTCCACCCCCATTTCGCGGGCCAGGAACGCATGCTCGAAGTACGCACTGTTGAAGCGCCCCGGGGTCAGCACCACCACCGTGGGGTTGTCCAGCGGGCTGGCGCTCCTGAGCGTGTCGAGCAGCAGGTTGGGGTAATGGTCGATGGGCGCGATGCGCTGGGCGGCGAACAGCTCGGGGAACAGGCGCATCATCATTTTGCGGTCTTCGAGCATGTAGCTCACGCCGCTGGGGGTGCGCAGGTTGTCCTCGAGCACGTAGTAGCTGCCGTCGCCATCGCGCACCAGGTCCACCCCCGCGATATGCGCATAGAGGCCCCGGTGCAGCCCCAGGCCACGCATGGCCACCTGGTAGCCCTCGTTGGCCAGCACCTGCTCGGCCGGGATGATGCCGGCCTTGAGAATGCGCTGCTCATGGTAGATATCGGCCAGGAACATGTTCAGTGCCTGCACCCGCTGGATGCAGCCACGCTCGATCACCTGCCATTCGCTGGCCTTGATGCTGCGCGGAATGATGTCGAACGGGATCAGGCGTTCGGTGCCCTGCTCGTCACCGTAGAGCGTGAAGGTGATGCCTGCGCGGTGGAACAGCAGGTCGGCTTCGCGGCGGCGTTGCGCCAGCAGTTCCAGCGGCGTGTCCGCCAGCCAGCGGGCAAACTCGCGGTAATGCGGGCGACACTGGCCCCCTGCGGCATACATTTCATCAAAAAAAGCTCCGGACATACCCCACTCCTCGCCGTGTTCGTAACGGCTTCTTCTAATTGGCTGCTGTCTTCCAGTACCCGGGCCTTTCAACAGACTTTAGCAAGGGCTGTGCCCAACGCCCGGGAATCGCTCTGTCACGCCCCTTGAGCGCGGCAAGCGACCCGAGCGGTGCATGCATTTGCCCCATAACGGTGCGCACAACCTGCCCGGTGCCCGCTGCGCACCTTTTCGTAAAGACTTGTATCTACGGGGCCTCCCCAGCAGCACATGGCGATCTGGTGGCCTAGAATGCCGACACCTCTTTTCTGCGAGTTGCTGCCATGACCGCTTCGCCATTGCTGACCGCCTTCCTGCCCGTTGCGCTGGGCATCATCATGTTCGGCCTGGGGCTTTCGCTGACCCTGGCCGACTTCGCCCGAGTGGTGAAATACCCCAAGCCGGTGGTCATCGGCCTGGTGTGCCAGATCCTGCTGCTGCCCTTCATCTGCTTTCTGATTGCCAACGGTTTTGGCCTGGCACCGGCCCTGGCGGTCGGCCTGATGCTGCTGGCGGCCTCACCCGGTGGCACCACCGCCAACCTGTTCAGCCACCTGGCGCACGGTGACGTGGCGCTCAACATCACGCTGACGGCGGTGAACTCGCTGATCGCGATCCTGACCATGCCGCTGCTGGTCAACCTGTCGCTGAGCTACTTCATGAGCGCCGACCAGGCCATCCCGCTGCAATTCGCCAAGGTGCTGCAGGTGTTTGCCATCGTGCTGGTGCCGGTGGCACTGGGCATGCTGGTGCGGCGCCTGACCCCGGCCTTCGCGGCGCGCATGGAGAAACCGATGAAGCTGGTGGCGGCGCTGTTCCTGGCCGGCACGGTGATGCTGGCGCTGATGAAAGACTGGGCCACCGTGGTCGAGTACGCGCCCCTGGTAGGCGCAGCCGCGCTGTTGTTCAACCTGGTGAGCCTGGGGCTGGGCTACTATGTGCCGCGGATACTGAAGATTCCGAAGCGCCAGGCCATCGCCATTGGCATGGAGATCGGCATCCACAACGGTACGCTGGCGATTGCACTGGCGCTGAGCCCGACCCTGCTCAACAACTCGACCATGGCCATTCCGGCGGCGCTGTACAGCCTGATCATGTTCTTTACCGCCGCCGGGTTTGGCTGGTGGGTGAGCCGCAACCCGGAACCGGTGGCAGTGCTCGACTGACTGCACGGCAAGGCCGGCTGCTACGGGGTTCTGTGAACGGCGCAACCCCCTGTAGGAGCCGGCCTTGCCGGCGAAGCAAGCCAACACCGTTCAATTGCGTTGCTCCAATCGCCGCTGCCGTCTGCCCAGCCAGCCCCCGGTAGCCGCCCACCCCAGCGCAATCCCCGCCCCGATCAGCATCGCCAGTTGCGGGTGCTCACCCAGCACATCCAGCCCGCGCTTGACCCAGCCACTGAGCGCATCGCCACCGCGATAGACCACCGTGTCGATGAAGTTCTTGGCGCGGTACTTCTGCTCGGCCGGCAGCACGGTGTACAGCATCTCGCGCCCCGGCCGTACCAGCGCATACTCCCCCGCACGGCGCACCACCATCACCACCACGAACACCGCAAACACCGGGGCCAGGGCCAGCCACAGGAAGCCGGCCACCATCACCAGCGGCACCGCCACCAGCAACACGCCCACCCCCATGCGCCGCGCGATGCGCCCTGTGAAAAACAACTGGGTGAGGATCGCCAGCGCCTGCACCACGGTGTCGATCAGGCCGAACACCTGGGTCTGGCGGGTGCGGTCGGTAAAGGTCTGTGCCACCAACCGCGCCTGCTCGAAGTACAGGAAGGTACTGATGCTGGCCAGCAGCACCACGAACAGCGCCAGCATCAACAGGTAGGGCGAGCGCAGCACCTCGCCGGCCCCAGCGAACGGGTTGCCGCCCAGCGGCCGGGAGCGCGGGTGTTCGGCCTCCGCCGGCAAGGGCGCACGGTCGCGCCAGCGCTGCAGGTAGGTTGCCGCGCCGATGCTGCCCAGCAGAAACAGCGTGGCCAGCAACACCAGCCCGGCATGCCCGACCACGCCCACCAGCAGGGTACCCAGTATCGGCCCCACCAGCCCGCCCAGGCTCGCACCGGCTGCCAGCAAACCGAACAGGCGCTTTGCCTGCTCGTTGCTGAACAGGTCGGCCAGTACGCTCCAGGCCAGCGAGATGCTCAGCAGGTTGAACACCGACAGCCAGATGTAGAACGCCCGGGCCACCCACAGGTTGTCGGGCTGCACCGCGAACACCAGGGCGAAGGCCAGCAGGTTGCTTGCCAGAAAGCCGTAGGTCCAGGGCAGGATCCTGCGCCGCCGGGCCCGCGCCACCACCCAGCCGAACAGCGGCAATGCCAGCAAGGTGACGATGAAGGTGCCAGTGAACAGCCATTGCAGGTTGTCGACGCCGCCGGCCACCCCCATGGTCTCGCGTACCGGTCGCAGCATGAAATAGCCGGCGAACAGCAGGAAGAACAGCGCAAGGCCGCCCACCACCGCCGGGGTTTCGTCGTCGTGAAAGGTGAACAGCCGGCCCAGCAGGCGCATCAGCCGAACATCTTGATCAGCGCCTGCTGCCGGGCCGTGTCGAGCAACGCGCCACTGCCCGCCTTGAGCTGGTCGCGTTGACGGTCCGGGCGGCTGGTGGCCGGGATCACGGTCGTCACTGCCGGGTGACTGAGGGCAAATTTGAGAAACAGCTGCGCCCAGCTGCCGATGCCGGCTTCGCCGGCCCAGCCCGGCAACGGCTGGCCCTTGACCCTGGCAAACAGCCTGCCGTCGTCGAAGGCGCGGTTGATCAGCACCGCCACGCCCTTGTCCTGTGCCAGCGGCAGCACCGTGCGCGCGGCGCCAGGTGCATTCACCGAATAGTGGATCTGGATGAAGTCCAGCGGCTCGCGGCGCAGGATGCGCTCCAGTTCGTCCAGCCCGCCATCGGTGTAATGGGTAACGCCCACGTAACGGCTCTTGCCCTGGGCCTTGAGTTCACGGGCGTAGGGCAGCTGGCGCTGCCAGTCGCGCAGGTTGTGCACCTGCAGCAGATCGACCTTGTCGGTGCGCAGGCTGCGCAGCGTCTGGGCCCATTGCGCCTGCGCCGCAGCCTGGCTGTCGGCGGCGATCTTGGTGGCCAGGAAGGTGCGCTCGCGCCAACCGCCCTCCTCCAGCAACTGGCCCAGTATCGCGTCGGCGCCGCCATAGTTGGGCGAGGTATCGATGACCCGGCCGCCACCATCGAAGAACACCTGCAGCACCGCTTTGAGCTGCTGGTACTCGGGGGAACCCGCCGTCACCTCGAAACTGCCCGAGGTGCCGGCGCCGATCACCGGCAAGGCCTCGCCGGTGGACGGCACCTTGCGCTCGAGCAGCGCCGTGTGGGGCTGCGCCAGGGCGTGCGGGCGGCTCAGCAGCAGCCCCAGGCCAGCGGCCAGGGCAGCACTGGTGGCGAGAAAACGGCGACGCGTAGGCATGCGCAGGCCTCCTGCAAAGCGGCGTTGGAAGGGGTCAAAGGGTCAAGCATAGACCATGGCCCAACGGCGCCGATTTGCTCAATTGCCATGCGCTTCTATATTGAGCTAGTCCCTGTTGCGAGTGCCAAGCGTGGCCAGCACCGATCGGTTGATCATCTGCGAACACTGCGACTGCGTGTATGAACGGGTCGAGCTCGCCAAACACCAGAAAGCGCTATGCCTGCGTTGCGGCGCCGTGCTGCAGCGCCATAACGGCCTGGATGTACAGCAGCGCCTGGCGCTGAGCCTCACTGCAGCGATCCTGTGGATGTTCGCCAACTTCTACCCGGTGATGAGCATCAGCCTGCAAGGCCTGCACAACAGCGCCACGTTATGGGACTCGGTGCGCGCCCTGGCCACCGGGCCGATCACCTTCATCGCCCTGGTGGCCGCCATCGCGATCATCATCGCGCCGATGTTCCAGCTGTTGCTGCTGCTGTGGGTGCTGGTGCATGCCCTGGGCCGACGCCGCTCGCCGGCCTTCAGCCTGTGCATGCGCTGGCTGGAAACCCTGCGCCCGTGGAGCATGCTGGAGGTGTGCCTGCTGGGGTCGATGGTGGCGGTGTTCAAGCTGGCCGGGCTGCTCGATGTGCTGCCAGGCCTGGGGTTGATCGCCCTGGCCGCCCTGAGCCTGCTGATGATCCGCCTGGCCGGGCGCGATATCCGCGACCTGTGGGTGTACCTGTCTTGAACGCGCCGCCGCTGGCCAGCGAGCTGGGCCTGGTGCTGTGCCATGCCTGCGGGCTGGCCTGCGACAACCGCGACCACCCCACCCAGTGCCCTCGCTGCGCAGCGCCGCTGCATGAGCGCAAGCCCGAGTCGCTGACCCGAACCTGGGCGTACCTGATCGCCGCCCTGGTGTTCTACATCCCGGCCAACCTGCTGCCGGTGATGAACACCAAGCTGTTCGGTGCCGGCGACGACAGCACCATCATGAGCGGCGTGCTCGAGTTCTGGGCCCATGGCTCATGGGACATCGCACTGATCATCTTCATCGCCAGCATCGCGGTGCCGGCCACCAAGTTCGTGGCCCTGGGCCTGCTGCTGGTGACGGTGCAGCGCGGCAGTACCTGGGCCCAGCGCCAGCGTTCGAAGCTGTTCCGCTTCGTCGAGCTGATCGGCTACTGGTCGATGCTCGATGTGATCGTGGTGGCGCTGGTTGCCGCGCTGGTCAAGTTCCAGGCCCTGGGCGACATCGAGCCGCGCCTGGGCATTCTGTTTTTCGGCATGGTGGTGGTGTTCACCATGCTCGCGGCCATGAGCTTCGACCCCCGCCTGATCTGGCAACCGCCCAACGGCAAGGAACCCGCGCATGAGTGAAGACAGCAACCACAGCGCGGCACAACCGGCCCGCCCGGCGGTGCAGACCCGGCGCTTCAGCGTGTCGCTGGTGTGGATCGTGCCGATCGTGGCAGTGCTGGTGGGCATCTCGCTGGTGGTGCACAACTGGCTGCAGGAAGGCCCCAGTATCCAGGTCACCTTCAAGACCGGACAGGGGCTGGAGGCCAACAAGACAGCAGTGAAGTACCGCAACGTGGTGATCGGCCAGGTCAGCGAAGTGGAGCTCAGCCAGGACCAGAAGAGCGTCACCGCCACCATCAAGCTGGTCAAGCAGGCCGAGAACTTCACCCGCCAGGACTCGCTGTTCTGGGTGGTGCGCCCGCGCATCGGTGCGGGCGGCGTAACGGGTATCGACACGCTGTTCTCCGGTGACTTCATCGGCGCCGATGCCGGGCAGTCGGACACCCGCGCCAAGACCTTCACCGGCCTGGAGACACCACCGCCAATCACCTACGGCGAACCCGGCAAGCGCTTCAACCTGCATGCCTCCGACCTCGGCTCGCTGGGCGTCGGCTCGCCGGTGTACTACCGCAAGATCCAGGTCGGCCAGGTGGTGTCGTACGCGCTGGACGCCAACGGCAAAGGGGTCAATGTCGAAGTGTTCGTGCACGCCCCCAACGATGCCTTCGTCACCGACAACACGCGGTTCTGGAACGCCAGCGGCGTGGATGTCGAGGTGGGTGCCAACGGCTTTGCCCTGCGCACCGAGTCGCTGTCGTCGCTGATGGTCGGCGGCGTGGCCTTCAGGGCCCCGGACTACAGCCCCGACGACCAGCCGGCAGCCGAGGACAAGACCTTCGAGCTGTTCGACGACCGCCCCGCAGCCCTCGCCCCGCCGGCGGGCAAGGCGCAGTACCTGGCGCTGCGCTTCGACCAGTCGCTGCGCGGGCTCAAGGTGGGCGCACCGGTGGAGTTCCTGGGCATGGAATTCGGCCGGGTAGTCGCCATCAACCTCGACTTCGACGCCAAGACCCGCACTTTTCCGGTGAATGTGGGCATCGTGATCTACCCGCAACGCCTGGGCCAGGCGCATACCAAGATGCTCAAGGTGCTCAATCACAACCCTGACGATGAACAGGCCGGCGTCCGCCTGATGGGCACCTTCATCGACAACGGCCTGCGCGCCCAGGCCCGCAGCGGCAACCTGTTGACCGGGCAGTTGTACATCGCCCTGGATTTCTACCCCAAGGCGCCCAAGGTGACCTTCGACCCGACCGCGCGCCCCATCACCATCCCGACCATCCCCAGCAGCCTGGAGCAACTGCAGGAGCAGTTCCAGGCCATGGTCGAGAAGATCAACAAGCTGCCCATCGAACGCATCGCCGGCAACCTTGACGCCAACCTGGTGGAGCTGCGCAAGGCGCTCAAGCAGTTCAATGGCAAGACCCTGCCCGGCATCGAGGGCACCCTGCAGGACATGAGCACCACGCTCAAGAGTGCCAATGCGACCCTGGCCGACGACTCGCCACAGCGCGAGCAGCTGTCGCAGACCCTGGACGACCTGGGCCGCATGACCCGCTCGATGCGCGAGCTGGCCGACTACCTCAAGCGCAATCCCGAGTCGCTGCTGCGCGGGCGGCCCGACAATGCCCCTGCCGATGCCTTGCAACCTTCCTCGCGCCAATGAGCACTGGAGCCCGCCCCATGACCTATCTGCTCAAACCTTCGCTGCTTGGCATCGCGCTGTTGCTGGCGGCCTGTCGCAGCGAGCCGGTGCACTACCACACCCTGGTGCCTGCGCAGCTGCAGGCCGGGGCGACCCGTGCGGTAGACGTACGCATAGAGTCCATCAGCGTGCCGCCCCAGGTCGACCGCGAGCAGATCGTCGTGCGTCAGGGCGACAGCGGCCTGGCGGTGCTCGACAGTGAATGGTGGGGCGCCAGCCTGGTGGATGAACTGCGCAGCGCCTTGAGCGGCCAGCTCAACAGCAATGCACCGCGCACCCTGGGCCTGCGCCTGGAGGTGCAGCGCTTCGACTCGGTACCCGGGCAATACGCCCTGATGGAGGCGCGCTGGCGCCTGCGTACGCTGGGCGGCGATGCCAACCGCCCCGCCCTGCGCTGCCACAGCCTGGTACGCAGTGCGGCGGGCACCGGGATCGCCGAGCTGGTGGCAGCCCAGCAACGCAACGTGGCGCGTCTTGCAGGGCTGATAGCCCAGGCGGCCGATGACACCCGGGCCGGGTGCCCGGCCTCCGGGTCCTGAGGCATCGGCCCGGTCAACTCACTGGGCCGTGCCCACCGGCATGCCCTGCGGCCCCGGTGTGACCACCACGTCCAGGTCGATATGCTTGAACTCGGGCTTGGCACCAAGGCGTGCATTGAAGCGGTAGTTGAAACTGAACGGATCGTTGGTCGGCACGTTGAGTGCGTGTCCGTAGATCGGCTCGACCGCCGCGGCGTCATACCCCAGCAACTGCAGCAGCGTGGGGAAGATGTTGTAGTGGCTGGAGCGGTCCTTGTTGGTCGCCAGTTGCGCCTGCCAGTCCAGGGTCTTCAGGCCCTGGCCCTGGATCACCACCAGCGGCACCAGGCCCTCTTCCTCCACCGGGTTCTCGCCGCAGTGGGTGTTGAGCCCCGGGTTGCCGCGCTCATGCAGGTCCTGGCCATGGTCGGAGGTGTAGATGATCACCGCCTGGCTCAGGTCGGCCTGGGCAAACAGGCGCTTGAAGAATTCGCCCACGCTCCACAGCACGCTGTTCTTGTACGAGTTGCGGTACAGCACCCAGTCCTGCGGGGTACCACTGAACCCATCGCGCTGACCGGTATCGGCGATGTCGGCATAGTGGCCCCGCGGCAACGCCGGCGTGTAGGTCATGAACGCATCCGGGTACTTGTCGTGCACCGGAAAATGCACCCCCACCTTGTTGATCACGATCAGTTGCGGCTTGCCGTCGCCCAGCAGCTCCACGAGCTTTTGCAGTGCGGCCATGTCGCGGTCGCGCACCGGGGTGGTGTCGAACTGGATGAACTGGTCGATGTCGCGCTTTTCGGTGGCATCCATCAGGTTCTGCAGGTTGCCGCCGGTGCGCTGGCTGTCGATGTAGACGGTGGCAAGCCCGGCCTGTTTGGCGTACTGCCAGATCGACGGCAGGGTCGAGTTGATGCGCAGGTAATCGCTGCGGGTGCCGCCGTAGCGCAGCGTGACGTTGGTGTCGGCGCTGCAATTGGCGATGGAGGCGGCATAGCCGTAGTTGAAGATGCTGGCCCCCGGCTGGGGGTGGGTGAGGTTGCTGGTGACCCCGTTGGGGGTATTGAGGTCCAGGTAGTTGCCCGAAACGCTCTCGTCGATGATCAGCACGATATCGCGCGCCAATGGCGGGCCGCTGCGCGCCAGCGTCACTGGCTGGCGCGGGCCCACGCTGTCGTGCAGCGATTCGTAGAGGAACAGGTTCAGGTAGGCCAGCGGCGTGTACATCACCGGCAGGCCGCGTGCGCCCTCGCCGGCACGCACGAACAGGATGCCGGTCAACAGCGCCAGGCCCAGCAGCGGTGCGGCCCACGCCAGGGTGCCGGGCAGCCGCTGCACCGGGTCCGGGCGCAGGCCCAGCCCCAGCAGCAACAGCAGCCCCTTGGCCGCGACCCCCAGGATCACGCTGTGGTACTGCTCAAGCGCCTCGCCGATGAACCCACCCGAATACACCATCGAAACGAAGGCGCTGTAGGTGAGGTATTCGGCGGTTATGCGCGTATAGGCGTCGAAAAACACCGCGCTGGCACAGAACCCCACTGCAAACAGCCAGCGCACCAGGCCCTGGCGTATGTTCGCGCACAGCCACAGGGCAGCCACCAGCAGCACGAATACACCGGCATACAACACCAGTGCCACCCCCAGCCCGATCGCC
The DNA here is from genome assembly GCF_002478435.1 of Pseudomonas sp. UBA7500. Lineage (NCBI taxonomy): Bacteria > Pseudomonadati > Pseudomonadota > Gammaproteobacteria > Pseudomonadales > Pseudomonadaceae > Pseudomonas > Pseudomonas sp. UBA7500. The sequence continues at coordinate 46,643 of NZ_DLNW01000047.1, read as the reverse complement.
TCGAGACGCTCGAGGTAGTACGCATGGAAACTCAGAAGGTAGACCAGCAGCAACAGTCCCTTGATGTAAACGCGCATGACTTCCCCGCCAGAAATGTTTCCCCCCAGCCCACTGAGGTTTCCCACACGGTAGCAGGATGCCGACAAAGCGCAAACCACAGTTTGTCAAAAAAATGACGAAATGCAGGGCGCCGATTATGGCGCTTTTTAAGCGGGAATCTGATGCATTCGCGAAACAACCCACATTCCACGAGCCACGTTTTACGCGGGCTACGACCGTTCATCGCATTGACAACCGGCCAAGTGCCAGCCCATTTCGACGCTAAGGTACGGATTGGAAAAGGGTTGATGGCAAAACAGTGGAACTCCTACCACCTGTAACTCTACAGATACATGCCATAGGTTTGACACAAACCGGCTCAGCTGGTCTATACCGAATTCACACCCGCTGTTTCACTTTCATTACTCCATACGAGGCACGCCAGCATGGATGTGAGCGTATTTGGCACCGGTTATGTCGGACTTGTGCAAGCTGCCGCTTTGGCTGACGTAGGTCACCGGGTACTTTGTGTCGATGTAGACGCCCATAAAATCAGTCAGTTGCGACAAGGTGTTCCACCTATTCATGAGCCTGGCCTGTCGGGCATGCTCGAGGAAAACATCAAGGAAGGTCGGCTGTCGTTCAGTACCCAGGCCAGCGATGCCGTCGCCCACGCCGAGCTGATCTTCATTGCGGTCGGCACCCCACCGGACGAAGACGGCTCGGCCGACCTTTCCCACGTGCTGGGCGTCACCCGGCAGATCGCCGGCCTGATGGCGGCGCACCGCACCCTGATCATCAAGTCCACCGTGCCGGTGGGCACCGCCGACAAGGTGGCCGCGCTCGCCCGCGAGGAGCTCGACCGGCTGGGCAAGCATCAACTGCAGGTGCGGGTGGTCTCCAACCCCGAGTTTCTCAAGGAAGGCAGCGCCCTGGCCGACTGCATGCGCCCGGATCGGATCATCGTCGGTACCGCCGATGACCAGGCCCAGCAGCAGTTGTCCGAGCTGTACGCGCCGTTCTGCCGCAATCATGAAAAGCTCATGTTCATGGACAACCGCAGCGCCGAGCTGACCAAGTACGCAGCCAACGCCATGCTCGCCACGCGCATCAGCTTCATGAACGAACTGGCCAACCTCAGCGAGTTCCTCGGTGCCGACATCGAATCGGTGCGCAAGGGCATCGGCTCGGACCCACGCATCGGCTACCACTTCATCTACCCGGGCTGTGGCTTTGGCGGGTCGTGCTTCCCCAAGGACCTGCGTGCGCTGCTGCATACCGCCGAACACAGCGGCATGCCGCTGCGCCTACTGCAGAGCGTGAGCGAAATCAACGACAGCCAGCGCCAGATCCTGTTCAGCAAGCTCAAGCGCAGCTTCCCCGGCAGCCTGAAGGGCAAATCCATCGCCCTGTGGGGCCTGGCCTTCAAACCCAATACCGACGACATGCGCGAAGCCCCCAGCCGCTACCTGATGGAGGCGCTGTGGGCCGAGGGCGCCACGGTGCGCGCCTTCGACCCCGAAGCCATGGCCGAATGCCGGCGCCTGTATGGCTACCGCGACGACCTGCAACTGTGCGCCACCCGTGACGACACCCTGGAGGATGCCGATGCGCTGGTGATCTGCACCGAGTGGAAGACCTTCCGCGTGGTGGATTTCAACCTGCTGGCGCAAAAGCTGCGCGAACGCCTGATCATCGACGGACGCAACCTCTACAGCCCCGAACAGGTGGCAACCTTCGGCCTGACCTACAGCGGCATCGGCCTGCGCCAGGTACAACCGCAGGTATCGGCGCCATGAGAATACTGGTCACCGGTGCGGCCGGCTTCGTCGGCGCACACTGCACACTGCGCCTGTTGCGCGACGGCCATCAGGTCGTGGGCCTGGACAATTTCAACGACTACTACGACCCCGCGCTCAAGCAAGACCGCGTGCGCTGGGTCCAGGCCCAGGCCGGCGATTTCGACCTGCGCCGCCTGGACCTGGCCGACGGCCCAGGCATCGAGGCGCTGTTCGCCGAGTTCGCCCCCGAGGTGGTGATCCACCTGGCCGCCCAGGCCGGGGTGCGCTATTCGCTGGACAACCCGCGCGCCTACGTGGACAGCAACCTGGTGGGTTTCCTCAACATGCTCGAGGCCTGCCGCCGCCATCCGGTGCAGCACCTGCTGTATGCCTCCTCAAGCTCGGTGTACGGCAGCAACCAGCGCACACCCTATGCCGTGCAGGACGCAGTGGACCATCCGCTGTCGCTGTACGCCGCGAGCAAGAAGGCCAACGAACTGATGGCCCACAGCTACAGCCACCTGTTCGCCATCCCCACCACCGGGCTGCGCTTTTTCACCGTGTACGGCCCCTGGGGGCGCCCGGACATGTCGCCCATCCAGTTCGCCCAGGCCATCAGCCAGGGCCACCCGCTCAAGCTGTTCAACTACGGCCAGCACCAGCGCGACTTCACCTACATCGACGACATCGTCGAAAGCCTGGTGCGCCTGATCCCGCTGGCCCCGGTCAGCGACCCGGCCTGGGACCGCCTGGCCAGCGACCCGGCCAGCAGCCACGCGCCCTGGCGCATCTACAACATCGGTGGGCAACGGCCGGTGGCCCTGACCGACTACGTGGCGCTGCTGGAAAAACACCTGCAGCGCACCGCCCAGGTCGAGTTGCTGCCCCTGCAGCCCGGTGACGTGCTGGACACCTGCGCCGATGCCAGTGCCCTGGCCCAGGCCACCGGCTTCACCCCGTGCATCTCGCTGGACGAAGGGCTGCGCCGCTTCGTCGCCTGGTTCGTCGATTATTACGCGCACACGCCCGACGACGCTGTGCGGTCCATCGGGCAAACGCCGGTTGCCGCGCCCGAGCATCAACGGAGGGTGGTATGACAGGCCAACAGAAAAGTGCTGAAACCCAGGCCCTGCGCCAGGACAAACGCATGGACCCCAATCACCGCATGCGCATCGATGCGGCGATTCACATGCAGGGCCGTGGCTGGATGACCGGGCGCGCCGGCGGGCGGCCGTGGACGCTGTCGCGCACCAACCGCGTACTGTCGTTCATCGGTGCGCTGATGATCGTGCTGTTGATTTCACCGCTGCTGCTGGTGCTGGCCGTGCTGGTCAAGCTGAGCAGCCCCGGCCCGGTGTTCTTCGTGCAGCAGCGCACCGGCTACCGCGGGCGCAGCTTCGGCATGTACAAGTTCCGCACCATGGTCGCCAACGCCGAGGACCTCAAGGAGTCGGTGCGCCACCTGAACAAGCACGGTGCCGACGCCATCGACTTCAAGATCGACAAGGACCCGCGCGTAACCCGCATCGGCAGCTTCCTGCGGCGCAGCAGCCTGGACGAGCTGCCCAACCTGTTCAACGTGATCCGCGGCGAAATGCGCCTGGTGGGCCCTCGCCCGACCTCCTTCAACGCCTATCGCTACAAGGACAGCCACCTGGCGCGCCTGAGCATCTACCCCGGCATGACCGGCCTGTGGCAGATCTCGGGGCGCAGCAACATCGACTTCGACCAGCGGGTCGAGCTTGACCTGAGTTACATCGCCGAACAGAGCTTGAGCCTGGACCTGAAGATCCTGCTCAAGACCCCCTTCAAAGTCTTCAGCGGCCACGGAGCAAGTTGAATGGACGGTTCTACTTCGAGAAGTCTGACCATCGCCACCCCCAGCGAAACCAACCTGACGTCCACCGTGCTGGACCAGGAGCAGCGCGTGCTGCTGCTGACCGCGGCCAATACCGGCAGCGGTACCAGCACCAGTGCGCTGGCCTTCGCCAAGCAGCTGACGCTGATGAGCGGCGGACCGGTACTGCTGGTGGACAGCAGCCCTACCAGCAACAGCCTGACCCAGCAGATGGGCCTGCAGAAGCTGCCCGGCTTTCGCGACCTGCTGTTCGAGCAGGACACCCCGCCCGTGCTGCAGGACTGCCTGGTGCGGGTGTCAGACCAGCCTTTCGACATGTTGCCCTGCGGCCAGTACCGGCGTGGCAACGAACGACTTAACCCGGACCGCCTGCGTGCCCTGCTGAGCCAGCTCAGCGCGCACTACCGCTTCGTGGTCATCGACGGCGAGGCGGTGTACTCCAGCGTCGACAGCCTGGTGATCGGCACCCTGGTCGATGGCGTGATCCTGGTGGTCACCGCCGAGGACACCCGCTGGGAGGTCGCCCAGGCCGCCGCCCAGCGCCTGACCCAGGCCGGCGCCAAGCTGATCGGCAGCGTGTTCAACCGACGCCGCTACTACATGCCCAAATGGCTTTACAACAATCTCTGAGCAGCCAGGCTAAGGATGACGCTATGAATGTGAAACTGTTCGCCCTGCTGGCGCTGCTGCCTCTGGCAGCCTGCACCAGCCAGGAGCCACGCCAGATGCCGGTGCAGATCATGACTGCCAACGCGGCCAACGCCCAGGACACCGAGCTGCCACGCGGCGAGCAGGCGCTGCGCCCGGGGGACGTGCTCGATGTGATCTTCCATATCAGCACCAGCGGCTCGCAGGCCTATCGCATCCAGCCCGGTGACACCGTCGGCCTGGGCTTCCTTGCGGCCAGCTCGCTCAACGGCAACCAGCTGGTGCTGCCCGATGGCACCATCGAACTGCCACGGGCCAACACCTCGGTGAACGTCGCCGGGATGACCCCGGACGAAGCGCGCCAGGCCATCCAGCAGGCCTACCGCAACAAGCGCCTGTTCCAGCCCAACCGCGACCAGATGACCGTGCAGGTGATCAGCCCGCTGACCAACGAACAGAACCTCAAGAGCGCACTCAACCACCCCGCCACCGGCATGAGCCGCGAGATCACCGTGGGCACCGACGGCCAGGCCAGCTTTCCGGAGGTGGGCGCGGTGCCGCTGCAGGGCATGACCGTCACCCAGCTGCAGACCTTCCTCAACAAGCGCTACGCCGACCTGCCCGGGCGCATGACGGTGGACGTGATGCTCAAGTCCACTGCGGTCAACGAGATCTATGTGCTCGGTGAGGTGGCCCAGCCCGGCGCCTATCCGATCCGGCGCCCGGTATCGGTGCTCGAAGCCCTGACCCTGGCCCGCGGGCCCAGCCTCAAGGCCCGGCTCGACTCGGTGGTGATCATGCGGCGCAACGGCAACCAGGTGCAGGCCGTGCCCTACAACGTCGACAAGGCCCTGGACGCCAGCGCCGCGCAGGTGGCCTACCTGCAGCCCGACGACATGCTCTACGTGCCCAAGACCAAGCTGGCCAGCGCCGGCGAACTGGCCCGGCAACTGGCCGACGTGGTGCTGTTCCAGGGGGTGGGCTTCAGCTTCTCCTACCGCGTCGACAACAAAGACAGCGATAACTAAACCCAGGCAGGTACACGCGCATGACTACCAAAGAAAACTACCTGCATGAATTCTTCAGGATCCTCTTCGCCAACCGTCAGTTGGTGAAGCGGGTATTCCTGGTGTTCGCAGTGATTGCCCTGTTGCTGCCGCTGGTGCTCAAGCAGAGCTTCGACATCACGGCCGAAGTGATCGTGCAGTCGAAAAAGCTCTCCCAGAGCGATACCAACACCGCCCTGGCCCAGGAGACCGACAAGTTCATTCCGCCTTCGCTGGCCGACATGGAGACCGAGAGCAACATCCTGCGTTCACCCACGCTGATCCGCCAGACCATCACCCAGCTGCGCGACGAGGGCCTGTATGACGTGCCCCCCGGCCTGCTGCAGCGCCTGGTGTTCGGGCCGATCCGCAGCCTGATCGTCAACCCGCTGCGCGAGTATGTGGTCAACCCGGTGCGCAGCCTGTTCGGGCTGGAGGTCGACCCGGTACGCGATACCCAGCTCGACACCCTGACCGACGACGCGATCAAGGACCTGAAGATCGAGACCCTGCCCGGCTCCAACGTGGTGTCCATCACCTACAGCTTCCCCGACCCCAAGGTCGGTACGCTGTTCGTCAGCCGTCTGCTCGACAACTACCTGCGCAACCGCCAGAACCTGCAGTCCAACGAACTGCCGCAGGAGTTCTACGAGCAGAAGAAGATGCAGTACCAGGTGCGCATGGATGACCTGGAAAGCAAGCGCCTGGGCATGCTCGAAGGCATCGGCTCGTCCGACCCCAAGGAAGAGATCACCTTCCGCCTCAATGCCATCAACACCGAGGAACAGGCACTCAACCAGTACCGCGATCGCCTGCTGCAGAGCCAGCAGTGGCTGGAATACCTCAAGACCAGCCTGGCCGCGGCCAGCAACGCCAACATGCGCGACTTCGCCTTCCCCTTCACCTTCACCCAGACCGTCGACAACGTGGCCTTCGAGGACCGCGAGATCAAGCAACTGGGCGAGCAGCTGACCACCCAGGTACTGACCTACGTCAGCGACCTGGCAGTGTTCCAGCCCGGCAGCGAGCAGATGCTGCTGCAGCGCGAGCAGATCGCCAAGACCCGCCAGCAGTTTCTCAAGATCGTCGCCAACCGTATCCAGGAGCGCGAGAAGGACCTGGCCGTGGTACAGAACGTGATCGCGCAGAAAACCCAGCGCATCGCCGACTACAAGAGCCGCGTGCACCAGTTGCAGGAAACCCAGAGCAAGGCGCGTCAGCTGGATACCGAGATCGATGCCCTGCACAAGGCGTTCTTCACCTACACCCAGCGCTACGAGGAAGCCCGTGGCGAGCGCCTGCTGTCGGGTGACGTGTCCAACGCACGGATTCTCAGTGCGCCCTATGAGCCCGCCGAGCCGGCCTTTCCCAAGCCGATGCTGATCATTCCGTTCGGCATGCTCACCGGCCTGCTGCTGGGCATCGCCCTGGTGTACGTGCGCGAGTTCTTCGACCATCGCTTCAAGCACCCGGCGCAGATCACCCAGCAGCTGGGCTTGCCGGTACTGCTGGTGATCAACGACCAGACCCCGGAAACGCACAACCCGCACAAGGGCTGGTCGCTGCCACGGCTGGTGCACTGGGTGCGCAATTGAACGCAGCCATGAGCCCGCAGCGGCCGATCATCCACCTGCTGGGCAGTGGCGGCTTCTATGGCGCCGAACGGATGTTGCTGGACCACTGCCAGGCCACCCCGGGACAGCACGTGGTGCTGTTTCTGGGCGCGCCGCAGACGCTGGTGGCGCGCTTTGCCGCCGCCGGCGTGGACTGTCGCACCTGCAACGGGCTGGGCGAGGTGCTGCGGGCGCTGGACCAGTACCGCAGCCAGCAGCCGCTGATCAACAGCCACAACTTCAAGGGCCTGCTGTTCGGCTGGGTGGGCGCCACCCTGTGGCGCCTGCCGATGGTCGCCACCCAGCACGGCTTCACCCCCAGCAGCCGCAAGCAGCGGCTGTACACCTGGCTGAGCCTGCAACTGTGCCGCACCGCCACCATCGGCAAGGTGGTGTGCGTGGCCGAGAGCATCCGCCGGATCCACCTGCGTGCCGGCGTGGCGCAGCGCAAGCTCGATGTCATCCCCAACGGCCTGCCGGATGCTGGCGCCCTGCCCGCCCATGCCCACGGCCACGAACGCTGGCTGGCCGGCTACGTGGGGCGCCTGAGCAGCGAAAAGGGCCCTGACCTGTTCCTCGATACGCTGATCCCGCTGTGCCAGCGCCACCCGCATCTGGACGCGGTGATGCTCGGCGACGGCCCGGAACGCGAAGCCCTGCAGGCCCGCGTCGATGCCGCCGGGCTGCACGAGCGCATCCGCCTGCCAGGCTTTCAGGAAGACATGCGCCAATGGATGGCGCGCCTGGATGCGCTGGTGATCAGCTCGCGCACCGAAGGCACCCCGATGATCCTGCTCGAAGCCATGCAGGATGGCGTGCCGGTGGTGGCCTTTGGTGTCGGCGGCATCCCCGACGTGATCGAGCACGGGCGCAGCGGGCTGCTGGCACCGCCCCTGGCGGTGGACGAACTGGCCGCCCAGCTCGAAGCGCTGATGCTCGACCCGGCCCAGGCCGGCGAGCTGATCGCCCAGGCACGACGCACCCAACGTGAACGTTATCACCTGCCGACGCTGGCGCAACGCTGGGCCCAGGTCTATCGCGGCACGGCAGGTGCGGCCAAGGAGACCTGCGCATGATCATTCCCCTGTCCCTGATCGGCCTGCTGGCGATCGTCAGCGTGGTACTGCTGGCCAGCCCCTACCCGTTCCTGGCCCCCGGCGCGGTGATCGGCCTGGCCGGCGTGCTGGTGCTGTACCGCCGCCCGGCGTGGGGCCTGCTGGCCATCATCACCCTGGTGCCGCTGGAGGGCCTGTTCAAGGACAGCGAGCTGACCGCCTCGAAATTCATCGGCGCCGCGCTGGCCATGGTGCTGCTGCTGCAACTGGCCGTGGGGCAGCTGCCGGGCGAACGCCTGCGCAGCTCCATGTGGCGCCTGCTGCTGGCCTTTATGGCGCTGTACCTGCTGAGCTTTCTGGCCAGTGAAAGCAGCGAGATGTCCATGGGGCACTTTCGCGAACTGGCGGTGGGCCTGGTGCTGTTCGTGCTCACCCTGCTGATCGGGCGCGAACTCAACCTGCCGATGATGTACCGCCTGGTGACCCTGAGCGTGGGCGTCACCTGTGCCATGGCGATGTTCTCGGCCAAGTACCAGGACGAAGGCCGCGCCTCGGGCCTGCTCGAAGACCCCAACGTGTTCGCCATGCTCATCGCCATCGCTGTGCCCATGGCCCTGTGGCTGGTGTTCAGCAGCCCCAACCGCCTGCAGCGGCTGTTCTGGCTGGCCTGCGTGGTGCTGTTGCTGGCCGGCATGACCAAGACCAACTCACGTTCCGGGCTGGTGGTGCTGGCCATCAGCCTGGTGATCGGCCTGGTGCACTACCGCGAAAAACTCACGCACCTGCGCCCGCGCCACCTGGGCTTCGCCATGCTCGGCCTGGCCATCGTGCTGCCTGTGGCGGTCGCGGTGATGCCGGCCAGCTACATCGAGCGTATCCAGTCGCTGGCCTTGCTCAAGTCCGGGGTCAATGCCTACAAGGACGACTCCCTGGGCCGGCGTTCGTCCTACATCGTGGTGGGCAGCAAGATGATCCGCGAACATCCGCTGCTGGGCACCGGCCCCGGCACCTTCCCGCTGGAATACGCCACCACCGGCTACGCCAAGGCGTTCTCGGCCAACCGCAAGGTCGGCGACCTGTACCGCCGTGCCCACAACACCTACCTGGAAATCTTCAGCGAAGTCGGCGTACCGGCGGGCCTGGCATTCGTCGGCATGGTCATGCTGGCCCTGCACAACCTCTGGCATGCACGGCGCCTGTGGCTGCAAAAGGGTGATCAGGGGCAGGCCGACATGCTCACGCACCTGTCCACCAGCATGCTTGCCATCGGCCTGTTCCTGATGTTCCTCAGTGCGCCGAACCACAAGTACCTGTGGATTCTGCTGGCGCTTTCCAGCGTGCTGCGCCTCAAGGCCGAACAGGCGCGCCCCGTGCAGGTGGCCGGATGAAGATCAGTATCGTGATGCCGATGTTCAACGAGGCACGCCATATTGCCCGCACCCTTCACTCGGCGCGTCGGGCCGCCGACCTTGCCGGCCTGGACTGCGAGCTGATCGTGGTGGACAACGGCTCCTCCGACGATGGCCCGCAGATTGCCCGTAACCTCAGCGCCAAGGTGCTCGACCTGCCGGGGCTGACCATCGGCGCCTTGCGCAACCGGGGCGTGCAGGCCAGCTCCGGAGAATGGGTGGCGTTTCTGGATGCCGACATCGAGGTGCCGGAGCAGTGGCTGAGCCTGCTGCTGGACCTGCACGCCCAGGGCCGTGGCGATGTATTCGCGCTGGACTGCGACACCCCGCGCCAGGCGCCCTGGTTCGCCCGCGCCTGGCAGCGACGCACACTGCGCGCCGGCCGGCCGGCGCTGCACAGCATGCAATGGCTGCCCACCCCCAACCTGCTGATGCGCCGCGACTGGTTCGACCGGGTGGGCGGTTTCAACGAAACCCTGCGCACCGGCGAAGACAAGGACTTCACCTGGCGCCTGGCCCAGGCCGGTGCCCGCCTGCTGGCCCTGCGCGCACCGGTGGTGCTGCACTGGGGCTACGAGGGCAGCTGGAGCGAATGGCTGGGCAAGGAGCTGTGGCGCCAGGGCAGCAACCTGCAACTGCTGCGCAGCAATGGCGCGAGCCTGCGCCTGCTGCGCTTCCCGTTGCTGTCCCTCGGGGCCTGGGTGCTCGATGCGCTGGCATTGTCCGCGCTGCTCGACGGGTTTCCGCATCTGGCAATGCTGCTGCTGTTCTTCACCAGCCTGCCGGCGCTGGCGCTGAGCCTGCGCCAGAGTCTCAAACACCGCGACCCGGTGTTCACCCTGCAACTGTGGGGCCTGCACTGGGTTCGCCTGCACCTGGCTGGAGCGGCCTTCGTGCTCAGCCTGTTCAACTGGAACGCAAGGAGGCCCGCACGTGGCTGAGTTCATTTTCTGGCTTTGCCTGCTGTTGCCTTTCTATGCCTGGCTGGGCTACCCGCTGCTGCTCACGCTGGTGGGGCCGCTGTTCCCGCGGCACACCCCGCCGCCGCTGCCGCCGCAACGGGTCAGCGTGGTGGTTGCGGCGCACAACGAGGCGCGCAACATCGAAAACAAGCTGCGCAACCTGCTGGAGCAGGACTGTCCGCTCGCCAGCCTGCAGATCGTGGTGGCCAGCGACGGCTCCAGTGACCAGACCGTGGCCCTGGCGCGCACCTTCGACGACCCGCGCATCCTGGTGCTGGACCTGCCACGGATGGGCAAGAACCGCGTGCTCAATGCCGCCGTCGAGCACTGCAGCGGCGACATTCTGGTGTTCACCGATGCCGACGTGCACTGGGTGGAGGGCACCTTCGCCGCACTGCTCGCGCCCTTCGCCGACCCTGAGGTGGGCGGCACCGTGGGCAACATGACCATCCCGGTGGCGGGCAAGGGCCTGAGCCTGGGCGAGAGCCTGTACCGCCACTACGAAGCCTGGCTGCGCCGGGTAGAGAGCCGCACCGGCTGCACGGTGTCGGCCGACGGTGCGTTGCAGGCCCTGCGCCGCGAGCTGTACCAGCCGATCCCGGACCGGGTCAACGACGACTTCTTCATCAATACCTGCGCCCCGGTGGCACACAAGCGCGTGGTCTACGTCGACCAGGCCAGGGTGCTGGACTACGGCGTGGACGAGGCCGAGCGCCAGTTCAGCCGCCGCCAGCGCGTCACCGTCGGCGGGCTGATCAGCCTGGCGGCCCGGCGCGAACTGCTCAACCCGCTGCGCCACGGGCTCTACGCCATCGCCCTGATCAGCCACAAGCTGGTACGCCGCCTGGCCCCCGTGCTGCTGGTGCCCCTGCTGCTGGCCAACCTGTGGCTGCTCGACGGCCACGGTTTCTATCGCCTGACCCTGGCCGCCCAGCTGCTGGGTTATGCCATCGCCGTGGTCGGCCTGCTGGACAAGGGCCACCGCCTGCCCAAGCCGTTTCGCCTGGCCGCCTTCGTGCTGGTGACCCTGGCCGGCATGAGCGTGGGCCTGTGGCAGTTCCTGCGCGGGCACAGCTACAACCAATGGAACCCCGACCAGACCCGATGAGTGCCTTCATGCCGATCAAGACCAGTCTCAAGCGCGCCAGCGGTTGGTTGTACCTGCACTCCCCGAAGGGCCGCAGCCAGCTGCGCGGCGCCGGGGTCATCCTGATGCTGCACCGGGTGCTGGCCGACGACGCCAGCGCGGCCCTGCCCCATCGCAACGAACTGTGCGTGGGCCCGCAGGCCTTCGAGCGCCTGCTGCGCTGGCTGCGCCAGCACTTCGATTGCGTGCACCTGATGGACCTGCTCAAGGACCATCAGCAGCCCAGAGGCGACAGCCGCCCCAAGGTTGCCCTGACCTTCGACGACGGCTGGCGCGACAACGCGCTCAATGCGTTCCCGTTGCTGCAGCAGTACCAGGTACCGGCCAGCATCTTCCTGTCCACCGACTACATCGGCAGCCGCCAGCGCTTCTGGTGGGAAAGCCTGGGCGAAACCCTGTGGGGCAGCCATGGCGAAGGCCCGCGCCACACCCTGATCGAGGCGTTGCGCAAGATCGGCCGGCCGCTGCCGGCTGCCTACTTCATGAACCAGCGGCCCAACGCCCGCAGCCAGGCGCTGGCCGGCTACCTGCAAAGCCTCAAGACCCTGAGCCCGGCCGCCCTGCATCAATTGACAGACGCCTGCCCGGCCGAATCCCTGCCCCAGGCCCTGGACTGGCAGCAGGTGCGCGAACTGGAAGGCTCCGGGCTGATCAGCTTCGGCCCGCACGGGGCCAGTCACGCGCTGCTGCCTGGGCTGGACAACCAGCGCCTGGATGAAGAACTCAGCCGCAGCCACCACGCCTTGCAGCAAGGCTGCCAGCAGCCGCTGCCGGTGTACTGCTACCCCAACGGCGACCATGACGCCCGGGTACGCGCGCGCCTGGCCGCCCATCGCTACCCCTTCGCCCTGAGCACCCGCGCCGGGATCTGCCAGGGTCATGACGACCCACTGGCGTTGCCGCGCATCGGCGTCAGCCAGCGCAACGCCAGCCGCCCCTCGCTGCTGGCCTGGCGCATCAGCCGCGGAGGCCGCTCATGAGTCGTGGCAACTACCTGCGCCACCTGCTGCTGAGCATGGGCACACGCCTGGCGATGATCGCCCTGCGCCTGGCGCGCAACGTGCTGCTGGCGCGCATTCTGGGGCCCAGCGAGCGCGGCCTGTTCGCCCTGCTCAGCACCCTGCCCGACCTGATCAGTGCCGCCACCAGCGGCGGGCTGAACACCGCGGTGGGCTATCAGGCGGCGCAGCAACGCTCGATGGGCCTGCTGCTGAGCCAGGTGCTGATCTACGGGTGCCTGCTGGCCGGGGTGCTGACCCTGATCTGCGTGGCGCTGATGCGCGAATTCGGCACTGAACTGGAAGTGACCCTGCAACTGGGCCTGCTGGCCTGGCTGTTGCTGCTGGCGGTGCCGCTGACGGTGCTCAAGAGCGGCCTGCTCACCCTGCACAACGCCACCGGCGGGGTGGGCGCATTCAACGCACTGCGCCTGACCGAATCGCTGGTGCCGCTGCTGCTGTTCGTGGGCATGTTCTGGATGTGGCAGCACGCGGCGCTGGAGGCCGCGCTGATCAGTTGGCTGCTGGGCCTGGGGCTGGTCGCGCTGCTGGGCCTGGTGTGGCTGGGCCGCCAGCACGACATCACGCTGTGCTGGAACCGCGGCGGGCAGCGCGAGCTGCTGGCCTACAGTGCGCGCAGCCACCCGGACGTGCTGTTCCAGCAGGTCATCCTGCGCTCGGACTACCTGTTCATCAGTGCCTTCCTGGGCAGCGCCGCCCTGGGGCACTACGCCATGGCCAGCGCCGCCGCCGAACTGCTGCTGATCATCCCCGAGGCCGTCACCACCCCGCTGATGAAGCGCCTGCTGCAGCAGGATGCCGGCATGGACAAGCTCACCCCGCTGGCCCTGCGCCTGACTGCCACCGTGATGCTGGGGGCCTGCCTGAGCATGGCCCTGGTGGGCGAATGGCTGATCGTCACCCTGTTCGGCGCGGCCTACCAGCCGGCCTACCCGGCCCTGCTGGCACTGCTTCCCGGCTTGTTCGGCCTGTGCTACGCAAGCATCCTGCGCCTGGACCTGCTGGGCAAGAATCGCCCCGGCGCGGTCTCGCTGATGATGGGGGTGGGCGCGGCGGCAAACCTGATTCTCAACGTGGTCCTGATTCCCCGTTTTGGCATCGCGGGTGCGGCCCTGGCCTCCTCCATCGCCTACCTTGGGGTGACGGTGGCCATGCTCGTGCTGTACTGCAGGCTGAGCGGCGTACCGTTGCTGCGGACCTTGTTTGTGTTGCCTGGCGATCTGTTGCCTTTGCGCCAGATGCTGCAACGGAGAACGGTATGAAACGTACATGGATGTTGTTACCCGGCCTGCTGCTGGCCGCCACTGCCCACGCCGCCACCCTGCGCTGGCCGGACATTCGCGACGGCAGCCTGTACCTGGCGCCGCAGCGCAGCGCCCCGCTGCAACTGAGCTGGGTGCCGGCCTGGCAGGCCGATGCCAACCAGGAACAGGTGTACCTGCTCGACGCCACTGGCAAGCTCGATGCGCAACGCATCATTGCCCCCCATGAAGGCCGCGGCCAGCTGAGCTGGCCACTTACCGCCGGCACCGGCACCTACCAGGTGGCCATCCCCGGCTACAGTTTCAGGCGCTACCGCCTCGAATACGACGATACCACCGGCGCCCAGTTCGCCCCCGCCAAGGTGCACTTCAGCCTCGAACTAGACCGCGCCACCACCCTGTACTTTCGCGTCAAAGCCGGCGAAACGGCAGTGCTTGCCGGCAAGTATCACGACGGCGTGCGCAACCTGACCCTGGAGCGCGTGGACGATGGCAAGCGCCTCAGGCTGGCGCTGCTCGAACACCGGGCCTATTGGCAGTTCGATCAGGTGAACCTGCCCGCAAGCGCCCAGGACCAGACATGGCGCCTGAACTTCGAAGGCACCGGCAAGGTGGCCTTCTGGCTGGACGGCAGCGCCAACCTGTTCGCCCTGCGCCCCCAGGACCTCGCCCCACTGGTGCACCGCGACGGCCAGGTAAGCCTGCGCAGCAGTGCCAAGGTACTGGGCCCCACGCCCAGGCTGGGCAACAACCTGCCCTACGTGATGCCGCCACCGTCCAGCCATGCGGTGATCGATGCGCTGCAACTGCAGGCCGCCGGCTACTACACCTTTGCCGACGTGCTGGCACGCAAGCCGCGCTACGAACTGCCGTTTCGCCAGCTGTACCAGGAACGCTTCGGCATTCACCACGACATCACCCTGATGGCCGCCACCGGGCGCAAGTCCGACCTGATGCGCAGCCGCGCCAACGATGGCGCGCTGGACGACTGGCTGGCCACCAGCGTCGCCCTGGGCGGCAAGGGCCTGCATTACATCGCCTTTGCCGACGAACCCAACCTCAACTACGCCGACTACGCCACCTACCGCACCTTCTTCGCGGCCATGGCCCAGCGTGTGCGCGCCTACCCCGGCGCCCATGAAGCCGGCGTGCGCATCGCCATGCCGGCCAGCTCGCGGCTGGTCAACGGCCCGTTGCGCGGCGATGCGGCGCAGCGCGTCGGCCTGGACTGGGCACGGCGCCTGCTCAAGGAATTCGAACCGCAGATCGACGCCATGGCCTGGCACGAGTGGATGGTCCGCGACCTGCTCGCCACCCGCACCTACCGCGACTCGGTACGCCGCGCCGCCGAACTGGTGGGGCTGGACGCCAACGGTCGCCCGCGCAAGGCGCTGCTGCTCGACCAGACCAACCTGTCCAGTGGCTCGACCCTGAGCCTGTACGAGCAGAACACCCACTATGCCGGCGTATGGTGGGCCTCGGTGGTCATCAATGCCTCCCAGGACGGCCTGCTGGACATGCTCAACTGGTTCCACATCGCCGACGAGCCCGAGTGGCCCAAAGGCATGGTCAAGGTGCTGGGCAACAACCGCTTCGAGCTCAAGCCGGTGGGCCTGGCCCAGCAGTTCATCGCCCAGCACTGGCTCGACCAGGTGCTGCACCTGGACAACGACGCCTTCGAGGTCGATGCACTGGCCATGGCACGCGGCGCACAGCGCAGCCTGCTGGGCGTCAACAAGGGCGAACGCCTGCAACACGTCAGCTTCGCCACCCCGGCCAGCCGATGCCCGCAGGCCGCTGCCACGCTCACCCTGTTCGGGCCGGACAACCAGCCGCGCGCCGCGGCACTGGATTGCCAGCACGGCCAGGTACGTTTCGAACTGCCCGGGCAGACCCTGTTTGCCCTGCGATGGAGCGCCTCATGAACACAGTGCCGAAGATCTCTTCCCCTGCCGGATACGGGAGCCACCATGAATATCGTCAGCAAGTTCAGCCAGCGCGTACACCAGAAAGGCCTGCGCGCCACCCTTCGCAGCGCGTACAAGCGCTACGTGTTCTTTCACTGGGAGCTGCTGTGGATGGAGCGCGACCTGGTCAGCCCGGTGCCGCCGCATACCCTCAAGCCCTATGCGCCGCTACGCGTGGAGCGCATCACGGTGCACAACGTGCAAGGCTTTGCCAAGCACTTCGGCGACCGTGTCGAAACCATGCGTGAACTGGCCGCCGAAGGGCATACCGGGCTGATGTTCCTGGACGAAGACAGCCACGTGGTGGCGTTCATCTGGGGCAGCCCGCGTCACTACCACGACCGTCATTACTATGGCTGCTGGTTCCCGGTCGAGCCGGGCGAGTTCTTCGAGTTCGGCGGTGAACTGGCGCGCCAGTACTGGGGTACGTCGCTGTCGGTCGACCTGCAACTGGCCCTGTGGCGCGCCATGGCCGAACAGGGCTGCGACAAGGTGGTCGACGTGTGCGAGACCCACAACATTCCGGCGCTCAAGCTGCACCTGCGCATGGGCTACGTCGAGCAGGGCCGTGTGATGCACGTGTACTGCCTGTTCGGTCGCTGGAAATTCTTCCGCGAAACGCGCTACAGCGGCTCGCGCCTGGATGCCTTGCGCAAACCGGCGCCGCGCAGCACTACAGCCACGGTGTCCTGAACCGATGACCCTGACCTTTACCTGGCACGCCTCGTTGCGTGCCGACGACTTCCCCGCCGACGCCTACGAGCAGTTGCGCGAGCGGCTGCCCGATGCCACCCCCTTCAACAGCCTGGCCTGGCTGCGCGCCGCCGAGGCTGCCTTGCCGGCCAGCCAGCACCTGCAGGTACTGCTGGGGCACGCACAAGGACGCCTGGTGCTGTGCCTGCCGTTGGTCCGCACCCTTGAGCGCCACGGGCCGCTGGACTTTGCCGTGCTGCACCACCTGGGCTACCCCATGAGCGACCGCATCGGCCTGCTCATCGACCTGCCGACCAGTGCCGCCGGCCAGGTACTGGCAGCCATTCGCACGCGCCTGCCCCATGCCCTGCTGCAACTCAACGAGGTAACGGGCGATTCGCCCTGGCTGCAGCAGTGGGCACGCCGCAGTTCCACCCACGAACAGCGCACCGCCTGCCGTGCGCCGGTGCACCAGATAAGCGAAGCCGACCGCCAGGAAGTCAGTGGCGACCCGCGCTACAAGTTGCGCCGCGCGCGCAAGCGCATCGCCGCCTGCGGGGCACAGGTGCGCCGAGTAACCCCCGATACCGCCAACGCAGCTTCCTGGCTGGAAGCCGTCAGCGCGGTCGAGGCCGTGAGCTGGAAAGGCGACGACGGGGTCGGCATCTTCTCGGTGCCCGCGCAGCGCCAGTGGATGTTCCAGGCCTTCACCGCGCTGGCGGCCGATGGCCGTCTGCGCCTGGTGGTGCTGGAACTGGACGGGCGCTGCATCAGCTACCGCCTGGGCCTGCTCGAACGGGGCCGCCTGTACGACTACAACCTCGCCTTCGTGCCCCAGTATGCCGACCTTGGCAGCGGCCGGGTGCTGCTGCAGGAATGGATCGACTGGGGGCTGGACGAAGGCTGGACGTGGATCGACGCTTCAAGGGTGAGCCTGGAGAACTCCAGCCACCAGCTGCATGAGCGCATGACCGGCCAGGTCGAGCACCTGCGCCACAGTTTCTACAGCTGGCGCCCGTCGGGCCTGTGCCTGGGCATGGCGCTGCGCCTGTGGCAACGCATCAAGCCCTGGATCAAACGCCGCCAACAGCAGCCCGTGCCGGCACCTGCCACTTCCCCCACTGCCACACCGACAGCACAGGAGCGCCCGGATGCCGTCCCAAGTCATAGTCAACGCTGACGATTTTGGCCTCAACGAACACACCAACGCGGTGATCCTGCGCGCGTTCCAGTGCGGCCTGATCAGCTCTGCCACCGCCATGGCCAGCATGCCTGCATTCAAGGCCGCCTGCGCGCTGGCCCAGCAACCGGCCCTGCGCGGGCGCGTGGGCCTGCATTTCAACCTGACCTACGGGCGCCCGCTGAGCGAGCCGATCCGCGCGCTGGCGCAGTTCTGCAATGCCGAGGGCGAGTTCGACCTGGGCCTGTCGCGCAAGCGTCTGTGGCTGGGGCGCGCGGCCCGCCAGGCGGTGCACGAGGAACTCGCCGCGCAATGGCAGCGCTGCCTGGACCATGGGCTGACCCCCAGCCACCTGGACTCCCACCAGCACGTGCACAACCTGTGGCCCATCGGCGAAATCGTCGCCCGCTTCGCCGCCCGCGAAGGGGTGCCGATACGCCTGGCCCGCAATGTGGGGCACAACATCGGCCCGGCAAAACGCCTGTTCAAGACGTTGCTCAACCAGCGCCTGCGCCAGTTGGCCAGGCTGACCGCCGACCATGTGTGTACCCCGGTCGACCTGCGTGACGGCCTGGCCCCACGCCATGGCGTTCTCGAAGTGGTGGCGCACCCTAGTGCCCTGGGCAGCCATGACTTCGGCGATGCCTACCTGGGCAGTGGCGAGTCCTTGCAGGCCTTGCTCGACCAGCGCCTGGCGGGCGTGCCCAGGGTCGGCTACGCATCGCTGCGCGAGGCGCGCCAGAGCACCCTGGACGCTGCCTCCAACAGATAACTACCACCGCTTCGCCCGGCTGATCGGTTGTGCTGTCGGTCCACGGACCGGAGCACGACCATGCCTACCTCCCCTTCACGCATTCCCCACTCACCGTTCATCGTCCAGCGCCTGCCCACCTGGCTGAAACACACCAGCGCCCAGGACGCCGAAGACATTCGGCGCCATCTGGCCCTGACCCATGTCATCCCCGATGCCGAACCGGGCTGGCTGGCCAACGGCCTGCCCGATCAGCGTGACGCCGTGCGTGCAGCCAGGCGTCGCTATCGGCGGGCCAGCCAGACACTGGCAGGCACCCTCAAGGCCTTCCAGGGGTTGCTGGCATTTGCCGAGCCGCTGCTGCAGGCGCGCCTTGACGCCGAACTTGGCGAAACCCTGAACCTGCACACCACCGACCTGGTGCAGTTTCACGAAGAGGCCGACCTCTGGCAGCTCGCCACACGCACCACCTACCAGAAGCAGAGCCTGCTGCAGGCAGCGCTGCAGAACTTCGGTGACGACGTGACTTTCCTCGGCAAGAGTGCGATCACCCTGCAAGGCCATTTCCACCTCGACCTGACTGACGCCGGGCTTGCCTACCGCTATACCCGCCATCGCCTGTCACCCGCCGTGTTCGCCCGCCTGTGCCGCGAACTGGACCTGGGCGCCCGCTACCAGCAGCACCTGCAGGCAGTCTTCGAAACACCTGCCACGCAAGACAGGGTGCGTCGCGACTCGATCGATGCCAATCGCCAGTTGCTGCGCCTGGAGGTCACCGTGGCGAAAGCGCGCCAGCGCATCGGGCCAACCGCCTGCCGCCGGTTGCTGGCGCTGCTGGACGCGCCCGCCGCAGCAGGCGCCGAGGCCCCGCCAGTGCAGGCGAGCCTGCTGAGCATGAGCGGCGTACCGTTGCACGACATCCTGCTGTTTGCCCTGGCATCTGAGCAGCAGGCAGACAG
Source organism: Pseudomonas sp. UBA7500 (assembly GCF_002478435.1). Taxonomy (NCBI): domain Bacteria; kingdom Pseudomonadati; phylum Pseudomonadota; class Gammaproteobacteria; order Pseudomonadales; family Pseudomonadaceae; genus Pseudomonas; species Pseudomonas sp. UBA7500. The sequence goes on along the minus strand of NZ_DLNW01000047.1, from coordinate 27,254 downwards.
CCTGCTGCTGTACCTGCCCGGCGACCCGGACGATGCCCTCACCGAGCATGCGTCGATGCCGGCGCTGGAGCGCTACCTCAAAGGGCGCCTCAACCACCCCGGGTTTCGCAGACTGTTTCAGCGCTACGTACCGCTGCAACAGCAGCAACACCTGTTCGATGTGCTCGGACACAACCTGGCCCGGCAGGTGGTCGACAAGGACGGACCGTGGCACTCGCAGGAGCAGGACAGCCTGTACCTGAGCCTTGCCCCGGTTGCCGGCGAGCTGTTCGGCGTGCTGCAGGACCGCCACCTGCAACGCCTGAAGGATGAAGCACGGGTACTGATGGTGCCCACCGCTGAAGCCGACGAGAAAGCGCGCAAGGCCCGCCTGGAACAATGGGAGACACGCGCGCTGAACGTGCTCAATGCCGCGGCGATGTTCGTTCCCGCGTTGGGCCCGGTCATGCTGGCGGTCACTGCGGTACAGCTGATCAAGGAGGTGTATGAAGGCGTGGAGGACTGGCAGGACGGCGACGTCGAGGGCGCCATGGCGCACCTGCAGTCGGTGGCGATCACTGCCGGCATGCTGGCCGGTTCGGTGCTGGCGCTCAAGGCAGCACCAGCGCTGGTCGATGCGTTGATCGAAGTGCCGCTGCCCGATGGCAGTACGCGCCTGTACCTGCCCGACCTGGCACCCTACCGGCTGGACACGTCGCTGCCCGCCGAGGTGACAGCCAACGACCAGGGCCAGTACCGGCACGCGGACCGGCACTACATCAGGCTCGGCGCCGACCTGTACGAGCAGCAGTTCGATGCGCACCAGCAGCAATGGCAACTGCGCCACCCCGCGCGTGAGGACGCCTATCGCCCCGCGCTGGAGCACAACGGCCAGGGTGCCTGGCGCAGCGTGCATGAACAGCCGCTGAGCTGGTCGCGGGCCACCCTGCTGCGCCGTCTGGGCCCGCTTGCGCAAGGCCTGAGCGATGCAGAACTCGAACAGGCCTGCCAGGTCAGCGGCACCCGCGAAGACGCGCTGCGTCGGTTGCACGCCGCCAATCTGGGCCTGCCACCCTTGCTGGCCGATACGCTGCAACGGCTCAGGATCGTCCGGCAACTGCGCGCCGAAAACGTCACGGGCAGCGTCGGCAAGGCCCTGTTCGAGCAGCGTTACCTGGCCCTGGTGCCCCCGCAGCCGCACATCACGGCCCTGTGCGCACGCTTGCCCGGGTTGAGCCCGGTGCTGGCCCGCAGCCTGCTGGACACAGTCGACCCGGCCCGGCTGGCACGCTGGGTGCCACCGGCAGCCATCCCCACCAAATTGCTGGAAGAGGCCGCCACGCTGGCCGCCCGTGTTCCCCTGGCACGCGCGACCGAAGGCCTGTACTGGCCAGCCCTGGCGACGCCGCAAAGCACGCGCCTGGCGCTGTTGTGCCTGGAGCACGCCCCCGGCTGGGACACCTCGGTGGTGCTGGAAGCACGCAGTGGTGGCCCGCGCGGCCCTCTGCTGCAGCGCGTGGGTCGTGCCACCCAGGCGCAGCGCAGGGTTCTGGTGCACGGTGCAGAAGGCTACCAGACCTTCAAGGACGACCTCCCGCTGCACGCGCCCGGCGACGACCTGTTCGCGGCCCTGCATGACAGCATCGCTCCCCGCTATCGCCAGGTGCTGGGCCTGGACACCAGGGCGGCGCTGCAGCAACGCGTGCTGTCGATGCTCGAACGCCCCCGCGGCGAACTTGCCACCTGGCTGTGGTCCGGCGAGGTCCGCGGCTGGGCCAGCGAAGCACGCCTGCTGGGGGGCAGTGATCGCCCCGGCTACCCGCCGGTGTCGGCTGCCAGCTCTTCACAGGAGGCCCGCTACCGCACGCTCTATCCGCATGCCAGCGGCGAAGAGGCGCGTGCCACACTGGCGGCCTGGGAGGCCAGCGAGATTCCGGCACAGGCGCGCTTGCGCACGCTCGAACAAACCCTGCAACGCCTGAAAAGCGCGTTGACCCTGTGGGCCCTGCCCAGTACAGCCCGGCAATCGGCGCGGGAAGAAATCATCGCCGCCTGGCAGCGCCTGTCGGTGCGCGAGGTCGCCGACGGCGAAGCCATCGTTCAACTGAACCTGGACTTTCTAGACCTGACCGACGGTGACCTGGAAAGCTTCCCTGTGCTGGAGGCCAACTTCGATCACGTGAATGAGCTGTCGCTGGAGCAGAACTCCCTGACCCGGCTGCCTGACGCCTTCCTGCGCCACTTCACCCAGCTGCAGCGCGTCAGCCTGAACGGCTGCGAACTCACCAGCCTGCCCACCGGGCTGGGTGATCGGCTCAGCGTGCTGGACCTGGCCAACAACCGCCTGGTCTGGGACGAGCACCTGCAGCACGCCCTCGAAGGTTACCCGCAGTTGCGCGACCTGAGCCTGGCGAACAACCCGCTGGCAACCCCGCCCGACTTCGCCCGCCTGAACCGGCTGCAGGGCGTGGACCTGTACAACTGCAGCCTGGCGACCTATCCGGCAGGGCTCGATCAGCTGGACGCGCCGAACCTGGTGGACCTGTCCGGCAACCAGCTGCAGGAGCTGCCACCGACCGCCATCCTCTCACCTCCGCTGGCCCGGGCGCTGCGCCTGGAACACAATCCGCTGAGCGATGCTGCCCTGCAGGCGGCCGATGCCTACTACACCACCCACCGTATCGACCTGCTGGTGGCCGAGATCGATTACAACGAACTGCTCGACGACGCCACGCCACAACAGCGGGCCAGCTGGCAACGACTGCAGCAGAGCCTGCCGTCGGGGTTCTTCCGGGACCTGCGTGCCATGTTCGACAGCCCGCCCTACATCGTCGCCCCACTGACCTACCGGCGCCGCCTATGGCGCCTGCTGACCTGGATGGACGCCAATGCGCCCCTGCGTGAGCAGATTCTCGCCCGCACAGGCGGCACCCTGCTCGACCTCGAACAGTTGGGCGAGGTGTCACAGGCCCTGGCCATCCCGGACCTGGCAACCCGCTCGCGCACCCTGCTGGCGACCATCGTCAACCACGTGCGTCTCAGAAAGCTCGGCTTCGGCGTGCTGAGCCTTTCTTTCAACATGTCCGAAGACAGCTACGCGACGCTCTACCAGTGGGCGCTCAAACGTATCACCCGCCTGCCGGGCCTGGACCTGGCCCAGGCGGCGCGTGCCGACGAGCCGGTGATCATCGACGCACTGGTCGATGTGATGCCGCTGCCGGGCGAAGCCTGGATAGAACAGCAGCGCAACCTGCTGCTGGCGGTCGACCCGACCACCTCCCACGGCCAGGACGAAGTACTGGCCATGAACCATGAAGAGGAACCGGTCTACCCTGCATGGGAGCACCACTTGCGCGAACGCTTCGCCGCACAGTTCGCCGCCTCGCGGGCAGCGCTGGACGACAGCCTGGAGCAGGCAGCCGAAACGCTGAGCGAAGGTGAACTGCTGGTGGAGGCGCAGCGCTTGCGGCAGGTGTACGAACAACGCCTCGTCGACCTGCGCAGAACCCTGACCGAGGCAGTGGCGCGAGGCACCATCGACTGACAGGCGGGCGCCGGCCCGGAGCGCACCCGGGCCAGGCTGGCTTTTGTGCCGGGGCCGGCGTTATGCTCGGCTGAACCGTTTCATTCACCATGGAAAAGAGGTATTGCGTCATGGATCGTCTGGACTCGCTGTTTCCCGCTGCCACGGATATCCCCGAGGCCTATCGCCTGGGCGACCCGCTCGAGCAGCGCGACTACCTGGTGGATGGGCAGCTGCACCGCTGGGAAGGCCCGCTGGCCACGGTGCGCAGCCCGGTGTGGCTCAAGACCGACGACGGTGAGCAGCAGGTGATACTCGGCAGCGCCCCGCTGCTGGACGCCGATACCGCCCTCACCGCCCTGGACGCCGCCGTGCGTGCCTACGACAAGGGCCGCGGCGTGTGGCCGAACATGCGCGTGGCCGAGCGCATCCAGCATGTCGAGGCGTTCCTGGCCCGCATGCGCGAGCAGCGCGCGGTGGTGGTCAAGTGGCTGATGTGGGAAATCGGCAAGAACCTCAAGGACTCCGAGAAGGAGTTCGACCGCACCTGCGACTACATCGTCGAGACCATCGGCGCCCTCAAGGAACTCGACCGGCGCTCCAGTCGCTTCGAACTGGAGCAGGACACCCTCGGCCAGATCCGCCGCGCGCCCCTGGGCGTGGCGCTGTGCATGGGCCCCTACAACTACCCGCTCAACGAGACCTTCACCACCTTGATCCCGGCGCTGATCATGGGCAACACCGTGGTGTTCAAGCCGGCCAAGTTCGGCGTGCTGCTGATTCGCCCTTTGCTGGAGGCGTTTCGCGACAGCTTCCCGGCCGGGGTGATCAATGTCATCTACGGGCGTGGCCGCGAGACCGTCAGCGCGCTGATGGCCAGCGGCAAGGTCGACGTGTTCGCCTTCATCGGCACCAACAAGGCCGCCAGCGACCTGAAGAAGCTTCACCCGCGCCCGCACCGCCTGCGCGCCGCACTGGGGCTGGACGCCAAGAACCCGGGCATCGTGCTGCCCGAGGTCGACCTGGACAACGCGGTCAACGAGGCGGTCACCGGCGCCCTCTCGTTCAACGGCCAGCGCTGCACGGCGCTGAAGATCCTGTTCGTGCACGAGCAGGTGGTGGACGCCTTTCTCGACAAGTTCCAGCGCAAGCTGGCCGACCTCAAGCCCGGCATGCCATGGGACCCGGGCGTCAGCCTGACCCCGTTGCCCGAAGCAGGCAAGGTCGACTACCTGGGCGGCCTGGTAACCGATGCAGTAGCCCACGGTGCCAGGGTGATCAACCAGGGCGGCGGCCAGAGCCGCGGTTCGTTCTTCTACCCGGCGCTGCTGTACCCGGTGAACCCACAGATGCGCGTGTACCACGAAGAGCAGTTCGGGCCGGTGATCCCGGTGGTGCCCTACCGCGACCTGCAGACAGTGATCGACTACGTGCTGGATTCGGATTTCGGTCAGCAGTTGAGCATTTTCGGCACCGATTCGGCCACCGTGGGCCGGCTGGTCGACACCTTCGCCAACCAGGTCGGGCGCATCAACCTCAACGCCCAGTGCCAGCGCGGGCCGGACACCTACCCCTTCAACGGGCGCAAGAACTCGGCCGAAGGCACCCTGTCGGTGCATGACGCATTGCGCGTGTTCTCGATCCGCACCCTGGTGGCCACCAAGTTCCAGGAGGCCAACAAGCAGCTGATCAGCCAGATCATCAGCAACCGCGAGTCGAGTTTCCTGACGACTGACTACATCTTCTGATTGCGTGGTGGGCAAAACGGTACAAGCATAGGCTTGGATCGCGGCGCACCTATCGCGGGTCAAGCCCGCTCCCACAAAGGCAGTGATGAACACGTGGGAGCGGGCTTGACCCGCGATAGGGCCCGTGTAGGCAACACACTTTTTGCGTACCAATGGAGGAAAAAATGGCCACCCAACCCATCCCCGACGGTCAGCACAGCATCACCCCCTACCTGGGCATCAAGGACGCTGCCAGGGCCATCGACTTCTACAAGGCCGCCTTTGGCGCCACCGAAATGTTCCGCCTCGACGCCCCCGATGGCCGTATCGGCCATGCCGAGCTGAAAATCGGCGATTCCTCGCTGATGCTGGCCGACCCCTGCGACCAGGCCGGCGGGCTCACCAGCAGCCAATCCCTGCAGGGCAGCGCCATCGGCCTGCACCTGTACGTCGAAGATGTCGACGCTACCTTCGCCCAGGCGCTGAAGGCCGGCGCCACCCAGGTCAACGCCGTGCAGAACCAGTTCTACGGCGACCGCAGCGGCACCCTCAAGGACCCTTTCGGCAACCTCTGGTTCGTCGCCACCCACGTCGAAGACGTGTCGGTCGAGGAAATCCGCGCCCGCGCGGCAAAAATGTTCAGCCCGCAATGAACGCCACCTGCACGCGACGATGGTCGCGTGCAGGGCTTTGAATTAAGGTGGCAGGCACAGGAAAGCTGGCCAGGATCGTCCATGCGAATCATCGAGAAAAACGCCGCGCTGGTGCGCACCCTTACCCCCGCCGAAGAGGAACTGCTGCGCGGGTTCGTGCTGGGCGCCCTGGAGGGCCCGCGGCTGCTGCAGGCCAACCAGTTGCTGATGAAGGTACGCGCCGCCGGGCAGTGGCTGGCCTGCGACTGCCAGCCCAAAAGCATGCCGGTACTCAACGTCAACCTCAACGGCAGCACCGGCACGCTGTTTCTCAAGAACAACCCCGGCACCGCCGAACATGCGCCGGGCTGTGCCTTCACCAAGGACGAACGCGACACCGACGCCAGCCATAACGAGGCCGACACCCCGCCGGCGGCCTGGCTGGCACCGGACGCGCCGTTGCGCCTGATCGGTGATTTCCAGCGTGCCGCTGCCGGCAGCGGCGAAGGCAACGGCAGCGGCGACAGGCGCGAACAGCATCGCCTGCTCTCGCTGCTGCTGACCCTGATCGAAGCCAGCGGCCTGAACGTCTATGCCACCCACCTCAAAAAGGACCTGACCGCCCAGTTCGCCGAGCTGCGCAGCGTCGCCACCCGCTACCCGCTGATCGACCGCGTGCCCGCCAGCAACTACCTGGAAACCCGCCTGGACATGAAGCACATGATGATGCTCAAGGCACGTCTGCGCGACGCCACGGTGTTCGGCACACATCGGCGCCATGGCCTGCTGCTGGACTGCGTCAGCCAGATCAAGGCGCGCAAGGTGCTCACCGAGCGCAGCGAAGACGGGTTCGACTTCCAGGGCCACCACCTGCTGTGGGGCGGTAGCCGCACCCCCGGCCCGCTGCTGGCGCTGGCCATCTATTCCCCCGCCACCGCCGGCAGCCACTTCTACGAACTGATCCATGTGGCCAGCGTGCCGGTGCTGTCGCGCGCTCACCTGTTCCCGGTGTACCGCGACGAAGAGCGCGAACCGCTGAAGATGCTCGTCTCGCTGATCGACTGGATGGCCGGCAAGGGTGTGAAGGTGGTGATGCGCCGGCCGGTGATCGGCGGTCGGGTGATGGACGAACTGGTGCTCAGCTCCGACCAGGACAGGGTGCTGTCCGTGTCGCTGACCGAACAGCCGCTGGGCCCGGAGCCCGAAACGGAAAACTTCAGACGCTTTGCCGATTTCAAAGGCCTGGACACCTTCCGCAAGTACGTGGCGGGCTTCTTCATGCGGGGTCGCGACTAGACCGTCCGTCGCTCACGCCGCACCCTCGGCGCATGACGACGGACCAATGTCAGGTAGCCCACATGAAAGGAGTTCGACCATGACCCGCACCCCGATCACCGCTCTGCTGTTCGCCGCGCTGCTGGGCGCCCAGGCCACCGTGGCCCTGGCCGCAGGTACCGGCCCGACCAACCCTGCCCCCGGCAACGGCGTGCCCAACTCCACCCTTCCTGGGGCCGGGGTGGATGTGCCGGCCCCGTCCAACGAGCCGTCGATGCCCAACGGCACCGACCCACGTACCCAAGGCAACGACGACGGCCGCCAGGGCGGCATGAACACCGATGACACCCGTGGGCAGATGCCCGAGGGCACCGGTTCCGAGAGAAACGGCCACGAAGGCTCCGAAAGCAACAACAGCGGCGGTGTCAGCGGCCCGGCTGGCAGTTGACCGCTGCGCCCGCAAGCTGGCTCCTACCGGCGATACACACCCTGTAGGAGCCGGCCTTGCCGGCGAAGGCCCAAGCACTGCAACCGCTTGAGTGCCGCCCCTGCTGCCCCTATCATCCCCAGCCTCTTCTACCTGGGGCTCCCCGTGTCTGACCCTCGCCTGAAACGCCTTGGCGCTTGCCTGCTGGCAGTCCTTGGCAGCGCCTACCTGGCGCAGAACATCGTGCCGTGGCGCCAATTGATGGCCGATGAACGCACCGGGCCGGCCCAGACGCGCCTGCTGCAATTGAGCGATGGCAGCCAGCTTGCGCTCAACCACGCCACCCATGTGGACATCCGCTTCACCGCGCAGCAACGACGCCTGGTGCTGCACGACGGCGAAGTGCTGGTGCAGGCCAGCAGCGACCCGCGCCCGCTGATCGTCGAAACCCCGAGCGGTGAAGTCCGCGCACAGTCCGGGACGTTCAGTGTCGATCATCTGCACAGGGGCTCCCAGGTCAACGCCTACGCGGCTGACGTACAGGTTCTGCCACGGCTGGGCACCCCCAGCCTGCTGCCCAGCGGCAGCGGGCTATGGCTGCGCCGCGCCGGCAGCAGCTGGCAATGGCCAGCCCGGCCCAGCCGAATCAACACCCGGGCCTGGCCCGCCGGCAGCTAGCAGTCGAAGCGGTCCACCGCGCGGCGCCGCTCGTTGTCGTCGCGCATGTCGTAGTTGGCCGTGGTCTGGATGTTGCTGTGATGCGCCAGCTTCTGCGCGATCGACAGGTCGTGCTCCTCGATCACCCGGGTGATGAACGAACGGCGAAAATCGTGGGGCATGATCTTCACGCCCACCTGGGTACCGCGTTGGCGGGCGATGTAGTAGATCGCGTGCTTGGTGATGCGCTCGCGGGTGATATGGCTGCCGCGGCGGATGCGGTTGAACAGGAAGGTATCGTCGGCCTGGCCCTCGGGCAGCTGCGAGCGGCGAAACTCCAGCCAGGCATTGAGCTTGTCGAAGGCCCACACCGGTGCGTACTTGATCAGCTGCTTGTTGCCCTTGCCCAGCACCTGCAGGCTGCGCTCGGCAAAGTCGATCTGCCTGAGGTCGAGGTTGACCGACTCGCTCTTGCGCATGCCGGTGCCGTACAGCAAGGCGATCACCGCCGCGTCGCGCAGCCCCTGCGGGCGCGGGTCGGCAGCGCAGGCCTCCATCAGTTCGCGGATCAGCGTGCGCTTGAGGTTGCGCCCCACCGGCAGGCGCGTGCCCTGGGCGGCCTTGACCGTGCGCATGCGCAGCAGCTGGTCCTGGCTGATCAGGCCCAGGCGCCAGGCTTCGTTCATCACCCCGCGAATCGCGTTGACGTACAGCGACGTGGTGTTGGGCGCATAGCCGTCGGCGCGCAACGCCGCCACCAGCGCAGTGACATGCCCCGGTTCGAGCAAGTGCCAGGGCACCTCCTTGATGTCGATGTCCTCGAAGTCCAGACGGTCGGCGGCGTCCTGCAGGATGTACTTCATGGTCAACTGGCTCGACGGGGCCAGTCGGGCGAGGTATTGCAGCAGGGGGTTGTGGAGCGATGCGTGCAGTGAATCAGGCAAACCGTGGGGTTCCTCTAGCGCAGTAGGGCAAATTCAGCCGGGGATGATACCCCTAGTCCACCAGGTAAAGCTTGATGGTTTCCCGGGTCAGCGAGATCACCTCGTGGGTGTAGCCCTCGGCATCGCTGGTGCCGTATTCCAGATACCCGTCCTTGCGCTGGATCACGTAGGCCACGCGTGGCAGCGGCCTGCCGGTTTCGCTGTCGGTGATGGGCAGGCGTGCACTGTAGAGCGGCGCCTCGACCTGCCTGGCGAAGGGTGCCAGCGGCGTGGCGTCGTCCAGCGTCGGCGCGGCCCACACAAAGGGTGGTATGTACGGGCTGTAGTCGTGCTTGTTCACTTCGGCCAGCAGCACCGAAACCGGGATGCGCATCACCAGTGAAAAGTACGCGTGATACGGGAACGCGGTGATGTACAGCTTGCACGGGATTGTGGTTCTGTTCTCGAGCAGGCGCTGGATGGTTTCGCGGGTCAGTTCAGTGCTGCTGGAGCGGCTCGGCAGGGTCTTGTCGAAGCTCATCTGCGCCAGGTAGTTGAAACTGCCATCGGGCGCGCGGCTTTCGAACTCGGGCGAGCCGGACAGGTTGTAGGTGATGACGTGCTCGAGGTCGAAGTTCTCGTCGCCGTCCAGCGCGCACACCAGCCGCTCGCTGATCTGGCCATTGCCGGTGTGGCGTTCGAACAGGCTGAGCAGGTCTTCGTCGGCCTGAAAACGCAGGTCGTAGCGGTACGGGTTGTCGCTGAACGACACAAAGCGCAGGGGCAACGGGTCGATGCCGTGGTCCTTGACGCAGCCACTGCTCAACAGTGCACCGGCGGCCAGCGTGAAGCCGAGGGCGAAGCGGTGAAACACAGGCATGCACCCTTCTTCCATGAGTGTGGCGGGCGCGCAGGATGCCCTAGCAGGTACTCTGCGGCAAGTGTCACGGCGCTTTGTGCGATGCCTCGTGAACCGCTGGCGCAGCGTGACCAACTGGTGTATCAAGGCGCCCTCCCGCCCCATGGATGACACATGCGCCTGCTTCCACTGATCGTACTTGGCCTGCTGGCTGCCCAGCTCAGTGCCTGTTCACTGTTCATCCCGCGCGCCAAGGCCACGGTCGAACCGATTTCCCTGCAAAAGCAGCTCGACAGCAACCACAGTGTGTACACCCTGACCTTCGCGGCAGATGTGGATGTGCTCGACGCCTTCCGGGGCAAGACCAGCCAGTTGGGCACGCGCATCGAATGCTCGATCACCGAGGATGAGAACCTCGCCTATGACCACCGCATGACGTATTCGCTGATCGGTGAGATCGAACGCGATGACCGACCGCCCCGTGATGGCCTGTTCACCTCGAAACTGAGCTTTCAGAAAAAAGACCAGTACCGCGACCTGAGCGACGCAGCGGCCCTCGACATGCTGGCAAGAAAGCCGGTACTGCCATGCACCATGAAGGCGTCCGGCTTCTTTGTGGGCTACTACTATTCGAAGCCGTTCACCTTGCAGGCCAGCGACCTGATCCGACTGATCAAGGGGCCGGTGCCTTCGCAGCGCCTATTTCTCAAACACTACTGAAGAACGTGCGGCGCCCTTGAAAACAGGTGCTTGACCTCAACCTAACTTGAGGTTTTACCCTTGCGCCTCCCTTGAGTGGAGTCGCCCCATGAGCACCAGCCAACCCGCCGTATTTGTGTTGTCCAACCCCGAAGGCCTGTACGACCCCAGCGCCAATGCCTATTCACACGTGGCCGAGGTCAGCACCGCCGCCAAGCTGTTGTACATCGCCGGCCAGGGGGGTGAAGACCCTGCCGGTACGCTGTCGCCCGACTTTGCCGAACAGGCGCGCCAGGCGCTGCTCAACCTGCGCACCGCGCTGGAATCCAGAGGTGCGAGCCTGGCCGATGTATTCAAGCTGACCCTGCTGATCGTGGACCATAGCGAAGCCAGGCTGGCGCTGTGGGTGGCGGCTGCGAACGCCGCCTGGGGCCAGCTCAGCAAACCGACCTGCACCCTGATACCCGTGCCGCGCCTGGCACTGGACGGCATGCAGATCGAAGTCGATGCCGTGGCGGCCCTGCCCGCTACGAGCTGATGGCCCCTAGCGCAGCGTGCACTGCGTCTGCACGATCGAGCGGTTGATGCGGTCCAGCTCGCTCTCGGCAACGACCCTGTTGTGGACGTTGAAGGCCATTTCATAGGCCTGGTTGGCAAACGCGGTGCAGTTGGGCCGCTCGAGAATCACCGCATCCATGCGCAACGCGTAGATGACCAGGGCGTCCGCCGACTGACCGGCGCGTTCGCGGTAGGCATAACGTTGCTGGCGGGCCTGCTCGAAGTTGGCCTGCACTGCCTTTTCATAGTTGGCCTTTTGCGTGCGCTGCACAGTGGCCACCGGCACAGTGAGCAATTGATACACCGCCTGCTCGTAGGTCTTGGGGAAGCGGACTTCGTTGGTTTCGTGCAGCAACGTCTGGTTCATCACGTACAAGGTGGTGGTCGGACAGTAGTCGAAGCGCCCGCAGGCCTTGCTTGCCTTGGCTTGCAGGGCATCTGGCTGAAACCGCTGCGCCGACCAGCCCAGGGCCAGGTTGTACTGCTTGAGCGCCGTGTAATCGGCCTTCAACGCCTTGTTGAACGCCGCGAAGCACGCAGTGGTCTGCGCCGTCTGCGCATCGCCACAGCCTTTCACGCCAGAGATGTCGTCCAGCGAGTCGCCGCTGTAGTCGAGGTTCAGCGCTGGCCGTGCAGGCGTTGTCGACACCGCCACACCCTGGGTCTTGAGTGCACTGTAGCGGGCCGTCATTGCTTGCAACCTGGCACCGTCGGCTTTCTGCACGGCGGCGATTTCCAGCAGTTGCTTGACCGCGTCGAGGTCCTGGGGCTTGAGGTCCTTGTTGCCGGTCAGTGCCTCCAGCAGGTCCAGCGTGGCATTGGCATCACCGGCCTCGGAGTCCATGCGCAGCGCGCTCAAGGTCGACGCATAGCGGCTCTGTGGCACGAACTCGCCAAGGTTCATTTCTTCAAGGCTTGCGTACTTGAGCGGCTGCGCAATCTGCTGGCTCATGTCCTGGGCACACGCCAGCGAGGCGTACAGCAGGGTGATGGCAAGGGTAAGGCTGGTCTTCATGGACGTCCTGACAAGGCAACGCCACCGCAATGGTCGCGGTGGCCCACACCTGCATCGGCACGGCTGGCACTTCCTTTAACTCAGTACACGGCCCCCACCGGGTACACGAATGCATTCACGTCATAGAAGGGCGTGCGCTGGTAAAACCAGTGCAGGCGCGCACTCGGGCTGTCGGCGAACGCCTTGTCGTCCTTGAGGCGGGCCTCGAACTCGGCCTTGAGTGCCGGGCTCTCGGCCAGCATCTTGCGCGCCATCGGCTCCATCACGTATTCCTCTGGCTCCTCCGCCGCCACCAGGGTCGCGTTGAAGAAACCCCAGGCCCAGAACGAGTCGGGGCTTTGCGGGTGCAACAGGTTGATCGCCAGCACGCCCAGCGGCTGGTCGATGTCGATCAGCACCGAACCCGCCGCAAAGGTCTGCATACGCTCCAGCGGGTTGGCCACGCCACTGACCAGCAGATGCCCTTCATAGCCCGGAATCTCGTTGGCTGCCGCACGGTCCGGCTCGAAGCCACCGGCCACCTTCACCTCATCCATGCGGTACAGCGTCACCGCCATCGCCGTGGGCTGCTCGAGGGTACGCATGCGGATGCCATGCGCCTTGAGCCGCGCGATCACCTCGGCCCACTGCGCCGGCACCACGTACTGGCGTGGGCGCTTGACCACCAGGTCGGGCTCGGTGTTGCCAGTGACCGGCACCGTCAGCGGCTTGGGCACGTTGCTCCACACGATCGTCCTGGCACCGGTGATCGGCGACTGTTCGTAGCGGTAGTCGCCCACCTTGAAATCCACCTGCTCCTCCTTGCCCGGCTTCCAGGTCAGCACCACCTCGCGCTGGGCCGCGAGCCGGGCACGGTCACTGGCAATGGCCTGCTGCAGCGAAGATGCCTGCTCGCCGATCACCTGGAACATCGTCTTGAGCATCACGTAGTTGCCCAGCACCTGGGTCTGGTACGGGTGCAGTGCATGCTGCTCGATCAGAATCGACGGCACGTTGCGGATATCGCCGTACTGGTTGGAGAAGCGCGCCAGGTCGGTGCGGTACGGGTAGTAGCCCTGGGTCGGGTCCTGGTTGTCGTTCATGCTGATGCACTCGTGCACCACATGTCCCTCGCCCTCCAGCGCCTGGTACACCGGCGCACGCATCACCGTGTCCATCCACGCGCTGCTGGCCGGCGACCAGCCATTGCCGTTATGGCAATACGAGCTGTCGTAGGGGTACATCGCGCCATCGGTGGAGTGGGTGTCGGCGAAGAAGCTCAGCTCGTAGGTGTTGAACACCCAGGCCACGTTGCGGATCTCGGCGCTGTCGAGCTTGGTGAAATCGCGGTTCAGGTTGAGGTTGCGCCCGTTCACGCGCCAGCCACTCTGGCGGGGGCCGTTCTGGTTGATTCGGCCATAGGCGCTGCGGCGGATATCGCCGTCCACGTTGACACTGGGGATGAACAGGATGTTGACCTTCTGCAGCAGGCCGGCCAGCGGCTTGCTGCCGGTGGTCATGTCGCGCAGCAGCATGAACATCGCGTCCTTGCCGTTGGACTCGCCGGGGTGGATACCGGCCTCGATAAAGAGCGTCGGCTTGCCCGAACGCTTGAGCGCGGCGGGTGACTTGTCGGCCTCCAGCGAGGCCACCACCAGCAGCATCGGGTGGCCCTCGGCGCTTTTCTCCGGCAGCTCGCTGAGCACGATGGCGCCATTGGCGGCGGATGCCAGTTGCTGAAGGTAATCGCGGGTTTGCGCGTAGGTGCTGGTGTCGGCAAAGCCGGTGGCTTCGGCGACGGTGATCAGGGGGTTGCCGGCGGGCGCGATATAGCGGGTACTGGTGAGGGTCTGCTCGAACATTGCCGGCAGAATGCGTTGCTTGGCGGCCTCGGGGTAGCCGCTGTCATCGATATAGGCCGGGGCGCCGGGCAAGGCCGCAAGGGCGGGCAGGCTGCCGAGCAGCAGCAAGGTGGCCAGCAGGGGCTGCGGGTGCAGGTCGTTCATGATGGGTCCTTATCATGCGTAAGCAGGCAACCTTAGCTGATAAGGGGCAATGTCACCGCGATGGGATGCCGGCGAAGCGCCGCGCGAGCGGCGCTCGGTGCCGGGAGCGCCGTTGCGCCACGCCGTTCTACCGCGCCGCCAACCCCATCTGCCAGAAATCCGCCTCCAGCCGCGACGCCTGGGCAAAGATCGCCACCAGCTCGGTGAAGCGCTGCTCGGTCATGCTGCGCGCCGCCAGCTCGTCCAGGTGCAGGCGCGCTGCAGCAGCCACGCCCTGATACCCCTCCCCGGCATACTCGCCAATCCACTCGCGGTACGGATGATCACCCAGCGCCGCCACCCCGTCGGGGCTCAGCGCCCGGCCGATCTCGGCGTAGCCGATCACACAGGGCGACAGCGCCACATGCAGGTCCAGCAAGTCGCCCGCCGCGCCGCAATCGAGCACGAAGCGCGTATAGGCCACGGTGGCCTGGTGCTCCGGCGCGGCCTCGATGTCAGCCTTGGACAAGCCCCAGCGCGCGCACAGGCGTACATGCAGGTCGGTCTCGTCCAGAATCGCCGCAAGCCCCGCCTGGGCGGCACGGATGTCCGAAGGCCGGCGGCTCTTGTACGCGGCCAGCGCCCAGGCCCGCGCGAACTGGATCAGGAACAGGTAATCCTGCACCAGGTAGGTACGAAACGCCGTTTCGGGCAAGCTGCCCTGGCCCATCTGGCGCACGAAGCTGTGGTCCACGTAACTGGCCCACTCGGTCGGTGCAGCAGCTTTCAAACGGTCGAAAATATCCATCGTTCACTCCCCCTGTGGGTACACGGCATCGAAAAACTCAAGCTCCAGCGCCACGGCACGCAAGAAGAAATCGGTGCTCAGCGCCTCTTCCTGGGGGCCCACACGGTCGAGTTCGGCGCCCAGGAACGCAACGAAGTCGGCGAAGGCCGGGTTGTCGTGCAAGGTGATCCACTCGGCGTGCACGAAGTTTTCCGGCAGCGGCCTGGGCGCCTTGAGCGCCCAGTCCAGGTACAGGCCCTCGGCCACGTTGAGCACCGCCAGCACTGCCGCATAGGATCGGGTGGCCGCCGCCTGGCGCATGATCGCCTTGAAGCCGGCCGTGGGCTGTGTGTCGGCCGGCGCGGTGCGTTGCGCCTCGCTCACGCCCAGTGCCTCAAAGGCGCGCAGGAAATAGGTGTTTTCATCGCTGGCGATCATGCCGGCGAAACGCGCCAGGCGCAGGCGCGCATCGAAGGTGTCGGCGGTGGCAATGGCCGCGCCGAGCAGGGTCAGGAAGCTGTCGATGAAGCGATGGTCCTGCACCAGGTAACGCACCATCACCGGGTCCGGCAGGCTGCCGTCGCACAGCTGGGTGACGAAACGGTGGCCGACGGCGGCCGACCAGGTGGGTTCGCTTTGTTTGCGCAGGTGTTCGGTGAAACGTGGGGCAGTCATGGAGCGGCCTCGCAGTGAGACCGGCAAAGAAGGCAGGCGCTAGATCCCATCCCTTCGCCGGCATGATCCGGATCAGGTTCGAAGGGTCACCGCGCTGCAGATGCCAGCGGTTTCTCAGCCCGTTGCCGGGGCTCCCCTTGGTGCGCACACTGTATACAGCGATGTGGGCAATGTGCAATGCGCAGGCACCGCATCGATGCCATCGCAGGTCAAGCCCGCTCCCACAGGAGCTGGCGCCGTCCTTGTGGGAGCGGGCTTGACCCGCGATAGGCATTCACACCGAAACCGGTTTCAACATCCCCCGCTCGACAATGAACCCGATCACCGCCTGCAAGCCCTGCCCCGTCTTCAGGTTGCTGAACGTCCACGGCCGCTCGGGCCGCATGCGCCGGGTGTCCTTTTCCATCACCTCCAGCGACGCGCCCACATAGGGCGCCAGGTCGATCTTGTTGATCACCAGAAAATCCGACTTGGTGATCCCCGGCCCGCCCTTGCGCGGGATCTTCTCGCCCTCGGCCACGTCGATCACGTAGATCGTCAGGTCGGCCAGCTCCGGGCTGAAGGTGGCACTCAGGTTGTCACCGCCACTCTCGACGAAGATCACTTCCAGGTTGCCGAACTTGCGCGCCAGATCCTCCACCGCCGCCAGGTTCATCGAGGCATCTTC
The DNA here is from genome assembly GCF_002478435.1 of Pseudomonas sp. UBA7500. Taxonomy (NCBI): domain Bacteria; kingdom Pseudomonadati; phylum Pseudomonadota; class Gammaproteobacteria; order Pseudomonadales; family Pseudomonadaceae; genus Pseudomonas; species Pseudomonas sp. UBA7500. The sequence continues at coordinate 10,887 of NZ_DLNW01000047.1, read as the reverse complement.
ACGGATCGCGGTATGCGGGCAGCCGCCGGTCTCCACGCCGACGATGCGCTCGGGTTCGAGCGCGCCGGCTTCGGTAAGGATGCGCTGGTCTTCCTTGGTGTAGATGTCGTTGGTGACCACGGCAATCTGGTAGTCATCGCGCATGGCCTTGCACAGCGCTTCGAGCAGCGCGGTCTTGCCGGAGCCGACCGGGCCGCCGACACCGACGCGCAGGGGTTGCTGGTAGCTTTGCATGGCAGTTTCCTCAGGATCGGAACAATCGGGTGTATTGGGTTTCATGGCGGGCAGAGGCAATCGCCAGCAACGGCAGGCCGCCGCCCAGGTGTTCATCAGGTACGTCCAGCGCCCACTCCAGTACCGCAGGCAGCTCCTCGCACAACTCGCGCAGCAGGGTCTGGGCCGCCTGCTGACCGAACGGCACCAGCTTGACCCCGGCCATCACCGCCCCTTCCAGCCAGGCAAAGCCATGCCCCAGGGCCAGCTCACGCAGCGGGATCTGCCAGTGCACGGCCAGCCAGGCCATGCCGCCCAGCTGGCTCAGCTCGACGCTGCTGCGCCAGGCCGGCGCCTGACACAGCTGCCAGCCATCGAGCAGGCGCGCCAGGGCCTTGCCACGCTGGCGTTCCTCCAGGCGCAGCTCGGCGGTTTCGCGGTTGGCCAGCAAAAAGCTGCTCCAGTGGGCGAACGCATCGGCATCTTGCGCGCGGCACGCGCTGTACAGCCGTTGCAGCAGCGGCCAGTCGAGGTGGCCGAGGGTGTCGTGCAACTGCTCGCGCTGCCAGGCGCCAAAGCCGTCGGCCCCCGTCACCCAGCCCGCCTCCACCGCCCACTCCAACCCCTGGGAATAGGTGAAGCCCCCCACCGGCAGGTTGGCGCTGACCAGTTGCAGCAGGCGCAGCAACTGCAGGTTGGCGCTCATCAGCCGGCCAGCACCAGGGCGGCACCGGCCAGCAGGCCGCCGCCACAGGCCTTCTGCAGCCCAGGGTGACGGCGCAACAGGCGCCCGGCGCCATAGCCTGCCAGCAGCAACAGGCCGCTGACCGCGACAAAGCCTGTGCTGAACACCCAGAACGCGCCCGGGCTGGCTTCAACGCCGTGGGCCCAGCCGTGAAACAGCGCGAACACCGGCATGACCAGCGCCAGCAGCACCTGGCGGCTGGGCAGCAGCAGCGCCGCGGCGGCCACCAGCAGCGAGCCGATGATCATGCTCTCCATGCCGATCACGCCCCCGAACAGATGGCCCATCAGCGCGCCGCCGAACATCGCCGCCAGCGTGGCCAGCGGCAGCGCCAGGGTGCGCCCGGTCAGGGCGGCCAGCACCCCGGTACCCAGCAGCATCAGCAGGTGGTCAAGCCCGGTGAGCGGGTGCAGCAACCCGTCCTGCAGGGGGTTGCTGTCGTGGCCGGGGTGGGCGAACGCAGGGACGGCAATCAGCAGCAAGGCAAACGCGAGGGTCTTTTTCATCGTGCAACTCCATGTCGAAATCAGTGGGCGTGGCCAGGCACGCGAACAAAGGGGTGATCGTTGTGGCTGTGGCTGTGCGGCGCGCTCTGGTAGGCGCCGGCCTCGGGCTCGAACGGCGCCTGCTCCACCGTCACCTCAAGGCCGAAGCCACGCACCATGTCGTCCAGCACATGGTCGTGCTGGTACCGCACGAAATCGCGCTCGATCTGCAACGGCACATGCCGATTGCCCAGGTGATAGGCGGCGCGGGCCAGCGCCAGCGGGTCGGCGCAGCGCACCGTCGAGACCTGCTCCGGCGCCGCCAGCACGCGAATCACCTCACGCCCCTGGGCGTCGGCCAGCAGCTCGCCGCCGCGAATCAGCTGGCCGCGTTCGAGCATCAGCCCGGCCTCGCGCCCGTCATCCAAGGTGATGCGCACGCGGCTCTTGATGCGCGTATCCAGGCTCAGGGTGGCAGTGGCGCCGATGTGTGCGGCCTGGTTCAGGCGTTGCGTCAACAGGATCATGCTCGCTCCTCAAAACAGAAAATAACGCTGCGCCATCGGCAGCACGCTGGCCGGCTCGCACACCAGCAGCTCGCCGTCGGCGCGTACCTCATAGGTTTGTGAATCCACTTCGATGGTGGGCATCAGCCCGTTGTGCAGCATGTCGGCCTTGCGCACCGTGCGACAGCCCCGGGCCACGCCGATCAGGCTGCGCAGACGCAGTTCATGGTGAACGCCACGCTCTACCGCGGCCTGGGACAGGAACGTCATGCGCGTGGCGTTGCGCGCCTGGCCCAGGGCGCCGAACATCGGCCGGTAGTGCACCGGCTGCGGCGTGGGGATCGAGCCGTTGATGTCGCCCATCGGCGCCATCACGATCATCCCGCCCTTGAGCACCAGTGCGGGCTTGACCCCGAAGAACGCCGGCGACCACAGCACCAGGTCGGCCAGCTTGCCGGCCTCCAGCGAACCGACTTCATGGGCGATGCCATGGGTCAGCGCCGGGTTGATGGTGTACTTGGCGATGTAGCGCTTGACCCGGAAGTTGTCGCTGCGCGCGGTGTCAGGCGCCAATGGGCCGCGGCGCAGTTTCATCTGGTGCGCCACCTGCCAGGTGCGCAGCACCACCTCGCCCACCCGGCCCATGGCCTGGGAGTCGGACGAGGTCATCGAGAACGCGCCGATGTCGTGCAGGATGTCTTCGGCGGCAATCGTCTCGCGGCGGATGCGCGACTCGGCGAAGGCCACGTCCTCGGGGATGCTGGTGTCCAGGTGGTGGCACACCATCAGCATGTCCAGGTGCTCGTCCACGGTGTTGACGGTGTACGGCAGGGTCGGGTTGGTGGAGGACGGCAGCACGTTGGCGTAGCCCGCCGCACGGATGATGTCCGGCGCATGCCCGCCGCCCGCGCCTTCGGTATGGAAGGTGTGGATGGTGCGGTCGCCGATGGCGGCCAGGGTGTCTTCGATGCAGCCGCTTTCGTTGAGGGTGTCGCTGTGCAGCGCCACCTGCACGTCCATCGCCTCGGCCACGCCCAGGCAACAGTCGATGGCCGCCGGGGTCGAGCCCCAGTCTTCGTGCAGCTTGAGCCCCACCGCCCCGGCCTCGATCTGCTCGCGCAGGGCCTGGGGCTGCGAGGCATTGCCCTTGCCCAGCAGGCCGATGTTGATCGGCAGTTCGTCGGCGGCCTGGAGCATGCGCGCCAGGTACCAGGTGCCCGAGGTGCAGGTGGTGGCGTTGGTGCCGGTGGCCGGCCCGGTGCCGCCGCCGATGAAGGTGGTGATGCCCGACACCAGCGCCTCGTCGACCTGCTGCGGGCAGATGAAGTGAATGTGCGAGTCGATGCCACCGGCGGTGACGATCTTGCCCTCGGCGGCGATCACCTCGGTGCCCGGCCCCACCGCCAGGGTCACGCCGGGCTGCACGTCGGGGTTGCCGGCCTTGCCGATGCCGAAGATGCGCCCGTTCTTCACGCCGATATCGGCCTTGACGATGCCCCAGTGGTCGATGATCAGGGCGTTGGTCAGCACCAGGTCCATGGCCTCGGCGGCCAGCATCTGGCCCTGGCCCATGCCGTCGCGGATCACCTTGCCGCCGCCGAACTTGACCTCTTCACCGTAGACCGTGAAGTCCTGCTCGACCTCCACCCACAGCTCGGTGTCGGCCAGGCGCACACGGTCGCCCACGGTGGGGCCGAACATGTCGGCATAGGCACGCCGGGAAATACGGCTCATGCCACGGCCTCCAGCTTGCCCATCACCCGGCCCTGGAAGCCGTACACCTCGCGCTTGCCGGCATAGGCCACCAGGTTGACGGTGCGCGCCTGGCCCGGTTCGAAGCGCACGGCAGTGCCGGCGGCGATGTCCAGACGAAAGCCGCGGGTGGCCTCGCGCTCGAACACCAGAAAGGCGTTGACCTCGTAGAAGTGATAGTGCGAGCCGACCTGGATCGGCCGGTCGCCATGGTTGGCCACGCTGACGCTGATCGTGGCGCGACCGGCGTTGAGTTCGATGTCGCCGTCGGCGACCTGGATTTCTCCGGGAATCATGGGCTGCTCCTGGGCAGGTCAGACGATAGGGTCGTGGACGGTGACCAGCTTGGTCCCGTCGGGAAAGGTCGCTTCCACCTGCACGTCGTGGATCATCTCGCTGACACCTTCCATCACCTGGTCACGCCCGAGCACTTCGCGGCCCAGGCTCATCAGCTCGGCCACCGTGCGCCCGTCGCGGGCACCTTCCATCACGCTGGCACTGATCAGCGCCACCGCCTCGGGGTAGTTGAGCTTCAGCCCACGGGCCAGGCGGCGCTCGGCGAGCAACGCGGCGGTGAACAGCAGCAGTTTGTCTTTCTCTCTCGGGGTCAGCTCCATGGTGCGGTCTCTCAAGTGGCCCAGATGCGCGGCGGGCATGGCGGCAAGCCGACGACGGTCGGTCGCAGGGCGCGCCACAGCCGCTGCAGGGTGGATTGCAGGCGTTGGTTGTCGTGGTCGAGCAGGCGCACCACCAGCAGCTGGCCAAGCAGCGTGGCGCCGGCGGGCACCGGCAGCGGGTGGATCAGTTCGCGCACCTGTTCAAGCAGTTGCTCGTTGGCCGGGGCGGCGCAGAAGGTGGCCAGCAGCGGGTGGCCGCCCAGCTTGTGCAGGTGCCCACCCTGCAGGCGCAGGCGCTCGTGCAGGCCGGGGTCGTCGGGCATGTCCACCTGCAGCCGGCTGTCCACGGCGCCATGGCTGAAGGCCTCGCCCATTACCGGGCGGCCCAGGCACAGGGTTTCCCAGGCCAGCAGGCGCGCGCCGGGGGCCAGGCTGAAATGGCTGTGCAGCGATACCCGCGCGCCGGGGAAGCAGATGCTGTCCTGGGGCAGCCACTCCAGGGTGCTGCCCTCGGCCAGGTGAAAGCGCTGGCGCAGCACCGAGGTGGGCCCGGCGCTGCGGTAGAACTTGGTGGCACCAGGCATGGTCAGCAGCGCATGGCTGCCCGGCTCCAGGTGCAGGTTCAGGGCCAGGCGATCCCCCCCCACCACCCCGCCCGGGGGGTGCAGCACATACACATGGCAGGGGTCGCCTTCGGGGTAGAACGGGCGCTGCACCAGAAGTGGGCCGAAATGCTGGCGTGCACCAATTCGGGTCCGCCCCTGACCTGCGACGAAGCGCAGGTTCAGTTCGGCGTTCCAGCCGGCCGGATCAACCGGCGCGGGGATAAATCGTTGAGCTAGCGTCATGCACGGCGGCCCTGGGCAATGGAGTGGCGACACGGCAAGGCCGGTGTCTGACCAATCGATCAGCTATCGATGCCTGGGGCAATGCAGGTTGCGAGCCAATGTTGTGCATTGGCGTGGTCACGGCGTAGGAAACGCCCTGCGATGGTTACTGCTGGCCAAACAGGTCATGGGCGTCGAGCAGCCGGTAGGCGATCTCGGGACGTTTTTCGAGGGCGCGGCGGATGGCCGCCGGTATGCTCTGGCGGGTCTTGCGGCACAACCCTGGCGGGCCCTCGACCTCGATACGGATACCGCGCATGGTGCGCACTTCATTGGGGCCGGGGGCGATGTGCACCTGGATGCCGAGCTGATCGAACAGGCGGCGCTGCAGGTGTTCGAGGTCGGGCAGGCTCTGCAGGTTTTCCAGGCGTTGGAGCAGGCGGTTTTCTTCCTGGCGGGTCAGGCGCAGAATGCGCAGGTCGGCGCCCGGCGTTTCGAGCAGGCGTTCGCGCTCGCAGATGCAGGCACCGGGTGGGCAGGGTTGGCGCAGCGGTATGATGGGTTCCATGAGGCCCAAGCATAGTCACCGGCCCCTGCGCCGGCAACGCCGGCTCCTGCCCGGTTTGCGTCGCCTGCAGGCGCCGGCGTTGCCGGCGAAGGCGTCACTGGAGATCCTTGCATGAAACAACCCGAACTCGACCTGTTCGGCCCACCCGCCCTCGGCGCCCCCGAATGGATCGGCAAGCAGACGCTGCTGCTGCCAGGCTTTGCCCTGGACCTCGTCGAGCCCCTGCTGCCGGCCCTGCGCACGGTGCTGCGCGCCGCACCGTTTCGCAACCAGCTCACCCCCGGCGGGCGCACCATCGAGGTGGCGGTCACCAATTGCGGGCCACTGGGCTGGGTCAGCGACCGCCTGGGCTACCGCTACAGCCCCTTCGACCCGCTCACCGGCAAGCCCTGGCCTGCCCTGCCCACGCTGCTCGCCGAGCTGGCCGCTGCCGCCGCAGAGGCCGCCGGCTTCGCCCATTTCAGGCCCGACGCCTGCCTGATCAACCACTACCAGCCCGGCAACCGCCTGACCCTGCACCAGGACCGCAACGAACGCGACTTCAGCCAGCCCATCGTGTCGATCTCGCTGGGCCTGCCGGCGGTGTTCCTGTTCGGCGGGCACACCCGCAGCGAGCCCACCCGCAAGGTCGGCCTGCAGCACGGCGACGTGATGGTCTGGGGCGGCGAGGATCGCCTGCGCTTTCACGGGGTCAACCCGCTCAAGGACGGCGAGCACCCACTGCTGGGCGCCCGCCGCATCAACCTGACCCTGCGCAAGGCCGGTCAACCCGATTGAACTCCCGCCGGTCTGCGCCCCTCCCACTTCATAGGGTTTGTATGAACGATGGAGCACGGCAATGGCCAAGCCACTGCAGGAATACCAGCGCAAGCGCAACTTCGACGCCACCCCGGAGCCGGCCGGCAAGGCCCGCCGCGGTGCGCACGCGCAGGCATTGCAGTTCTGCATCCAGAAGCACGACGCCAGCCACCTGCATTACGACTTTCGCCTGGAGCTGAACGGCACCCTCAAGAGCTGGGCCATCCCCAAGGGCCCGTCACTGGACCCCAAGGTCAAGCGCCTGGCCGTCCACGTCGAAGACCACCCGCTGGACTACGCCAGCTTCGAGGGCAGCATCCCCGCAGGCCATTACGGTGCGGGCGAAGTGATCGTGTGGGACCGCGGCGTGTGGCTGCCCGAGGGCGACCCGGCCCAGGCCTATGCCAGCGGCAAGCTGCGCTTTCGCCTGCAGGGCGAAAAGCTGAACGGCACCTGGCATCTGTTTCGCACCCGCCTTGGCGGCAAGAAGGAACAGTGGATGCTGGTCAAGTCCGACGACGAGGCTGCCCGCGCCGAGGCCGACTACGACGTACTGCAGGCCCAACCCGACAGCGTGCTCAGCGAGCGCAGCCTGATCCCCCGCACCAAGGGCAAGGGCAAAGACAAGGACAAGCCCAAGGCCGCACCCCCGCCTCGCCGCCCAGCCAGGGCCGGCACACTGAGTGCGGCCAGGAAGGCCACCCTGCCCGCCGCCCTCACGCCGCAACTGGCCACCCTGGTGGAAACCCCGCCACAAGGCGACTGGCGCTACGAGGTCAAGTTCGACGGCTACCGCATCCTGGCGCGCATCGACGGCGACGACGTGCGCCTGTTCACCCGCAACGGCCACGACTGGACCGCGCGCATGCCGCTGCAGGCCAAGGCCCTGGCCAGCCTGGGGCTGAGCTCGGCCTGGCTGGATGGCGAAGTGGTGGTGGCCAACGCCGAGGGTATCGCCGACTTCCAGGCCCTGCAGAACGCCTTCGACAGCGACACCGATGCCAACATCGTCTACTACCTGTTCGACCTGCCCTACCTCAATGGCATGGACCTGCGCCAATGCCCGTTGCAGGAGCGGCGCGCCGCCCTGGCGGCCGTGCTTGAACCGGCCGACGAACAACGCCTGCGTTTGAGTGCCGACTTCGACGAAGCCCCCGAGTCCCTGCTGGCCAGCGCCTGCCAGATGCAGATGGAGGGCCTGATCGGCAAACGTGCCGACAGCCTCTATGTATCGCGGCGCAGTCACGACTGGATCAAGCTCAAGTGCAAGCAGCGCCAGGAATTCGTGATCGTCGGCTTCACCGAACCCAAGGGCAGCCGCGCCGCCTTCGGCGCCCTGCTGCTGGGGGTACACGACGCCGACAGCGGCCAGCTGCGCTACGCCGGCAAGGTCGGCACCGGCTTCAATACCGCCACCCTGCAGAGCCTGCTCCAGCGCCTCACCCCGCTCGAGGTGAAAAAGCCCGCGGTCGCCAACCCACCCACCGGCGCCGAAGCCCGCGGCGTGCACTGGCTCAGGCCGCAGCTGCTGGCCGAGGTGGCCTACGCCCAGATGACCCGCGAAGGGGTGGTACGCCATTCGGTGTTCCATGGCCTGCGCGAAGACAAGCCGGCCCGCGCCATCGGCCTGGAGAAACCCGTGAAAGCGCCTACCCGCAAAGCCTCCGACAACACCCTGCGCATCACCCACCCCGACCGGGTGATCGATGCCAGCAGCGGCACCGACAAACGCCAGGTGGCCGAGTACTACGCCCAGGTCGCCGAATGGATCCTGCCGCACCTCAAGCGTCGCCCCGTGGCGCTGGTGCGCGCACCGGAGGGCCTGAGCGGTGAGCTGTTCTTCCAGAAGAACGCCGCCCAGCTGAACATCCCGGGCCTGGAGAGTCACGACAAGGCCGAGGCCGGCCAGGCAGTGATGATCATCGACCGCGCCGACACCCTGCTGGGCGCGGTACAGATGAACACCCTGGAACTGCACACCTGGAACGCCACCGCCAGGGACTTCGACAAACCCGACCGTTTCGTGCTCGACCTCGACCCCGACCCGGCATTGCCCTGGAAGGCCATGGTCGAAGCGACCCAGCTGACCCTGGCACTGCTCGACGAACTGGGCCTGCAGGCGTTTCTGAAAACCAGTGGCGGCAAGGGCATGCACGTGGTGGTGCCGCTGACCCGGCGTGCCGGCTGGGACGAAGTCAAGGCGTTCAGCCATGCCATCGTCACCCACATGGCCGGGTTGTTCCCCGACCGGCTGTCCGCCGTTTCGGGGCCGAAGAACCGCGTGGGGCGCATCTTCATCGACTACCTGCGCAACGCCCGTGGCGCCACCACCGTGTGCGCCTATTCGCTGCGCGCCCGCGAAGGGCTGCCGGTGTCGGTACCGATCCGCCGCGAAGAGCTCACCGAACTCAAGGGCGCCAACCAGTGGAACCTGCACAACCTGGGCGAGCGCCTGGCCAATGGCGACGACCCCTGGGCCGACTACGACAAGACCCGCCAGTCGCTCACCGTGGCGCTGCGCAAGCGCATGGGCGTGGCATGAAGGGCCTGGACTGGATCGACCTGCTGCAGTGGCCGGCCATGCTGCTCACCCTGGTGGCAGCCTGGTGGATCGGCTCGCGTCAGCCGCGTCGGCGGCGCATCGGCTTCTGCTGCTTCATGGCCAGCAACCTGCTGTGGGTGGTGTGGGGCTGGCAGACCGAGGCCTGGGCATTGATCGTGCTGCAGTTCTGCCTGTGCGCCATGAACCTGCGCGGCCTGAAAAAGAATACCTCGACCCACGCTGCGTGCCCCAAGGAGTCCGCCTCATGAGCATTGTTCAAACCTTCGACCTGGGCCGCCTGGACACCCTGCTGCGCCAGTTCGCCGAGCGCCCGCAACCGCTGAACCTGGACAGCCAGCTGCTCGAACTGATGCAGGCCCTGCAGGCGGCCGGCCTGGAACGCCTGCCGTTGCCCGGCCAGGGCCAGACGCTGCAGCGCTGGCAGACCCTGGCGCGGGTGGCCGGCGCCGACCTGGCCCTGGCCAAGCTGTATGAAGGGCATACCGATGCCCTGGCGATACTCGCCGAATGCGCCGGGGCGCACCTGGCCGGCAACGGGATCTGGGGCGTATGGGCGGCCGAGCCGCCCAGCGCACGGGTGCGCATCGTGGCTCGCGACAACCAGCGGGTGTACCTGCAGGGGCGCAAGGCCTGGTGCTCCGGCGCGCTGCAGATCGACCACGGCCTGCTCACCGCCTGGGACGAAGACGAACAGCCGCAACTGGTGGCGCTGGACCTTGCCGAGACAGGTCTGCACCGGGTGGCAGACGGCTGGCAGGCGGTGGGCATGGGCATTACCGCCAGCGTCGAGCTGGAACTGGAACACACCCCGGCGCACCTGGTGGGGGGCCCTGGCCAGTACCTCAGTCGCCCCGGCTTCTGGCACGGCGGCGCCGGCATCGCCGCCTGCTGGTACGGCGCCGCCGAGGCCCTGGCCGACTACCTGCGCGAACACTGCCGCCAGCCACGCCCCGACCCCCACGCCGACGCCCACCTGGGCGCGGTGGACGCTGCCCTGTGCGGCGCCGCTGCAGCCCTGCGCGAGTGCGCCGCACAGATCGACGCACAGCCCCAGGCCGATGCCCAGTTCGCCGTACGCCGTGTGCGTGCCCAGGTCGAATACGCCGCCACCCTGGTGCTGACCCACGTGGGCCGCGCCCTGGGTGCCACCCCGTTCTGCCGCAACAGCCACTTCGCCCGGCTCAGCGCCGACCTGCCGGTGTTCCTGCGCCAGAGCCACGCCGAGCGCGACCTGGCCGAACTGGGCCGGCAACTGGCCGGGCGTGAAGCCGGCGGGTGGCAGCTATGAGCGTCGACAACCCGATCAAGGCAGCCGGCAGCGGCACGCCATTGTCGCTGTGGCAGGCGTCCAGCGCCCTGGCCCAGGTCGCCACGGTGCAGGCCGATGAGCTGCTGCCCCCCGGTGCGCGCCTGGTGGTGGTGGCGCCCCACCCGGATGACGAGGTGCTCGGTTGCGGTGGCCTGCTGTCGACCTTCAGCGGCCGTGAGCAGGCGCTGCTGCTGGTGTCGGTGACCGATGGCGAAGGCAGCCACCCCGGCTCGCTCGCCTGGCCAGGCGAGCGCCTGCGCGTGCAGCGCCCCCTGGAAAGCCGCGCAGCCCTGGCCGCGCTGGGGCTGGACGTCGACCGGGTGGCCTGGCAGCGCCTGCACCTGGCCGACAGTGGCGTGGCCGCGCACGAAGCGCAGCTGGCCCATGCGCTGGTGCGCTGCCTGCGCCCCGGCGACCGGGTACTGAGCACCTGGCGCCTGGACGGCCACTGCGACCACGAGGCCGTGGGCCGTGCCAGCGCACAGGCGGCGCAGACCGTGGGCG
>NZ_DLNW01000053.1:0-194199 GCF_002478435.1 Pseudomonas sp. UBA7500 | reverse complement strand
CCTTGCCGGTGAAGGGGCCCTCAGGGTCCCGCAGATCAGGCAGCGATCAGGGCTTTGACCTTGTTCATCGCATTCTTCTCCAACTGCCGGATACGCTCGGCCGACACGCTGTACTTGGCCGCCAGGTCATGCAGCGTGGCCTTCTCTTCGGCCAGCCAGCGCTGGTACAGGATGTCGCGGCTACGGTCGTCCAGGCCTTGCAGCGCCTCGTGCAGGTTGTTCGAGGAGCTGTCGCTCCAGTCCGCATCCTCCAGCTGACGCGCCGGGTCGTAACGGTGGTCTTCGAGGTAGTTGGCCGGCGACTGGAACGCGCTGTCGTCGTCCGCCTCGCTGGCCGGGTCGAAGGCCATGTCCTGACCGGTCAGGCGGCTTTCCATCTCGCGCACTTCACGCGGCTCCACACCCAGGCTTTCGGCCACACGATGCACTTCATCGTTGTTCAGCCAGGCCAGGCGCTTCTTCTGGCTGCGCAGGTTGAAGAACAGCTTGCGCTGCGCCTTGGTGGTCGCGACCTTGACGATGCGCCAGTTGCGCAGGATGAATTCGTGAATTTCGGCCTTGATCCAGTGCACGGCAAAGGACACCAGGCGCACACCCATCTCGGGGTTGAAACGCTTGACCGCTTTCATCAGGCCAACGTTGCCTTCCTGAATCAGGTCGGCCTGGGCCAGCCCGTAGCCCGAATAGCTACGCGCGATATGTACGACAAAACGCAGGTGGGCGAGCACCATCTGCCGAGCCGCCCCCAGATCCTGCTCATAGTAGAGACTCTCGGCCAGTTCACGCTCCTGCTCGGGCGTCAGCAATGGAATGCTGTTGACCGTGTGCACATAGGCCTCCAGGTTCGCACCCGGGACCAAGGCATAGGCAGGTTGCAACGAAGTGGTCATACGAAAAAACCTCCGACTCACTGAATTGTGCCATCAGGCACTGCCACCATTGACCGGGAACCGCGAAACAAGTTCCCGAAATACACGATAGTCAATGACGGCTGGAAGACACTATCGCGGTGCAAGCTCACGCAGATGCCGAGCGACCGCAATCCAAGCACCGATATACCCTAACAGCACCGCCCCAAGCAAGAGCGACAGACCATCGGCAGGCGGCACCCCGGCCAGCGAGAAATCGCTGCCGTAAAGACCCGACAGGCCGACGACCGCGTCATCCAGCCAGTTGAGGCCGAACGCCAGCACACCCCAGGACAGTACGCCTGCCCCCAGGCCATACAGCGCGCCCATGTACAGGAACGGCCGGCGCACGTAGGCATCGGTACCGCCCACCAGCTTGATGACCTCGATTTCGGTACGGCGGTTCTCGATATGCAGGCGAATGGTGTTGCCGATGACCAGCAGCAGCGCCGACACCAGCAGCACGGTCAGGCCGAAGACAAAGCGATCACCCAGCTTGAGGATCGCCGCCAGCCGCTCCACCCACACCAGGTCGAGCTGGGCCAGTTCCACCTTGGGCAGTTCGGCCAGGCGTTGGCGCAGGGCCTCCAGCGCTGGCTTGTCGACTTCGGCCGGGGTCACCACGACCACGCCAGGCAAGGGGTTCTCCGGCAGCTCGCGCAAGGCCTCGCCCAGCCCGGACTGCTGCTGGAACTCGTCGAGGGCCTGCTCACGGCTGACATACTCGGCATCGGCCACCCCCGGCATGCCCTTGATCTGGGTACGCAGGGCTTCGCCTTCGCTCACGCTGGCGTCAAGTTTGAGGTACAGCGAAATCTGCGCTGCACGCTGCCACGAGCCGCCCAGGCGCTCGACATTGCTCAGCAGCAGCGACAACCCCATCGGCAGGCTCAGGGCCACGGCCATCACCAGGCAGGTGAAGAAGCTGCCGATCGGCTGCTTGCCCAGGCGACGCAGGCTGTCGAGCAGGCTGGAGCGATGGCTTTCCAGCCAGGCGTGCAGCAGCGTGCTGAAATCCGGGCCGTCATCGTCATCATCACGGCGCTTTTTCTGTTTCTGAGGGCTTGGCTCGGCTGCCGCAGGGGCCACCCGCTCGGACACCTTGGGACTACGTGTTGCACTCATTGCCCGGCCTCCCCATCGCCGATCAAGCGGCCGCGCTGCAGGGTCAGCATGCGATGGCGCATGCGCGCGATCAGCGCCAGGTCGTGGCTGGCGATCAGCACGCTGGTGCCCAGGCGGTTGATATCTTCGAAAACACCCATGATCTCGGCCGCCAGGCGCGGGTCGAGGTTGCCGGTGGGTTCATCCGCCAGCAACAGGGCCGGACGGTGCACGATGGCACGCGCAATGCCCACCCGTTGCTGCTGGCCGGTGGACAGGTCGCCGGGGAACAGCTGGGCCTTGTCCGACAGGGCCACACGCTCCAGCGCCGCGTCCACACGCTTGGCCACCTCGACCTTGGACAGGCCCAGGATCTGCAGCGGCAGGGCGACGTTGTTGAACACGGTACGGTCGAACAGCAGTTGGTGGTTCTGGAACACCACGCCGATCTGGCGACGCAGGAACGGGATCTGCGCGTTGCTGATCTGACCCAGGTCCTGGCCGGCCAGCAGCAGCTTGCCGCTGGTCGGGCGCTCCATGGCCAGCAACAGGCGCAGCAAGGTGCTCTTGCCCGCGCCGGAATGGCCGGTGACGAACAGGAACTCGCCCCGACGCACCCGAAAACTCAATTCATGCAGGCCAACGTGACCGTTAGGGTAACGCTTGGCGACCTGTTCGAATCGGATCATGAAGGCTCCCGCTCGGCAAACAAGGCTTGTACGAAGGGCTCGGCTTCGAAGGTGCGCAGGTCATCGATGCCTTCGCCCACACCAATGTAGCGGATCGGCAGGCCGAACTGCTTGGCCAGGGCGAAGATCACCCCGCCCTTGGCGGTGCCGTCGAGCTTGGTCAGCGCCAGGCCGGTGAGCTCCACGCTCTGGTTGAAGTGCTTGGCCTGGTTGATGGCGTTCTGCCCGGTGCCGGCGTCCAGCACCAGCAGCACCTCGTGCGGCGCGTCGGCGTCCAGCTTGCCGATCACGCGGCGAACCTTCTTCAGCTCTTCCATCAGGTTGTCTTTGGTGTGCAGGCGACCGGCGGTGTCGGCGATCAGCACGTCGATGTTGCGCGCCTTGGCCGCCTGCACCGCGTCGAAGATCACCGAAGCGGAGTCGGCGCCGGTGTGCTGGGCGATCACCGGGATCTGGTTGCGCTCGCCCCATACCTGCAGCTGCTCCACCGCGGCAGCACGGAAGGTGTCGCCGGCGGCCAGCATGACCTTCTTGCCTTCGAGCTGGAGCTTTTTCGCCAGCTTGCCGATGGTGGTGGTCTTGCCGGCGCCGTTGACGCCGACCACCAGGATCACGAACGGCTTGTTCGCGGCATGCACCTTCAGCGGCTGTTCGACCGGCTTGAGCAGGTCGGTCAGCTCGCCCTGCAGCGACTTGTACAGGGCATCGGCATCGGCCAGCTGCTTGCGTGCGACCTTCTGGGTCAGGCTCTGCACGATCACCGAGGTGGCCTCGACGCCGACGTCGGCGGTCAGCAGGCGGGTCTCGATCTCTTCGAGCAGGTCGTCGTCGATGACCTTCTTGCCCAGGAACAGGCTGGCCATGCCCTCGCCAATGCTGGCGCTGGTCTTGGACAGGCCCTGCTTGAGGCGGGCGAAGAAGCCGGCCTTGGTGGTGGTTTCAGGCGCCGACGGGGCGGCCTCGGGAACAGGCAGGGCGACCTCGGTGGCCGCAACAGGTGCGGGCGGCACCACTGCAGGCGGCTCGGCCACCGGCTCGGGCGCGCTGCACTGCGGTACAGGCTCGATCACCGGCTCGGGCGCGGCGTACTGCGGCGCAGGCGCCACCACCGGCTCGGGCGCAGCGTACTGCGGGGCAGGCTCGGGGGCTGGGCGATCGGGAATCGGCGGGGGGACGTGGGGCTCGAGGTCGGCCACCAGCGCCACCGGCTCTTCGGGCACCGGCAGCACCAGGCTGCTGGGGTGATCCTCGACGGCGACGGGCGCGCTCGCGACCGGGGCGGGCTCGACGGCTACCGGCTCAGGCAAAGTCGGGGCGATAGGCTCCAGCGCCTCTGGCACTGGGGTTTCGGGCTGTTCGACAACAGGTTGCTGGGGCTTTTTGCGCAGCCAGCCGAACAGGCCTTTCTTTTCACCGGCCGCGGCCGGGGTCTTTTTGTCGTCGTTGGAACCAAACATGGAAGACGGCTATCTCAGGGTAGCGATGCGCCAGTGTGGCGCCTCAAAATTCTTCTAACGCAGAACAGACTATGGTCAAGCCGACTGGTTCATGCGCAACATTTTGTCGGGACGCCTGCAACGCTTGATCTCGACAGGCATGGTCGTCAGGCAACCGGATCAGTATCCTAGCACCTCCTAGCCCGCCGACGCTAAGGCCATGCGGGCAGCCCTACAGGTTGAATCATCAATGAATGCTCTAGCCCGCCGCGCCGCCGGCCTGCTGCTCAGCACAATTGTCATGCCCCTGGTGGCGGTTGCCGCCGACGTCCAGCCCACCCATGAATTCACCCTCGACAACGGCCTCAAGGTCATCGTGCGTGAAGACCATCGCGCCCCGGTGGTGGTATCGCAGGTCTGGTACAAGGTCGGCTCCAGCTACGAGACCCCGGGTCAGACCGGCTTGTCCCATGCCCTGGAACACATGATGTTCAAGGGCAGCAACAAGCTGGGGCCTGGCGAAGCCTCACGCATCCTGCGTGACCTGGGCGCCGAAGAGAACGCCTTCACCAGCGACGACTACACCGCCTACTACCAGGTGCTGGCCCGCGACCGCCTGGGCGTGGCCCTGGAACTGGAAGCCGATCGCATGGGCAGCCTGCGCCTGCCGCCCGAAGAGTTCAGCCGCGAAATCGAGGTCATCAAGGAAGAGCGCCGCCTGCGCGTCGACGATCAGCCCAACTCCAAGGCCATGGAGCTGTTCAGCGCCATGGCCCACCCGGCCAGCGGCTACCACACCCCGACCATCGGCTGGATGGCCGACCTCGAACGCATGAAGGTCGAAGAGCTGCGCCATTGGTACGAAGCCTGGTACGTGCCCAACAACGCCACCCTGGTAGTGGTCGGCGACGTCACCGCCGACGAGGTCAAGGGCCTGGCCCAGCGTTACTTCGGTGCCATCCCCAAGCGCGCCACACCCCCTGCCAAACTGCCGCTGGAACTGGCCGAGCCGGGCCTGCGCCAGCTCACCGTGCATGTGCGCACCCAACTGCCGAGCCTGATCTACGGCTTCAACGTGCCGGGCCTGGCCACCGCCAAGGACCCGCGCAGCGTGCACGCCCTGCGCCTGATCGCGGCCCTGCTCGACGGCGGCTACAGCGCGCGCATGGCCACCCGCCTGGAACGCGGTCAGGAACTGGTGGCCGGCGCGTCGGCCAGCTACAACCCGTTCACCCGTGGCGACAGCCTGTTCGTGCTCTCCGCGGTGCCCAACACGCAGAAGAAAAAGACCCTGGCCGAGGTCGAAAGCGGCGTCTGGAAGCTGCTCGACGAGCTGAAAACCACCCCGCCAACCGCTGAAGAGCTGGAGCGCGTGCGCGCCCAGGTGATCGCCGGGCTGGTCTACGACCGCGACTCGATCAGCAGCCAGGCCACCACCATCGGCCAACTGGAGACCGTCGGGCTGTCGTGGAAGCTCATCGACAAGGAGCTCGACGAGCTCAAGAGCGTGACCCCGGCCGACATCCAGAGTGCCGCCCGCACCTATTTCACCCGCGAACGCCTGAGCGTTGCGCATGTATTGCCCGAGGAGCAGGCGCATGACTGAGCACACCACCCCACGCCACACCCCGAAGGGCCGCGGCGTATTCGGCGCGTTGCTGCTGAGCGCCGTGTGCCTGGCCGGCCCCGCCCATGCCGACACCACGGCCGCCAAGCCCGGCGCCAACCTGCAATCGCTGGCCGAGCTGGACGGCAAGGCACCGAGCCGACGCAACCTCGACATCAAGACCTGGAACACAGCCGAAGGCGCCAAGGTGCTGTTCGTCGAAGCCCACGAACTGCCGATGTTCGACCTGCGCCTGACCTTCGCCGCCGGCAGCAGCCAGGACGGTAACCTGCCGGGCCTGGCCACCCTGACCAACGCCATGCTCAACGAAGGCGTGGCGGGCAAGGACGTCGGCGCCATCGCCGCCGGCTTCGAAGGCCTGGGCGCGGATTTCGGCAACGGTGCCTACCGCGACATGGCGGTGGCCTCGCTGCGCAGCCTGAGCGCCAAGGACAAGCGCGAGCCGGCCCTGAAGCTGTTCGCCGAAGTGGTGGGCAAGCCGACCTTCCCTGAAGACGCGCTCAAGCGCATCAAGAACCAGATGCTCGCCGGCTTCGAGTACCAGAAGCAGAACCCCGGCAAGCTGGCCAGCATCGAGCTGTTCGAGAAGCTCTACGGCAAGCATCCCTACGGGCACCCCAGCGATGGCGACGCCAGGAGCATCCCGCCGATCACCCTGGACCAGCTGCGCGCTTTCCATGCCAAGGCCTATGCCGCCGGCAACGTGGTGATCGCACTGGTCGGCGACCTCAGCCGCACGGAAGCCGAGGCGATTGCCGCGCAGGTCTCCGCCGCGCTGCCCAAGGGCCCGGCGCTGCCCAAGCTGGCACAACCAAGCGAACCCAAGCCGGGCGTCAACCACATCGACTTCCCGTCCAAGCAGACCCACCTGATGCTGGCCCAGTTGGGCATCGACCGCGCCGACCCGGACTACGCGGCCCTGTCGCTAGGCAACTCGATCCTCGGCGGCGGCGCCTTCGGCACCCGCCTGATGAGCGAAGTGCGCGAAAAGCGCGGCCTGACCTACGGCGTGTACTCGGTATTCAGCCCGATGCAGGTGCGTGGCCCGTTCATGATCAACCTGCAGACCCGTGCCGAACTCAGCGAAGGCACGCTCAAGCTGGTACAGGACATCCTGAGCGACTACCTCAAGACCGGCCCCACCCAGCAGGAGCTGGACGATGCCAAGCGCGAACTGGCCGGCAGCTTCCCGCTGTCCACCGCCAGCAATGCGAGCATCGTCGGCCAACTGGGGGCCATCGGCTTCTATGACCTGCCGCTGAATTTCCTCGAGGACTTCATGCAGAAGTCCCAGAGCCTCACCGTCGAGCAGGTGCGTGCTGCCCTCAACAAGCACCTGGCCGCCGACAAGATGGTCATCGTGACCGCCGGGCCGAAGGTGGCGCAACAGCCGCTGCCACCGCCCACTGACAAACCCGCCGAGCAGCCGCTTGGCGTACCGGAGCATTAATGGCCAGTCCATCCGCCAAATCCAAGGCCGCCGCCCACGGTGGCCAGGGCCAGTTGCGCATCATCGCCGGCGAGTGGCGCAGCCGCCGCCTGAGCTTTCCTGACGCACCGGGCCTGCGCCCTACCCCCGACCGGGTGCGCGAAACCCTGTTCAACTGGCTGACCGCGCACATCGAGGGCGCCCGCGTGCTGGACGCCTTTGCCGGCAGCGGCGCGCTGTTTCTCGAAGCGCTGTCGCGCGGCGCGGCCTCGGCCGTGGCGCTGGACAGCAACCGCGCCGCCATCGAGAACCTCAAGGACAACCTGGAGCTGCTGCGCTGCCCCACCGGGCAGGTGATCCAGACCGACGTGGTGCGCTACCTGCAAGGCGAGCCCAAGGCCCCGTTCGACGTGGTGTTCCTCGACCCGCCCTTCCACCAGGACCTGCTGCCGGCCACCTGTGCACTGCTCGAAGAGCGCCACTGGCTGGCCGAGCACGCGTGGATCTACACCGAAAGCGAAACCGCGCCGTCAACCCTGCAACTGCCGGGCAACTGGCGCCTGCACCGGGAAAAGAAGGCCGGTCAGGTGCACTATGCCTTGTGGGAGCGCGGCTGAACGTCGCCCCGCCTCCAGCAAACTGCAGCCGCCGCCTGAGGTGCTTTGCCTGATCGTGCTCCGGCGCCCCCCAGGTACGGCACCGATCACCAACCGGCTTGTGCGTGCCGCCTGCACCACCGCCGGGCTGCTGACCCTCAGCAGCCCGGCACTCGCCCAGCACACCCTTCCACGACCTCAGCCTCGCCAACCGACAGCCCTTGCCCGAAGTGACACCTGCTGAATATGCTTTGGCGGCAGCAGACCTGCGCTTGCGCACATACACTGATCACAGGGTCTGCCGCCCGCTCAAGAGACCTCGACGATGTCCAGCGCCACCCCACCCCCGTTCAAGCCAGCCACCGGCCTGCGCAACCCCCATGTGCAGACGCTCTGGGGCCCGCTCTGGCGCAAGTCGCCACCGCTGGCACATCGGCGCGAGCGCCTGTGGCTGGCCGACGGCGATTTCCTCGACCTGGACTGGCACGGCCCGCTTGCCACCACCACGCCACTGGTGGTGGTACTGCACGGCCTGACCGGCTCGTCGACCTCCCATTACGTCATCGGCCTGCAGCGCGCCCTGGCGGCGCAGGGCTGGGCCAGCGTGGCGGTCAACTGGCGCGGATGCTCGGGCGAGCCGAACCTGTTGCCGCGCAGCTACCACTCCGGCGCCAGCGAAGACCTGGCCGAAGTCATCGCCCACCTGCGCACCCAGCGCCCGCAGGCACCGCTGTACGCGGTGGGTTATTCGCTGGGTGGCAACGTGCTGCTCAAGCACCTGGGGGAAGCGGGTACGGCCAGCCAGTTGCAGGCGGCCGTGGCGGTGTCGGTGCCGTTTCGCCTGGACCAGTGCGCCGACCGCATCGGCCTGGGGTTTTCACGGGTGTACCAGGCGCACTTCATGCGCGCCATGCTGGGCTACGTGAAGGACAAGCAGCGCCACTTCCAGCACCACGGTCACCATGAGGGCCTGGCAACCCTGGACCGCCTCGGCCCGCTGGAAAACCTGCGCACCTTCTGGGATTTCGACGGCCGCGTGACCGCGCCGCTGAACGGCTTCAGCGACGCCCACGACTACTACCAGCGCTCGTCGAGCCGCTACTACCTGGGTGAAAACCGTACGCCCACGCTGATCATCCATGCCCAGGACGATCCGTTCGTGTTCAGCCACAGCCTGCCAGGGGCCGCCGAACTGGCCAGCCAGACCACCCTGGAGCTGCACCGTCATGGCGGTCACGTGGGCTTTGTCGACGGCAGCCTGCGCCAGCCCGGCTACTATCTGGAGCGGCGCATTCCACAGTGGCTGGCCAGCGGGGCCTGATCAGTCGCCCTTGGCCACCGGACGCTGCGGGTCGGTGATCCACTCGCTCCACGAACCGGCGTACAGCCGCGCCAGCGGATAACCGGCCAAAGCCAGGGCGAACAGGTTATGGCAGGCCGTCACCCCCGAGCCGCAATAGGCCACCAGCGCCTGCGGCTGGCGCGTACCGAGCAAGGCGGCAAAGCGCTGCTTGAGCTGCTGGGGCGACAGAAAACGACCATCGGGCCCCAGGTTGTCGGTGAAGGCCGCGCAATGCGCACCCGGGATATGCCCGGCCACCGGGTCGATGGGCTCCACCTCGCCGCGAAAACGCGGTAGCGCACGGGCGTCTAGCAGGGTCAGGTCGGGCGTGCCCAGGCCATTGGCCAACTCGGCGGCGTCCAGCACCAGGCTCGCATCGGGCTGCCCGCTGAAGCAGCCTTCACGCTTGTCACAGGCATCCAGGCTCAGCGGCAACCCGGCCGCGTGCCAGGCCTTGAGCCCGCCATCGAGGATCGCCACCCCGTCGCGCTTGCCCAGCCATGCCAGCAACCACCAGGCCCGCGCGGCAAAGGCTCCGGGGCCATCGTCGTAGAGCACCACGTCGCTGTCGTTGTCGATGCCCCAGCTGCGCAGCCGTTGGATCAGTTGCTGCGGGTCGGGCAAGGGGTGGCGACCGGTCACGCCCTTGACCACCGGCCCGCTCAGGTCACGCTCCAGGTCGGCGAAGTGCGCGCCGGCGATATGCCCTTCGGCATAGCTGCGCTGGCCATAGTCGACGTCTTCCAGGGCAAAGCGACAATCGAGAATCACCAGCTTCGGAGCGCCCAGGCGCTCTGCCAGTTGCTGGGGTGCGATCAGTTGCGCGAGTGGCATGTCGGTCTCCATATCGATTCAAAGGGGGTGGGCGGCCTACTGTTCCAGTGCCTGGTCCAGCGGCACGTAGAATTCCTTGCACAGCGCATCCACTGCAGGGCGCGCGCTGGCGGTGACGAAACCGAGCTCCAGCACCAGCACCTGGTACACGCCGCGCTTGATCGCCTCTTCGCTCAGGTGCGCGGAGTGCTCGCGGGTGGTGCACAGAAAGCGCACCCAGGAGGTCAGCACGATCCAGGCATTGAGGGTCAGCGATTCGATCTGCACGGTGTCCATGGCCACGATGTCGGCCTCGACGAAACCTCGGTAGATGGCCTGGCCCTGCAGCAGGCAGCGCTGCGAAAAACGTCGGTAGCGCGCAGCCAGGGTCGGGTCGTGGCCGAGCAGGTGTTCGAGGTCGCGGTGCAGGAAGCGATAGTTCCACATCGCCGACAGCAGCGCCTCGAGGTAGAAGCGCTTGTCCTCAACGGTGGCGGCGCGCCCCTGGGGCGGGCGCAGAAAGCCTTCCACCAGCGCCTCGTACTGGGTGAACAGCACGGCGATGATCGCCTGCTTGTTGGCGAAGTGGTAATAGAGGTTGCCAGGCGAGATTTCCATGTGCGCAGCAATGTGGTTGGTGCTGACACTGCGTTCACCCTGCTGGTTGAACAGCTCGAGGCTGTTCTGCACGATGAGCTCGCGGGTCTTGATGCGCGGTGCCATGGTCAGCTCCAAAGGCATGAGCTTGAAGGAATAGGCTTATCTTACGGCGTATCCGCCACGGGATGTACCACCTGCACAACCGGCGTATATGCTCCAGGCACACTTGCCCTGCCACGGAGCCCGCATGCCCCTCCAGACCCTGTTCGAACAGCAGCGCCGGGCCTTTGCCGGGCTGCCCATGGCGCCGGCGGCGCAGCGCCTGCAGTGGCTTGCCA
Source organism: Pseudomonas sp. UBA7500 (assembly GCF_002478435.1). Classification (NCBI taxonomy): domain Bacteria; kingdom Pseudomonadati; phylum Pseudomonadota; class Gammaproteobacteria; order Pseudomonadales; family Pseudomonadaceae; genus Pseudomonas; species Pseudomonas sp. UBA7500. The sequence goes on along the minus strand of NZ_DLNW01000053.1, from coordinate 183,317 downwards.
GCCTGCGCCGGCTGCTGCTGGCGAACCAGTCGGCCCTGATCGCGGCGATCGACCGCGACTTTGCCGGGCGCAGCGCCGACGAGACCCTGCTGGCCGAACTGATGCCCAGCGTGCAGGGCATTCGCCACGCCGAGCGCCACCTCAAGGGCTGGATGAAGCCGGTGCGGCGCACGGTGGGCCTGGCGTTCCAGCCGGCCAGCGCGCGGGTGCTGTACCAGCCGCTGGGCGTGGTGGGCATCATCGTGCCATGGAACTACCCGCTGTTTCTGGCCATCGGCCCGCTCACCGCGGCGCTGGCAGCGGGCAACCGGGTGATGCTCAAGCTCAGCGAAGCCACCCCGGCCACCGCGGCGCTGCTTCAGCGCCTGCTGGGCGAAGTGTTTCCCGACGACCTGGTCAGCGTGGTGCTGGGCGATGCTTTCGTGGGCGAGGCCTTCTCGCGCCTGCCGTTCGATCACCTGCTGTTCACCGGCGCCACCAGCATCGGCCGCCAGGTGATGGCGGCGGCAGCCACCAACCTGACCCCGGTGACCCTGGAGCTGGGCGGCAAGTCGCCGGCCATCGTGTCGGCCAGTGTACCGCTGGCCCAGGCGGCCGAGCGCATCGCCTTCGGCAAGACCCTCAACGCCGGGCAGACCTGCGTTGCCCCGGACTACGCGCTGGTCCCGCGCGAGCGCCTGCAGGGCTTCGTGCAGGCCTATCGCGAGGCGGTGCTGCGGTTTTATCCACAGGTGCGAAACAACCCGGACTACAGCGCGATCATCAATGTGCGTCACCTAGCGCGCCTGGAAGGCTATTTGCGCGATGCCCGCGACAAGGGCGCCAGCGTGCTCGACCTGTACCCCGGCGAAGCCCGCGAAGGTCGGCGCCTGCCGCCGCAGGTGCTGCTGCAGGTCGATGACAGCATGCAGGTGATGCAGGACGAGATCTTCGGCCCGCTGCTGCCGGTGGTGCCCTATGACAGCCTGGCCGAGGCGCTGGCCTATGTGAACCAGCGCCCGCGCCCGCTGGCGCTGTACTACTTCGGCCACGACCGTGCCGAGCAGCGGCGGGTGCTGGAGCAGACCCATTCCGGCGGCGTGTGCCTGAACGACACCCTGCTGCACGTGGCCCAGGACGACCTGCCGTTTGGCGGGGTCGGGCCGTCGGGGATGGGCAACTACCACGGGCACGAGGGCTTCAAGACCTTCAGTCATGCCCGGGCGGTGTTCGCCAAGTCGCGGGTGAATGCGGCGCGGCTGATCTATCCGCCGTATGGGAAGGCGCTGCAGCGGTGGGTCTATCGTCTGTTCATTCGCTGACGTTGCAGCGACCCCATCGCGGGTCAGGGCCGCTCCCACAAAAAGGTGCATTACCTGTGGCAGCGGGCCTGACCCGCGATGGGGTCGATACTTTCAAGGCACCAGACACTCGGCCTGCAGCGGGTGACAAGCATTATCACGCCTGTCTATAGTGCCTTGAGCCGGCGATGGCGACTTGGCCGACCGCAGCTGCTGCGATACCATCCGACTCCCAAACGCACTCCTGCCAGGACGACGCGATGAACCGAGTGTTGTACCCAGGTACATTCGACCCTATTACCAAAGGCCATGGCGATCTGGTCGAGCGGGCCTCCCGGCTGTTCGACGAGGTGATCATCGCGGTCGCCGCCAGCCCCAAGAAGAACCCGCTGTTCCCCCTGGAACAACGGGTAGAGCTGGCGCGTGAGGTCACCAAGCACCTGCCCAACGTGCAGGTCATCGGCTTCTCCACGCTGCTGGCGCATTTCGCCAAGGAGCAGCAGGCCAATGTATTCCTGCGCGGCCTGCGCGCGGTTTCGGACTTCGAGTACGAGTTCCAGCTGGCGAACATGAACCGGCAACTGGCGCCCGACGTCGAAAGCCTGTTCCTGACGCCGTCCGAGCGCTATTCGTTCATATCCTCGACCCTGGTGCGCGAAATCGCGGCGCTGGGCGGCGATATCACCAAGTTCGTGCACCCGGTAGTGGCTGACGCCCTCACCGAGCGCTTCAAGAAGTAGCCGCGCCCGCATCGAAAACCGCGCCCGCGTGCACTGCGGGCGTTAATGCGGCACAATTGTGCCCATTGGTTTTCATATGCCCGGGCCTGACGCCCCGGCCGGAGTCCCCATGTCCCTGATCATCACCGACGATTGCATCAATTGCGACGTCTGCGAACCCGAGTGCCCGAACGCCGCCATCTCCCAGGGCGAAGAGATCTACGTGATCGACCCCAACCTGTGCACCCAGTGCGTTGGCCATTACGACGAACCGCAGTGCCAGCAGGTCTGCCCGGTCGACTGCATCCCGCTGGATGAAGCGCACCCGGAAACCGAAGACGAGCTGATGGCCAAGTACCGCAGGATCACCGGCAAGGCCTGATACAGGCCGCTAGGTCTGGCAGCGCGGGCAGAACACGCTGGCGCGCTGGCCCAGGGTCACGTTGCGCAGCACCGTGCCGCACACCTTGCACGGTTCTTCCCCGCGCCCGTACACGAACAGTTCCTGCTGGAAGTAGCCCGGCTGGCCGTCGCCGCCGATGAAGTCGCGCAGGGTGGTGCCGCCACGCTCGATGGCGGCGGCCAGGATGCGCTTGATCTCGATGGCCAGGCGCAGGTAGCGCGCCCGCGAAATGCCCCCGGCCGGGCGCCGCGGGTCGATGCCCGCCGCGAACAGCGCCTCGGTCGCATAGATGTTGCCCACCCCCACCACCACCGCGTTGTCCATGATGAACGGCTTGACCGCCATCGAGCGCCCGCGCGACAGCTGGAACAGCCGCTCGCCATCGAACAGGTCGGTCAGCGGCTCCGGGCCCAGGCGCAGCAGCAGCTCGTGCTGCAACGGGTCGGGGGCCCAGAGCATCGCGCCAAACCGGCGCGGGTCGGTGTAGCGCAGCGCCAGCCCCGACTCCAGCTCGATGTCCACATGCTCGTGCTTGGCCGCCGGCAGGCCGATCTCCACCAGCCGCAGGTTGCCCGACATGCCCAGGTGGCTGATCAGCGTGCCCACCTCGGCGTTGAGCAGCAGGTACTTGGCACGCCGTTCCACCGACACGAAGCGCTGCCCCGACAGGCGTACGTCGAGGTCTTCGGGTATCGGCCAGCGCAGGCGCCGCTCACGCACCACCACACGGCTGACACGCTGCCCTTCAAGGTACGGCGCAATGCCGCGGCGGGTGGTCTCGACTTCAGGTAGCTCGGGCATGGGTCAGTGCGCACCCATTTCGCGGATGGTCTGCTTGAGGTTCTCGAAGTCGTACTCCGACAGGCCCACGTAGTCGAGCACCAGGTGCCCGACGGTGTTCCATTCGTGGTCCACGCTCTGGTTGCCCAGCACCCGGTACGAGCTGCAGATGTGCTCGGCCATCTTCAGAATGGCCAGCAGGTTCTTGAGCTGGGTGTTGCGCGCCGAGTCGTCGCTGAACACCGCCAGGGCATTGTGGTGGTTGGCGATGGCGGCACTCACGTGCTCGGGCAGGCGCCACGACTTGGCCGTGTAGTAGCCGACCACGGCGTGGTTGGTGTTGAACGTGCGGTTCTCGGTGTCGACCACGCGCTTGTCGGGGCCGGCCTCGGCGTAGGCCTGCTCCAGGGTATGCATGTAGTCGGGGAAGCGCTTGTGCATCAGCGGCACGCCGCAATCGTGGAACAGCCCCAGGGCATAGGCTTCGTCCACCGCCTGCGAGCCGATGCGCTTGGCCAGGGTCAGACAGGTCATGGCCACGTCCTGGGCGGTATCCCAGAAGCGGTTGAGGGTGACGATGGTGTCGTCGCTCATCTCGCCCTTGATCGACTGCGCGTTGATCAGGTTGATGATCGAGCGGCTGCCCAGCAGGTTCACCGCGCGCTGGATCGAGGCGATCTTGTTGGTCAGCCCGTAATACGGCGAATTGACCAGCTTGAGCAGTGCGCCGGAAAGGCCCGGGTCCTGGGAGATCAGCTTGGCGATGGTCTCCAGGTCCGGGTCGGGCATGTACTGCTCGAACTGCAGGTCGACCATGATCTGCGGCTGGGGCGGTACGCTGATGCCCTGCAGGGCTTGCTGGATCTGTTCGGCGGTAAGTTCCTGGGACATAGATACACACTCGGGGCTGAAGGGCGATTCTAACCCTGCAGGCGGGCCGGGAAACACCCGTTGATGGATTCAGAAGGAACTTTGCCTGCCCCAGGGCTGCCTGCTTACTACAGGTTCAACTCAACAGGAGCACGCAGATGACGACCCAACTGAACGGCAAGCGCGTGGCCATGCTGGTCACCGACGGCTTCGAGCAGGTAGAACTCACCGGGCCCAAGCAGGCCCTCGAGCAAAGCGGCGTGCGCGTCGACATCCTCTCGGCCAAACCGGGCACGGTCAAGGGCTGGAACCATGACAAGCCCGCCGACGACTTCACTGTGGACAACACCTTCGACAAGGCCGACGTCGCGGTCTACGACGCCATCGTGCTGCCCGGCGGCGTGCAGAACTCCGACACCATACGCATCGACCCCGGCGCCCAGAAGCTGGTCAAGGCCCACGACGCCAGCGGCAAGCCCCTGGCGGTGATCTGCCATGGCGCCTGGCTGCTGGTGTCGAGCCAGTTGGTCAAGGGCCGCAAGATGACCAGCTACAAGACCGTGCGCGACGACATCACCAATGCCGGCGGGCAGTGGCAGGATCAGGCCGTGGTCATCGACCGCAACCTGATCAGCAGCCGCCAGCCCGACGATATTCCCGCCTTCAACACCCAGCTGCTGCGCGCTTTGGGCGCCTGATCGGCTATTTGTCGCCGGCCGAGCCGCGTGCCCGGCCGACGCGCTATACTCCCGCTCTTTTTTCCGGAGCGACGTCATGTCCCTGCCCAGCCTTCGCCTCAAAGCCAACGCCGACCGCCGCCTGCGCGCCGGCCATCTGTGGGTGTACAGCAACGAAATCGACGTCGCCGCGACCCCGCTGCATGGCTTCAAGGCCGGCGACCAGGCGGTGCTCGAAGGTGCCGGCGGCAAGCCGCTGGGCATCGTCGCCATGAGCCCCAACAACCTGATCTGCGCGCGCCTGCTGTCGCGCGACGCCAAGCTGGCCCTGGACAAGTCGCTGCTGGTGCACCGCATCAACGTGGCCCTGTCGCTGCGCGAGCGCCTGTTCGACAAGCCGTTCTACCGCCTGGTGTACGGCGACTCGGACCTGCTGCCGGGCCTTGTGGTCGACCGTTTCGGCGACATCCTGGTGGTACAGCTGGCCTCGGCCACCATGGAACAGCACAAGGACGACGTGATCGCCGCCCTGGTGCAGGTGCTCAAACCCACCGGCATCCTGTTCAAGAACGACTCGGCGGCGCGTGATGCCGAAGGCCTGAACCGCTACGTCGAAACCGTGTTCGGCCTGGTGCCGGAGTGGGTGGCGCTGGAAGAGAACGGCGTCAAATTCGAAGCGCCGGTGATGGAAGGCCAGAAGACCGGCTGGTTCTACGACCACCGCATGAACCGCGCACGCCTGGCACCCTACGTCAAAGGCAAGCGCGTGCTCGACCTGTTCAGCTACATCGGTGGCTGGGGCGTGCAGGCCGGTGCGTTCGGCGCCAGCGAAGTGTTCTGTGTGGATGCCTCGGGCTTTGCCCTGGATGGCGTGGAGCGCAATGCGGCGCTCAACGGCATTGCCGAGAAGGTCACCTGCGTGGAAGGCGATGTGTTCGAGGCGCTGCGCGAGCTCAAGGCCGCTGAAGAGCGTTTCGACGTGATCGTGGCCGACCCGCCCGCGTTCATCAAGCGCAAGAAGGACCTGAAGAACGGCGAAGGCGCCTACCGCCGCCTGAACGAGCAGGCCATGCGCCTGCTGAGCAAGGACGGCATTCTGGTCAGCGCCTCGTGCTCGATGCACCTGCCCGAAGACGACCTGCAGAACATCCTGCTGACCAGCGCCCGCCACCTGGACCGCAACATGCAGCTGCTCGAACGCGGCGGCCAGGGCCCGGACCACCCGGTGCACCCGGCGATCCCGGAAACGCGCTACATCAAGAGCATCACCTGCCGGCTGCTGCCCAACAGCTGATTGCGCTGAATGAAAATCCCGGCCAGGTGCCGGGATTTTTTTTGCCTGTAACTAACGGCCTTTCGCCGGCAACGCCGGCTCCTGCAGGCAGGTGCACTCAATCGCGCTGCGGGTAAGGCATCATTCCCAGTTCTCGCCCGTCGATCACCAGGGTCTTGTAGCGCGGTTTCGCCAGCTTGAGCGTGCCCGCCCGAATCTGCTCGATCAGGGCGCGACCCGTGCCAATCCCGTCCACCCGCGCATAATCACGCCAGAAGCCCTCGTGACGCGCATACACGAACGCCGACGTCGAGTACTCGTGCTTGGGCACCACCAGCACTTCGTTGACCCCATCGTCATCCAGGTCCACCTGCCAGGCAGCACACCCCGAACTGCCGCATTGGCTCTCGATCAGGGTCAGGTTGAGCATCTGCGCACTGTCCTCCGGCGCAGGCCCGATCCATTCCAGCTTGGGTCCGTACTCACGCGGCGACATGCTCACCGGTTCGGCCTCCAGCAGTCGATCGGCCAGCAGCTCGCGGCTTGGCGCATCCAGGATCTGCCCCTCCTTGACCAGGCGCGACAACCGCTCGAACTGCTCGATCCCCGGCTTGCCGAGCCGGTGGCGCAATGCGCGCGCATCGAACGCATCCGCCGAGGTGCGCCCGCTCAACAGCCGCTCCATCTGGTTGGCGGCGCTGTAGGTCAACGGGTTGAGCACCGGCGTGAACACCAGCATCAGCACCACGAAACTCAGCAGCGCGATCAACGGGTTGCTGCGCCGCAAGCTGCCCAGCCACACCGCCTGGCGCGGGCGAATGGCCCACAGCGCGGCCAGGCTGTACACCAGCGCGATGCCGATCAGCAGCATCGCCAGAAAGCGCTGCGGGGTCAGGCCGTACTGGTCGATGCGCAGCCAGCTCGAGTAACACGCCAGCGCCATCAGCAGCGGCAGGCACACAAGGCTGGCGTTCACCAGCAGCTTCAGGGGCCTGGCATAACCGGCATCGTGCTCGCCGTCCTGGAACACGCCGTTGAGCAGAAACAGCGTACTGCCCACCAGGCACAGCAGGATGCTGGTGGAGTAACCGGTGTTGAAGATCGGCGCGACCCCGGTCACCGCCAGCGCCAGGGTGAACACCACCGCAATCAGCGAACACAGCGGCAGCAGGTAGCGACACACGGTGAGCAGCACATTGCGCAGCAGGCCGATGGCCTTGTCGTTCTGGCGCCCCATGCGGATGCCCAGCGAGAAGAAGATCGGCAGGCACACGCAGATGAATTCGAGCGAGGCGAAGATATCGCTGAGCACCGGCGCGCCCAGAATCGTGAACAGCCGCCCGCACAGCCACAGCAGCAACCAGAACGCCAGGGTCACCAGCAGCGCCAGCAGCACGATGAAGGCATTGTTCCAGGCGTGCTGGTACAGGTCCTGATAGCGCAGGCGATTGCCGTCGCGGGTCGGCCAACTGAGGATGAACGCCGCGCCGATATAGGCCAGCACCAGCGAGGCCGGTATCCAGCGCATCCATAGCCAGCCGTCGGCCGATTGCGCATACAGCCAGGCGGACACGCTGGCCATCAGCAACGCCAGGCCGGCCACCAGCAGCCAGGTGCCGCGCTGACGCACCGCGCCGCCCAGCAGTTGCAGATTGATGCCGCCCACCAGGGCCAGCGTGGCGCAGAACACCGCGAGCACAGGGTTGCGGTAATGGATGAAGGTGAGCAGCAGCGCCCCCTGTACCAGGGCGATGGCGAGGTAATACAGCACGGAGCGGTTGAGCACGGGCATTCCAAGTCCTTTTGCGAGGGGTGATGCACAAGGCGCGCAGTCTAGGGCCAGGCGACCCCGCACGGCTAGAGCACGTCGACTTCATTGCAGCGCCGCACAGGCCCCATGCAGCCATGCACATATATCGATAAAAATCCAGGCCAATAATCCATAAGGGCAAATTTTTCATTGATCCAGGCGACATAAGCAGATAAAAATCGACTCAATCAAAATAAAAACAATGCAGGTTCGACCCATGTCCTCTATCGACCGCTCTCATCCTGGCACTTCAGATACCGCTCGACTGCGCCGCGTGCTGGGGCTGCCCGCCCTGGTGTTCTTCGGCCTGGTGTACATGGTGCCGCTGACCATCTTCACCACCTACGGCATCGTCACCGAACTCACCGGTGGCCGCACCGCAGGCGCCTACCTGGTGACCCTGCTGGCCATGCTGTTCACCGCGACGTCCTACAGCTTCATGGTCAAACGCTTCCCGGTGGCGGGCTCGGCCTACTCCTATACCCACCTGGCGTTCGGCCCCAACATCGGCTTTCTGGCCGGTTGGTCGCTGCTGCTCGACTACCTGTTCATCCCGATGATCAACTACCTGCTGATCGGGCTGTTCCTCAATATCGCCTTCCCGGCACTGCCGGTGTGGGGCATCATCGTCGCCGCCATCGCCCTGGTGACCGTGCTCAACGTGATCGGCATCCATTCGGTGGCCAAGGCCAGCAACCTGATCGTGGGCGCGCAGATCATCTTCATCGGCGTGTTCGCCGCGCTGTCGATCAAGAGCCTGCACGGCGCGCCCATCGACCTGCTGTCGCCCCTGCTCGGTGACGGCACCCGGCCCGGGTTCAGCCACCTGATGACCGGGGCAGCGGTACTGTGCCTGTCCTTCCTGGGCTTCGACGCGGTATCGACCCTTGCCGAGGAAACCCGCGACCCGCAACGCGATGTGCCGCGCGCCATCCTGCTCACCACCCTGGGCGCCGGGCTGCTGTTCACCGTGCTGGCCTACATCAGCCAGCTGGTACTGCCGGGCAGCCACTTCGCCAACGTTGATGCGGCAGCCAATGAAGTGATGTTCAAGGCCGGCGGGCAGTTCCTCGCCAACTTCTTCACCGCGGCCTTCGTGGCCGGCAGCCTGGGCTCGGCACTGGCCTCGCAGGCTGCGGTGTCGCGCATCCTGTACACCATGGGCCGCGACCAGGTGCTGCCACGGCGCTGGTTCGGGCGCCTTTCGCCACGCTTCGGCACCCCGGTGTTCGCCACCCTGGTGGTATCGGTGTTCTCCCTGCTGGCACTGGTGATCGACCTGACCACCCTGGCCTCGCTGATCAGCTTTGGCGCGCTGGTGGCGTTCTCGGCGGTGAACCTGGCGGTGGTGCGCACGCACCTGGTCGATCAAGCCTGCCACCGCAACCTCTCGGGGCTGCTGCGTTACGGCGTGGTGCCGCTGGTGGGCATGAGCCTCACACTGTGGCTGTGGACCAGCCTGTCGGCACTGACCCTGACCATCGGCATGACCTGGTTCACCCTCGGCCTGGTGTACCTGGGCGTGCTGACCGGCGGCTTTCGCAAGCGCGTGAAGCTGGTGCACTTCTCCGAGGCCGGCTGAACGCCATGGCGGTTGGGCGGCCCGCGCGCAGCGAAAACGCCCAACCGCCCAATGCGCCATTCCTTCCCGCCGCCAGCGGTGTAGAATCGGCCTATTCATCGCCAGTCATCCCCGGCGGGTTTATGAGCTCTGGTCGAGCCCTCGGCGATCCCGTGGTGTTTTCGGCCTCATCCGTACCAGCGGCCACCTGCCTTCGGTGCAAAGGACAAGAGAAGCTCACTCCCCTTTTTGTTACCTGATTAGCCGCCAGGAGTGCTTCATGCCTGATTACCGCTCGAAAACGTCCACCCACGGTCGCAACATGGCCGGCGCACGCGCCCTGTGGCGCGCCACCGGCATGAAAGATGCCGACTTCAAGAAGCCGATCATCGCCATCGCCAACTCCTTCACCCAGTTCGTCCCGGGCCACGTGCACCTGAAGGACCTGGGCCAGCTGGTGGCCCGCGAGATCGAGCGCGCCGGTGGCGTGGCCAAGGAATTCAACACCATCGCCGTGGATGACGGCATCGCCATGGGCCACGACGGCATGCTGTACTCGCTGCCCAGTCGCGAGATCATCGCCGACTCGGTCGAGTACATGGTCAACGCCCACTGCGCCGACGCCATCGTGTGCATCTCCAACTGCGACAAGATCACCCCCGGCATGCTGATGGCCGCCCTGCGCCTGAACATCCCGGTGATCTTCGTCTCCGGTGGCCCGATGGAAGCCGGCAAGACCAAGCTGGCCAGCCACGGCCTGGACCTGGTCGACGCCATGGTGATCGCCGCCGACAGCTCGGCCAGTGACGAAAAGGTCGCCGAATACGAGCGCAGCGCCTGCCCTACCTGCGGTTCGTGCTCCGGCATGTTCACCGCCAACTCCATGAACTGCCTGACCGAAGCCCTGGGCCTGGCCCTGCCGGGCAACGGTTCGACCCTGGCCACCCACAGCGACCGCGAAGAGCTGTTCCTCAAGGCCGGCCGCACCATCGTCGAACTGTGCCAGCGCTACTACGGCGAGAACGACGAGTCGGTACTGCCGCGCAACATCGCCAACTTCAAGGCGTTCGAGAACGCCATGATGCTCGACATCGCCATGGGCGGCTCGACCAACACCATCCTGCACCTGCTGGCCGCCGCCCAGGAAGCCGAGATCGACTTCGACCTGCGCGACATCGACCGGTTGTCGCGCAGCGTGCCGCAGCTGTGCAAGGTGGCGCCGAACATCCAGAAGTACCACATGGAAGACGTGCACCGCGCCGGCGGCATCTTCAGCATCCTCGGTTCGCTGGCCCGTGGCGGCCTGCTGCACACCGACCTGCCGACCGTGCACAGCCGCAGCATGGAAGAAGCCATCGCCAAGTGGGACATCACCCAGACCGACGACGAAGCGGTGCACCACTTCTTCAAGGCCGGCCCGGCCGGCATCCCGACCCAGACCGCGTTCAGCCAGTCGACCCGTTGGGAAACCCTGGATGACGACCGCGAGAACGGCTGCATCCGCAGCTTCGAGCACGCCTACTCCAAGGAAGGCGGCCTGGCCGTGCTGTACGGCAACATCGCGCTGGATGGCTGCGTGGTGAAGACCGCAGGCGTCGACGAGTCGATCCATGTGTTCGAAGGCAACGCCAAGATCTTCGAAAGCCAGGACAGCGCGGTACGCGGCATTCTGGCCGACGAAGTGCAGGCCGGCGACATCGTGATCATCCGCTACGAGGGGCCGAAAGGCGGCCCGGGCATGCAGGAGATGCTGTACCCGACCTCTTACCTGAAGTCCAAGGGCCTGGGCAAAGCCTGTGCGCTGCTGACCGACGGGCGCTTCTCGGGCGGCACCTCGGGCTTGTCCATCGGCCATGCGTCGCCAGAAGCAGCAGCCGGTGGTGCGATTGGCCTGGTGCGCGATGGCGACAAGGTGCTGATCGACATCCCTAACCGTTCGATCAACCTGCTGGTCAGCGATGAAGAGCTGGCGGTACGCCGTGCCGAGCAGGACAAGAAGGGCTGGAAACCGGTCGAGAAGCGTCCGCGCAAGGTCACCACGGCGCTGAAGGCCTATGCCCTGCTGGCCACCAGCGCCGACAAGGGCGCGGTGCGCAACAAGGCGATGCTGGACGGGCTGTAAGGTCTGGCGGCAATAAAGAACCGGCGCTCAGGCGCCGGTTTTTTATTGCCTGCACTGGCCCCTTCGCTGGCAAGCCCGCTCCCACAGGGCGGACTGCCCCTGAGAACAGCGCAGTACCTGTGGGAGCTGGCTTGCCAGCGAAGGGGGCGCAGCGGTCATCGATCAGAACTGCGGCGTGTACTCCACACTGAACATGAAGTTGCGCGGGTCGCCGAAGTAGTTGTTGCCCGACACCTGGCTGTACGCCGGAATGTAGTACTTCTTGTCGAGCACGTTGTTCAGGTTGACCGCCAGTGTCACCTCGTCGCTGGCACGGTACGCCACCCGCGAGTTCCACACTGTATAGCCGCTTTGCGCAAACGCGCGGTCGAAGCTCAAGGTGCTGCTCTGGCTGTTCAGGCCAGCCCCCACGCTGACCTGGCTGAAGTCGCCCGGCAGTTGATAGTCGGCCCACAGGCGGAACATGTGCATCGGCGTGGAGGTGGCGAACACCTTGCCCTGAAGCTTCTCGTCCTCGAGAAACTTCGTGGTGTTGTAGGTGTAGCTGCCCGCCACCTGCAAGCCTGGCAACACTTCACCACTGAGTTCGGCCTCGATGCCTTGGCTGCGCACCTTGCCGGCTGCCGTGAAGCAACCAACCCCCCCGCAACCTTCCTCGCCGATATCGGCCGGGTCGGCCACGGCGCGGTTCTTGTGGATGTAACGGAACATCGCCAGCGACGCATTCAACTGGCCGTCCATCAACTCGCCCTTCAGGCCCAGCTCATAGTTGTCGCCCTCTACCGGCTTGAGCGGAAGGTTGCCCATGGCGCGCGCGGTCTGCGGGATGAACACCTCGGAATAGGTCGCATAGGTCGACCACTGATCATTCAGTGCATACACCAGGCCGTAGAACGGTGTGACCTTGCCGGTGGTCTTGGTGCTGTTGTTCTCACCATATTCCTGCAGCTCACGGGCAAAATAGTTCTGCTGAGCAAAGGCAAAGTCGTACCAACTGCTGCGCGCCCCCACGATCAAGGTCAGCGGATCCAGCAATTTGACCCGCCAACTGCCATACAGGCCTTTCTGGCGAATGTTGTAAGTGCTGGTGGCCAGGTTGGCCCGGTCGGCGATGCTGTCAAAGTCCAGGTACGGGCGGTGGTGGTCGATATTGTCGATATCCACGCCCGGCGTGAACATCCGCGCATACGCATCGTTGGTGGTGTACTTGGAGTAGTTGGCGCCCAGCAGCACGCTCTGCTCGAACGACAGCGCCTCGAAGTCCCCAGTCAGGTACACATCCATGCCGCGGCTCTTGCCAGCGAAGTCGGTGGCGAAATCCGAATAGGCCGGGCCGGTAGTGGTGCCGGGTGTGACCGGCCGAGCGATGAACTGGTAGGTCGCCTCATTGGACTCGTTCATGGCCATGGCGGCGGCCTTGAGCTTCCAGTGGTCGTTGAAGCGGTGTTCCAGGTCCAGGTACACCGCGGTCTGGTCGTTCATCGCGCGGTTCCAGGTAGACCCGGTGTAGGTCGAGCGCGGCAGGTTCAAGGTGGCCTTGTTGCTGTAGCGCGGCAAAGCGATCATGTAGGGCCGCGAATGGCTTTTCTTGTTGCTGGCGCCGATGCCCAGGGTGGTGTCTTCGCTGAGGTCGAAGTCCAGGGCACCGTAAACGGTCTGCTCCCAGTTCCACACATAGTCGGTGAACGAGCGCCCCTTTTCATAGTTGACCACCGCCCGCCCGCGCACCGTGCCGGCCTCGTTCAACGGCCCGCCGGCATCGGCCTGTGCCACGTAGCGGTCCCAGCTGCCAGCCTTGGCCGTGAGCTTGACGGTGGGTTCGGCCTGCGGGCGGCGGCGTACCATGTTGATCGCGCCGGTGGTGCTGTTGGCACCCTGCAGCAGCGCCGCCGAACCCCGCAGCACCTCCATGCGGTCATAGATCACCATGTTTTCGGTGATGTAGCTGCCCAACGCATACACGTTGCGCGGCACCGGCACACCGTCATATTGCAGCGACTCGATGTCGAACCCGCGCGAGAACACGAACATGCCCGGGCCTGGCGACTTTACCGAGGCCAACCCCGGCACGCTCTCCACGGCCTGAGTCAGGGTGGTGATGTTCTGGTCGTCCATACGCTTGCGGGTCAGTACCGAGACGGACTGGGGGATGTCCTTGAGCTTCTGCTCGCCCTTGGCGATGGTCACCGCGCCGGTGGTGTAGGAGTTGGAGCCTTCGGTGGTCACACCCAGTTGCTTGCCGCTGACCGTGGTCGCGCCCAGCTGCAGGGCCGACTCGTTGCCGCCACGCTTGTGCAGGGTGACGCTGTCGGCATCGATGTAGCTGGCGCTCAGCCCGGTGCCCACCAGCAACCGCGCCAGCGCATCGGCCTGTGAATAACTGCCGCTGAGCCCCGGCGATTGCAGGCCCTGGGTCAGCTCTGCACTCACCAGCACCTGCATCCGGGTAACCGCACTGTACGCCGCCAACGCCGCATCCAGCGACTGCGCCGGCACCTCGAACCGGTACACCTGGGCCTGCGCTGCCGGCGCTGCGTGCAGTGGCAGCAAGGTGCTGCCAGCGCTCAGCCCGATAGCCAGCTTGAGCAGGGTGGGCAAGGCGAATGAGCGCCGGCTGGCGATCGGATGTTCCATTGGTAGTGCTCCCCGGGGCGTCAAAGGTGATCGTGGCGCGGCACTGTCTGAGAGTGCTTATTATTTGCGCCTTCGTGATCAAGGACGACGGGGTTGCAGCAAACCCTGAAAAATCGCAGAAATTATTTTCAGCCTTCGCGAAGCACCCGCAGGTAACCGGTGTATTGGCTGGCCGTCACGCCCAGGGTATGGCTGAGCGCCTTGAGCACCGCCTCGGGCTTGTCGATGTCGAACACCCCCGAGACCTTGCGCTGGCGCAGCGCCTCACCCAGCACCAGGGTCTGCCCCGGCCAGTAGCGGTTGAGTTCATCCACCACCTCGGCCAACGGCTGCTGGCGAAACACCAGTTGGCGCTGGCGCCAGGCAAAGCCCGAGGCCGGCTCGAACGCCTGCACCCGGGCGAGCTTGCCGGCGTGGTACTCCACCGCGCGGCCCGGCTCCAGGTACACCGACGCCCCGTTGCCGGCACTGACTTCAACCTTGCCCTGGGCCACCTGCACACGGGTGTGCGCCTCTCGCCGGGCTACGCTGAAGCGCGTGCCCAGCACTTTTACCCAGCCGTCGTCGGCGCTAACGACAAACGGCCGGGCAGGATCGCGGGTGACTTCGAACCAGGCTTCGCCGCGCAGCAGGCGCACCTGGCGCTCGCCGGCCAGCAGTCGTACCTGCACCGCAGTGTCGGTGTTCAGTTGCAGGGTTGAGCCGTCGGCCAGTTGCAGCGTGCGCGACTCGCCAGTGGCGGTGGCGTAGTCGGCGCGCATGCGGTCCAGATAAGGCGTGTGGGTGATGCCCAGGCCGATCACCAGCAGCACCGCCGCCGCGCTGGCCAGCGGGCGCCAGCGACGTTTGGCCGGGGCGCACCACTGTTCACGCTGGGCCTGGCGGATGCTGCGGGCCGGCTCACGCAGGGCGCCGAGCAGGTCGATGACCTCTTGCCAGGCCTGCGCCTGGGCGACGCCCTGGGCGTGCCAGGCGGCAAACGCTGCGGTGTCGGCGGGCGTGACGTCGTCGGCCTGCAAGCGGAAGTACCACCCGGATGCCTGGGCAAACAGATCGTCGGTATCGGTCATCGGGGCGTCCGTGGCAACGGGCAGACGGGTCATGGCCGCTTGCCCCCGGCGTCGCTGGCCAGGCGGGCCTGGATATACGCCCGACACTCGATCAACGCTCGCCGCAACTGGTATTCGACACTGCGCGGGGTCACGTTCAGGCGTGCGCCGATCTCGCGGTAAGTGCATTCGTCCACATGATAGAGCAGGAAGATATGCCGGGTCGCCTCGGGCAACGCCTGAATCGCGTCATGCATCAGGGCCTGTTCCTGCTGGGCAGCCAGTTGCTCGTCGGCGCCAGGGCTGGCGCAGGGCAGTTCATCGCTGGGTTCGCCGCCGTCCAGGCGTTCGCGGCGGATCATCTGGCGCTGGTGGTCGCGCACCAGGTTGCTGGCGATGGTGAACAGAAATGCCGGCAGATTGTCGATCTGCTTGTCGGGCGGCAGGCGCGCCAGGCGCAGGAACGACTCCTGGGTCAGGTCGGCCGCCACTTGCGCACTGCCCGTGCGGCGCGCCACAAAGGCTTGCAGCGCGTTCTTCTGCTCGGCGAACAAACGCGCGATCTGCGTATTCCACGAAGACACGGCACCACCTGGCACTGGGATCGAATGGCGCGCACGCTAGCAGAGGATGCGAGTGATTCGCAATTAATATATTTTGTCGTCAACGCCCCGCGGCAATTTCTGCCCCTTACCAATCACACCCAGATCTGTTTTTGTCCACCCTTCCTCCCCGAGGCATATGGATATTCCAAAATCGTCTATATAAATTCCATTTAGATCTAAATTCGTTGTTTTTCAGGCTGTTAGCATTTCTGTTCGCAATCGCGCACAGACGCGACGCCCCGCCCTTTGTCTGGAGCTTCAATGAACCTGCCGCTGTTTCTCAACCTGCTGGTGTTCGCAGCCTTGCTGCTGGGCCTGGCGCAAACCAGCAAGACCTCCTGGAGCCTGGCCAAGAAAGTGCTGGTCGGCCTGATCGTCGGCGTGCTGTTCGGCAGTGCCCTGCATGCCATCTACGGTGCCGGCAGCCCGGTCCTGAAAAGCACCATCAGTTGGCTCGACCTGGTCGGCAACGGCTATGTGGGCCTGCTGCAGATGATCGTCATGCCGCTGATCTTCGTCTCGATCCTCAGCGCCGTGGCACGCCTGCACAACGCCTCGTCGCTGGGCAAGATCAGTTTCCTGACCATCGGCACCCTGCTGTTCACCACGGCCATCGCCGCGTTGATCGGCATCGGCCTGACCAACCTGTTCGGCCTCAGCGCCGAAGGCCTGGTGGCCGGCGTGCAGGAAACCGCGCGCATGCAGACCATCCAGAGTGACTACGCGGGCAAGGTCGCCGACCTCAACATCCCGCAACTGCTGCTGTCGTTCATCCCCACCAACCCGGTGGGCGACCTGGCCCGGGCCAAGCCGACCTCGATCATCAGCGTGGTGATCTTCGCCGCGTTCCTCGGTGTGGCCGCCTTGCAACTGCTCAAGGACGACGCCGACAAGGGCAACCGTGCGCTGGTGGCCATCGACACCCTGCAGGCCTGGGTGATGCGCCTGGTACGCCTGGTGATGAAGCTCACCCCGTATGGCGTGCTGGCGCTGATGACCAAGGTGGTGGCCAGCTCCAACCTGGACGACATTCTCAAGCTGGGCAGTTTCGTGGTGGTGTCGTACATCGGCCTGGGCCTGATGTTCGTGGTGCACGGTGTGTTGCTGGGCCTGGGCGGGGTCAACCCGCTGCGGTTTTTCCGCAAGGTATGGCCGGTGCTGACCTTTGCCTTCACCAGCCGCTCCAGTGCGGCGAGCATTCCGCTGAGCATCGAGGCGCAGACCCGTCGCCTGGGCATCCCTCAGGCGATTGCCAGCTTTGCCGCCTCGTTCGGCGCGACCATCGGCCAGAACGGTTGCGCAGGCCTGTACCCGGCGATGCTGGCGGTGATGGTGGCCCCGGCGGTGGGCATCGACCCGCTCGACCCGCTGTGGATCGCCACGCTGGTGGCCATCGTGACCCTGAGTTCGGCCGGGGTGGCCGGGGTGGGTGGCGGTGCGACCTTCGCCGCGCTGATCGTGCTGCCGGCGATGGGCCTGCCGGTGGAGCTGGTGGCGCTGCTGATCTCGGTCGAGCCGCTGATCGACATGGGCCGCACGGCACTGAACGTGAGTGGTGCGATGGTGGCCGGTACCCTGACCAGCCAGGCCATGGGGCAGACCGACAAGGTGCTGCTGGAGGCCGATGAGCATGCGCAGTTGACGCATAGCTGAAGGCCCCTTCGCCGGCAAGACCGGCTCCTACAGCAATCGTGTAGGAGCCGGCCTTGCCGGCGAATGCATCAACGCCGCTCCCACACCTCGAAGTGATAAGCCGGCTTGTCCCCTTCAGCCGCGTTCGCCTGGGTCGAGGTCATCGCCCACTGCTGTGCATCCACTTCAGGGAACCACGCATCCCCCACCGGGCTGAGCTCGACCCGCGTCAGGTACAGGCGATCCGCCAGCCCGCGTTCCAACGCCTGACCGTACAGCTGCGCACCGCCGATCAGCATCAGCTCGTTCACACCGTGCTCCAGCGCCCACTGCTCGGCCCGCACGATGGCCTCATCCAGCGAACCGAACACCTCGGCGCCCTCCAGCACCAGGCCCGGCTGACGGCTGACCACCAGGTTCAGACGCCCCGGTAACGGGCGCCCCAGCGAATCCCAGGTCTTGCGACCCATGATGATCGGCTTGCCCAACGTGGTGGCCTTGAAATACTTGAAATCCCCCGGCAAATGCCAGGGCATGCTGTTGTCGATGCCGATGACGCGGTTCTCGGCGAGGGCCGCGATCAGGCTGAGAGGCAGTGATGTTTTCATGCCCGCGAGGATAGCAAAGCCCGCTGGCCGATGCGTGGGTTATGCTTTGGGCAGTTTTGATCAATGGAAGCTGGGTGTGACTGGACTGACTGACCTGGACAAACGCTGGCTCACCGAAGCCGTGCGCCTGCGTGAAGAACATGCCGGCGCGCTGGAAGACCAGGAAGCCAACCGCCGCGCGCGCCAGCAAGGCGGCGACCTGGCTGCACGCATCGAACACCGCGCCCTGTGGCTGGCCGAACGCGACGGCCTGCGCGCCGCGCTGGGGCGCTGGAAAGCCGGGGCGCGCCTGGCGCTGCTGGCCCTGCTGCTGCTCGCCGTGCTCAGCGGCGCCGGCCTGGCCTTCGCCGGGCTGGGCGACGGCCAGCGCCCGGTCAACGTGTTCTGGGCGCTGGGCAGCCTGCTGGGGCTTAACCTGCTGATGCTGCTGAGCTGGGCTCTGGGCTTTGCCCTGGCCGGCGACCATGGCGCCAGCCTGGGGCGGCTGTGGCTATGGCTGAGCGAAAAGTTCGCCCGCGATGCCAAGGCCGCGCACCTGGCCCCTGCCCTGCTGGTGCTGCTGCAACGCCAGCGCCTCAACCGCTGGCTGCTCGGCCTGCTGGTGCACGGCCTGTGGCTGCTGGCGCTGGCCAGCGCCCTGGTGGTGATGCTGATGCTGCTGGCCACCCGGCGTTATGGCTTTGTGTGGGAAACCACCATCCTCGACCCCGACACCTTTGTCGGCCTGACCCAGGCCCTCGGCACCCTGCCCGCGCTGCTGGGCTTCAGCGTGCCGGACGCGGCCATGATCCGCGCCAGCGGCGCCAGCCAACCGGCGCTGGAGCTGGCACGCCAGTCGTGGGCCGGCTGGATGCTCGGCGTTCTGGTGGTGTACGGCCTGCTGCCGCGGCTGGTGCTCGCAGCCCTGTGCCTGTGGCGCTGGCACAGCGGGCGCCGGCGCCTGGGCCTGGACCTCAACCTGCCCGGCTACAGCGCCCTGCGCGACGTGCTGATGCCCAGCAGCGAACGCCTGGGGGTCAACGACCCTGCCCCGCAGGCCTTGCCCGAAATCACCCGCAGCGAAGGCGACGCACCGGCCGAGGGCGCCTTGCTGGTGGGCCTGGAGCTCGACGACCAGCGCCCCTGGCCGCCCGCCCTGCCAGCCTCGGTGACCAACGCAGGCATCCTCGACAGCCGCGAATCACGCAACAGGCTGCTCGAACAGCTGAGCCGCTTCCCGCCCGCGCGCCTGGCCATCGCCTGCGACCCGCGCCGCTCGCCCGACCGGGGCAGCCTGGCGCTGCTGGCCGAGCTTGCGCGCAGCGCCGGGGCCACGCGCATCTGGCTGTTGCAGGCGCCACCCGGCCAGGCACTGGACGCCGACCGCCTGGGCGACTGGCACCAGGCGCTGGAGCAACTGGGCCTGGCCTACGCCGACAGTGCCCCCCTCAACTGGCTGGAGCATGGCCATGACTAAGCCGTTGAAACTGGCCGTGGTCGGCCACACCAACGTCGGCAAGACCTCGCTGCTGCGCACGCTCACCCGCGACGTGGGTTTCGGCGAAGTCTCGCACCGCCCCAGCACCACCCGGCATGTGGAAGGCGCACGGCTGTCGGTGGAGGGCGAGCCGCTGCTGGAGCTGTACGACACCCCGGGCCTGGAGGATGCCATCGCGCTGCTCGATTACCTGGAGCGTCTCGATCGGCCCGGTGAGCGGCTGGACGGCCCGGCGCGGGTCGAGCGTTTTCTGCAAGGCAACGAGGCGCGCCAGCGCTTCGAGCAGGAGGCCAAGGTGTTGCGCCAGCTGCTGGCCAGTGATGCCGGGCTGTACGTGATCGACGCCCGCGAGCCGGTGCTGGCCAAGTACCGCGATGAACTGGAAGTGCTGGCCGGTTGCGGCAAACCGCTGCTGCCGGTGCTCAACTTCGTGGCCAGCAACGAGCATCGCGAGCCGGACTGGCGCGAGGCCCTGGCACGCCTGGGGCTGCACGCACTGGTGCGCTTCGACAGCGTGGCCCCGCCGCAGGATGGCGAGCAGCGCCTGTACGAAAGCCTGGCCTTGCTGCTGGAGAATGCGCGCCCGGCCTTGCAGCGCCTTATCGATGACCAGCAGGCCCAGCGTGTGGCACGCCAGCACAGCGCCAAGCGCCTGATTGCCGAACTGCTGCTCGATTGCGCGGCGTGCCGGCGTAGCGTGATCGCCAGGCCGGAGGCCGAGGCAGCGGCGATCAGCGAGCTGCATCAGGTGATTCGCCAGCGTGAACAACGCTGCGTCGAGGCGCTGCTCAAGCTGTATGCGTTTCGCAAGGACGACGCCAACACCGGCGAGCTACCGCTGCTGGACGGGCGCTGGGGCGATGACCTGTTCAACCCCGAGACCTTGAAATTGCTGGGCGTGCGCCTGGGCAGCGGGGTTGCCGCGGGCGCGGCGGCCGGTGCCGGGGTCGACCTGCTGGTCGGCGGCATCACCCTGGGGGCGGCCGCACTGGCCGGGGCGATTGCCGGGGGTGCGCTGCAGACGGCACGCAGTTACGGTTCGCGGCTGATGGGCAAGCTGAAGGGCCAGCATGAACTGACGGTGGACGACGGGGTGCTGCGCTTGCTGGCGTTGCGTCAGCGTCAGTTGCTGGCGGCGCTGGAGGGGCGCGGGCATGCGGCGACAGCTCGCATCAAGCTCACGTTGCCCAGTGACAAGGGCTGGCGCGAGGGCAAGTTGCCGGAGGCGCTGAGCAAGGCGCGGGCGCACCCGCAGTGGTCGTCGATGAACCCAGGGGCCAAGCTCGGGCAGGCGGAGCGGCAGGAGCAAATCGACAGTCTTGTGCAGGAGCTTTAAGGCCAATCGCGGGTCAAGCCCGCTCCCACAGAGAGTGTGCGATCCCTGTGGGAGCGGGCTTGACCCGCGATGGCGGTCTCAGATCAGACGTGCAATATGCCCCTCCGCCAACGCCGGCCCCACGCTCATCCCCACCCCGCTGTGCATCAGCGCCGCACTCACCCCCGGCGCTACCGCCAGCAGCGAAAACGGCCCCGGCCCACCCGAGCCGTACACCCCCTGCCAGCGCTCCAGCACCTCGATGCGCCCACCCAGCGTCTGCTCGGCCAGCTCGATCATCCAGTTGTCCACCTGCTCGGCATTGAACGGCGACGCATCGCTGCCATAGGCATGCGAATCGCCGATGATCAGCTCGCCATGGGGCGTCGGGCTGATCAACAGGTGAATGCCGTTTTCCAGCAGGTGCGGGCTGCCGACCTGTACCTCGGCGCGCAGGGCCTGCGCCTGCGGCAGGTCGGCATACGCTCCGTAATGCAGGCAGCTCAACCCGGTCAGCAGCGAATGCTGCAGGTCCAGGCCGAAGCATGGCCGGGCGCGCAGCATCTGCAGGCGACATACCTGCGGCTGCAACTGCGCCATCGGCTCGGCGAGCAGCGTCTGGTAGTCGTGCCCGCTGCACACCACGATGTGCTCGCCGCTGAAGCGACCGGCGGTGGTGGTCAGAAACCCCGGCTCCACCTCACGCACCAGCGTGGAAAAGTGGAACTCGACGCCCAGTTGCTCGCGCAGGTAGTTGACCAGCGCAGGGATGGCCTCGCGCGAGTACACCTGCTGATCGTCCAGCCCACGCAGGGCGGCGCGATGATGGCGGAACTGGCCGTCGTACAGCGCATCGAGCGCGGCGCCCTGCAGCAGTTCGACCGGGTAGCCGTGCTCGAGTGCACGCCCGTTGCAGAAGGCTTCGAGCAGGTCTTGCTCCAGCGCGGTGCGGGCCAGCAGCAGCGAGCCGTTGCGCTTGAGCGCAAAGCCGGCGTGCTCGGCCCAGTGGGCCCAGATGCCGCGGCTGGCCTTGGCCAGTTCGAGCATCTGGCCGGGTGGCTGGCCGCTGACCAGGGCCTGGCCGAAGTTGCGAATGGAGGCGCCCAGCGGGGTGGCGCTGCGTTCGAACACCTTGACCCGCAGGCCGCGCCGGGCTGCGGCGTAGGCGTGGGACAGACCGAGGATGCCGGCGCCGACGATGAGAAAATCTGACATGGAGGTTCCCTTCAGGATTGTGGTGCGGCCATCGCGGGTCAAGCCCGCTCCCACAAGGACGGCGATGATCCCTGTGGGAGCGGGCTTGACCCGCGATGAATGCGAAGCGGATTTACTGCTGCGCCACCTTCTCCGACTTGCCGTCATAGCGCTTGCGCCACTCGGCCAGAATGCTGTCGCGGTTCTTCGATGCCCAGCCGAAGTCGTTCTTGATCAGACGCTGCTCGTAATCGGCCGGCAACTCGGTCTGCGGCTTGGCAATGCCCGGCTGCGCCAGCACCGCGAAGTTCTCCTTGTACAGCTCCATCGCCGCCGGGCTCGCCGAGAAGTCGGCCAGGCGCTTGGCCGCGGCTTCATGCTGACTGCCCTTGATCAACGCAGTGGCCTCGATCTCCCAGCCCAGGCCTTCCTTGGGCAGCACGATATCCAGCGGCGCGCCCTGGCGCTTGAGCTGCACCGCCGGGTACTCGAACGAGATGCCGATCGGGAACTCTCCCGCCGCCGCCAGCTTGCACGGCTTGGAACCGGAGTGAACGTACTGGCCGATGTTCTGGTGCAGCTCGTCCATGTACTGCCAGCCCTGCTTCTCGCCGAAGGTCTGCAGCCATGCGCTCACATCCAGAAAACCGGTGCCGGACGAGGCCGGGTTGGGCATCACGATCTTGCCCTTGTACTCGGGCTTGGTCAGGTCCTGCCAGCTCACCGGCTTGCTCAACCCCTGCTTCTCGGCCTCGATGGTGTTGAAGCAGATGGTCGCCGCCCACACGTCCATGCCCACCCACGCCGGCGGGTTGGCCGCATCGCGGTAGTTGGCGCCGATCTTGTCCAGGTCCTTGGGGGCATAGGTCTGCAGCATGCCCTGCTGGTCGAGGATCGCCAGGCTCGACGCCGCCAGGCCCCACACCGCGTCGGCCTGCGGGCGATCCTTCTCGGCCAGCAGCTTGGCGGTGATGATGCCGGTGGAGTCACGCACCCACTTGATCTCGATATCCGGGTTGACCTTCTCGAAGGCCTGCTTGTAGGTCTTGAGCTGTTCGGCCTCCAGCGCGGTGTACACGGTGAGCTGGGTGTCGGCGGCCTGGGCCTGCACGGTCACGGCAGCGAGCACGGCAGCGGCAAGAGCAAGTGGCTTGAACATGGTGCGGTTCCTTTGAGCAGTACAGGGTTGGAAGAGCAATCAGTGGCCCGGCGCGCGCTGGCGCCAGGCCTGGGAGCGTTTGAGCAGGCCACGCGAGGCCCACGCCAGCAGCAGTGACACGCCGGCGCTGGTCAGCAGGATCAGGGTGGACATGGCGGCGGCACCGCCGACGTTGCCGGCATCGTCCATGTTCAGTACCGCCACCGCGGCCAGGATGGTGTCGGGGCTGTAGAGGAAGATGGCCGCCGACACGGTGGTCATCGCCGAGACGAACAGGTAGCGGATGATGTCCAGCAGCGCTGGCAGGCAGATCGGCACGGTAACCCGCGCAAAGTGGCGGTACAGCGGGGCCTTGAGCGACAGCGCGGCGGCCTCGAACTCGCTGTCGAGCTGGCGCAGTGCAGTGGTGGCGGTCATCTGCGCGGTGGTCAGGTAGTGCGCGATGGTGCACACCACCAGCAGCGTCATGCTGCCGTAGAACACATGCAGCGGGTTGCCCGGCAGGTTGAAGAAGAACACGTAGCCCAGCCCCAGCACCAACCCCGGCACGGCCATCGGCACGAAGCTGAGCAGGCGCAGCAGCAGGTTGAGACGGCCTCTGGTCTTCTCCATCAGGTAGGCGCCGCTGAAGATCACCGCGCTGCCGATCAGGGCGGTGCCCAGCGCCATGGTGATGCTGTTGCGGTAGGCCAGCCAGCCGCCGCCGGCGGTGTCGTCGAACTGGTAGTGCTTGAGCGACAGCGACAGGTTGTAGGGCCAGAACTTGACCAGCGAGGAGTACACCGCCATGCCCACCACCAGCAGCAGAATGGCGCACACCAGCAGCACGATGGCCAGGAAGCACGCATCACGCCGGCGGCTGGGGGCCGGCTCGAACACCTGGGCGCGACCGCTCATGGCATCGCCCTGGCGCCGGCGCAGCCAGGCATCCACCGCAAAGCTGAGCAGCGCCGGCACCAGCAGCACCATGCCAATCAGTGCACCACGGCCGAACTGCTGCTGGCCCACCACCGCCTTGTAGGCTTCCAGCGCCAGCACCTGGTAGTCGCCACCCACTACTACCGGCACGCCGAAGTCGGTGATGGTGAGGGTGAACACCAGGCAGAACGCGGCGAACACGGCCTGGCGCGTGGCCGGCCAGGTGATGCTGGTGAACGCGCGGCGTGGCCCGGCGCCCATGCTGGAGGCCGCATCGAACAACCGTGCGTCGGCCAGCGACAGTGCCGAGAGCAGGATCATCAGCGCATGCGGGAAGGTGTAGATGGCCTCGCCCAGCACGATGCCCCAGAAGCCATAGATATTGTCGCTGAGCAGCCCGCGCAGCAGGCCCTGGTTACCGAACAGGTACACCAGCGCGATGGCCGGCAGCATCGAAGGCGCCAGCAGCGGCAGCAGCGAGATCCCGCGCCAGATGCGCTTGCCCGGAATCAGCGTGCGTTGCAGGGCATAGGCGAACAGGTAGGCGGTGGGCACCACGATGGCCGCCACGCTCAGCGCGACGGTGAGGCTGTTGCCCAGCAGCCAGTGGAAGTTGGCGCTGGCGAACAGTTCGCGGGCCGCGACCAGCCCGCCGCCCTGCCCGGCATCGCTGCTGAAGCCGCGCCAGAAGATCGCCAGCAACGGCAGCAGCACCGCGACGGTCAGCAGGACCAGCAACAGCCATTTGCCGCCGGTCACGAACAGGCGATCACCCAGCGCGACGCCGCCGGTGGTCTTGGCCTTCGCAGGTGCGATCGGCAGGCTCATCGGCGCGCCCATGTCAGGCAAACACCTGCAGGCTGCACGGCGGCAAGGCCACCCAGATATCCTGCGAGCCCAGGCGCGGCATCGATTCGGGCGCCACCTCGGCGGTGAGTGCGTGGCCAGGCAGTTGGTTGAACTCGAAACTCATGCGGCAGCGATTGCCAAGGAAGGTGATTTCCCGCACGCGGGCCGGGAACAGGTTTTCTTCATGCACCGGCGGGTTGACGCTGATCGCCTCGGGGCGGCAGAACAACCGGCCACTGTTGGCCGCGCCCGCACCGGGGGCCAGGCGCAGGTTCATGTCACCTACCTGGGCATGGCTGTCGCTGCGCTGCTGGAATGGCAGCCAGTTGCCCTGGCCGACGAACTCGGCCACGAACGGCGTGGCCGGCTTGTCGTAGATGGCCTGCGGGGTGTCGTACTGCTCGACCTGGCCGTTGTTCATCACCGCGATGCGGTCGGCCATGAGCATGGCCTCGTCCTGGTTGTGGGTGACCATCAGGGTGGTGATGCCAAGTTGGCGTTGCAACTGACGCAGCTCGCTGCACAGGTGGTCGCGCACGCGGGCATCGAGGGCCGACATGGGTTCGTCGAGCAGCAGCAAGGAGGGTGCCGGGGCGAGTGCGCGGGCCAGGGCCACACGTTGTTGCTGGCCGCCGGAGAGCTGGCCGGGGTACTTCTTCTCGCTGCCGCGCAGGCCGACCAGGTCGAGCATGTCGGCCACGCGCTGACGGGATTCGTCGCGGCTGCTGGCGGTCAGGCCGTAGGCGATGTTGGCTTCGACGGTGAGGTTGGGGAACAGCGCGTAGGACTGGAACAGAATGCCGTAGTCGCGGGCCTGGGGCGGCAGCTCGGAAATGTCGCGGTCACCGATGTAGAGGGTGCCGCGGTCCTGGCGTTCGAGCCCGGCGATGCAGCGCAGCAGGGTGGTCTTGCCGCAGCCGGAGGGGCCGAGCAGGCACACCAGTTCGCCGGCGGCGATGTCCAGGGACACGTCGTGCAGCGCGGTGAAGGCGCCGAAGCGTTTGTGGATGCCGCGCACTTTCATCTGTGCGCCGGGGGTTGCGAGTGCGTTGTTCATGCCGGGACCTCACTGAACGAGTGAGGGCCATGCTAGGCGGGCAATGCGAAGGTTCTGTGGCGGTGGGGCAAAAGCGGGTGATAGTGGTATAGGCAGATTTTGTAGGGCTGCTGCGCAGCCCATCGCGGGTCAAGCCCGCTCCCACAACGATCTTGTGGGAGCGGGCTTGACCCGCGATGGCTATGGACCAGACGCCGATACTTCCTGGGCCAGGCCGAGAAAGGCAGCAGGCAACCGCGCCTGGCGGCGTTCCTTGAGGCAGTACAGGTACTCATGCATCACCGGCGCACCCTCCAGCGCCAGCACCTTCAGCTCCGGGTTATGCGGCACCTCGTGGCGGGCGATGATGCTGATGCCGATGTTGCGCAGCACCGCCTCGCGGATCGATTCGCGGCTGCCGATCTCCAGCAGCGAGCCCACCTTCACCCCCGCCTCGTCGAGCATCTGCTCGGTGAGCCGGCGCGTGGTCGAGCCCTGTTCGCGCATCAGCAGGCAGTGCCCGCCCAGCGCACTCAGCGGCACCGCCTCACGCGAGGCCAGGGGGTGGTTGCGGTGCACTGCCACCACCAGCGGGTCGACGCCCAGCACCCGCCGCACCAGCCGCGCATCCTCCACCAGCTGTGACGAGGCGGCCATGTCCACGCGGTAATCCTCCAGCCACTCCAGCACCTGCTGCGAGTTGCCGATCTCCACCGACAGCTCCACCTGCGGCAGGCGCTCGCGGAAGATCTTCACCAGGTCGAGAATGTAGTACGGCGCGGTGGCCGCAATGCGCAGGCCGCCCTGCCCCTGGCCGCTGTTGCGCAGGAAGAACTCGATATCCGACTCCTGCTGCATCAGCGCCTTGACCATCGGCATCAGCCGCGTGCCGTCGTCGCTCAGGGTCAGGCGGCGACCGCCGCGAAAGAACAGCTCGACCCCGTACTGGGCCTCCAGGTTGCGGATCTGCGTGGTCACCGTCGGCTGGCTGAGCCCGAGTTTCTTCGCCGCCAGGGTAATGCTGCCCAGGCGGGCCACCATGTAGAACGCCTTCAACTCGGAACTCAACATACCGCCTCTTACTTTCTGAGCAGGCGCAAGCCGTTGAATACCACCAGCAAGCTCACGCCCATGTCGGCGAACACCGCCATCCACAAGGTCGCCATGCCGGTGAAGGTGATCGCCAGGAAGATCGCCTTGATGCCCAGGGCCAGAACGATGTTCTGCACCAGGATCGCCGCGCTTTGCCGCGAGAGCCTGACGAACGCCGGGATTTTGCGCAAGTCGTCATCCATCAGTGCCACGTCTGCGGTTTCGATGGCGGTGTCGGTACCGGCCGCCGCCATGGCAAACCCGATCTCGGCCCGCGCCAGCGCCGGGGCATCGTTGATGCCGTCGCCGACCATGCCGACCCGATGGCCCTGGGCGTACAGGTCTTCGATGGCCTTGAGCTTGTCGGCCGGCAGCAGGTTGCCGCGAGCCTCATCGATGCCCACCTGCGCGGCGATGGCCTCGGCGGTGTGCGGATTGTCGCCGGTGAGCATGACGGTCTTGATACCCAGTGCATGCAACTGCGCAATCGCCTCGCGGCTGCTTTCCTTGACCGTATCGGCCACGGCGAACAGCGCCAGCGGGCCGGAGGCGTCGAGCAGCAGCACCACGGTCTTGCCCTGGCGCTCCAGCTCATCGAGCTGGGCTTCCAGTTCGGGCGAGCACAGGCCCAGTTCCTCGACCAGGCGATGGTTGCCCAGGTGGTACAGCACGCCGTCGATCCTGCCGCCCACGCCACGGCCCATCAGGGCCTGGAACTCGCTGACCTCGGCCAGCGGCTTATCGGCGTACTGCTGTGCGATGGCCATCGACACCGGGTGATCGGAACGAGCGCCCAGGCTCGCGGCGATGTGCTGGGCGCGGTCTTCGAAGCGCGCATCGAGCACGCGGTAGTCGGTTTGCACCGGTTTGCCGTGGGTGATGGTGCCGGTCTTGTCCAGCGCCAGGAAGCTGAGCTTGCGCCCGCCCTCCAGGTACACGCCGCCCTTGATCAGGATGCCCTTGCGCGCAGCGGCGGCCAGGCCGCTGACGATGGTCACCGGGGTCGAGATCACCAGCGCGCACGGGCACGCCACCACCAGCAGCACCAGCGCACGGTAGATCCAGTCGAACCACAGGCCGCCGAAGAACAGCGGTGCCACCACGGCCACCGCCAGTGCCAGCACGAACACCACCGGGGTGTAGATGCGCGAGAACTGGTCGACGAAGCGCTGGGTCGGGGCACGGGCGCCCTGGGCTTGCTCCACGGCCTTGATGATGCGGGCCAGGGTCGACTGGCCGGCGGCGGCGGTCACGCGGTACTCCAGCGCACCGGACTGGTTGATGGTGCCGGCGAACACCTTGTCGCCGGGGCCCTTCTCCACCGGCAGACTTTCGCCGGTGATCGGCGCCTGGTCGATGCTGGACTGGCCTTGCAGCACTTCGCCGTCCAGGCCGATACGTTCGCCTGGGCGCACGCGCACGGTGGCGCCAAGGGCCACCTGGCGCACGTCGACCTCCTGCCATTGGCCGTTGGCTTGGCGCACGGTGGCCAGGTCCGGGGCCAGTTGCATCAGGCCGCCAATGGCGTTGCGTGCACGGTCCAGCGAGCGCGCCTCGATCAGTTCGGCCAGGGTGAACAGCACCATCACCATGGCCGCTTCCGGCCACTGGCCGATCAGCACGGCGCCGGTCACGGCGATGCTCATCAGTGCGTTGATGTTCAGGTTGCGGTTCTTCAGGGCAATCCAGCCCTTCTTGTAGGTGCCCAGGCCGCAGCCGAGGATGGCCGCCAGCGCCAGCAGGGCCACGGCCCATTCCGGGGCGGCATTGGTGAAGTGGACGATCTCGGCGGCGAGTGCAGCGACACCGGACAGCGCCAGCGGCCACCAGGGTTTCTTCGGCGCAGCCCCTGCGTCGCTGCCGACCTCGCCCGCTTCGTCGAGCGGTTCGGCGTGCATGCCCAGCGAGGTGATCGCCTGCTCGATGCCGCGGGTGTCGGGGTGGGTATGCGTGACGCCGAGGATACGGTTGATCAGGTTGAATTCCAGCTGCTCGACGCCGTCGAGCTTGCCCAGCTTGTTCTGGATCAGGGTCTGCTCGGTCGGGCAGTCCATGGCCTCGATCCGGAAGCGGCTCAGCCGCGCATCGCTGCTGGTGGTTTCACGCAGCTGCACCAGGGCCGGTGCGGCGGCGCCGGAGCAGCAGCTGTCGTGGGCAGGCGCGGCAGGCGCGGGGCTGGCGTGGTCGTGGTCCGCGTGGTCGTGGGCATGATCGTGGCTATGTTCATGCTTGTGATCGTGCGCGTGGCCGACGTGGTCGGGGCTGACAGGCTGGTTCATGTGGTTCATCCCTAAAGGTCCTGTTGCCAAGTGAACACCCTGTAGCCACTATAGGGTCAAGCAACCAACCGAGGTATTTTGCAGATGAAGATCGGAGAGCTGGCCAGGGCCACCGACTGCCCGGTGGAAACCATTCGCTACTACGAGCGTGAAAGCCTCTTGCCAGAGCCTGCGCGCAGCGAGGGCAACTACCGGCTGTATACCCAGGCGCACGTGGAGCGGCTGACCTTCATCCGCAACTGCCGCACGTTGGACATGACCCTGGAAGAGATCCGCAGCCTGCTGCGCCTGCGCGACAGCCCGGAGGACCAGTGCGAAAGCGTGAATGCGCTGATCGACGAGCATATCCAGCACGTGAAGGCGCGCATCGACGGGTTGGTGGCATTGCAGGGGCAGTTGCTGGAGTTGCGCCAGCATTGCCGGGCGCAGGAAACGCAGTGCTCGATCCTGCAGCATCTGGAGGTGAACGGTGCGGTGACAGCCCCGGAGGCGGAGCATTCGCATGTGGGGCGCAGTCATGGGCACTGACTGAGAGCCCTTTCGCCAGCAAGGCTGGCTCCTACAGGGGATCGCGGTGATCCTTGTAGGAGCCAGCCTTGCTGTCGAAGCGGTATGGCGCGCTTATACGGCCATCCTTCGTCTGCGATCACATGGGTCAAAAAATTTCCAGTCTAAATGCTTTCAGAACTATCCTACGCAAGCTGCCACCCTTTCTCCGTTGCTGAGAAGGCACATCAAGGCTAGTTTTCCCTAGTCGTCGATTTGGCGACCGGGTGTGAGAGCCCGTCCTTGACCTGATGGCAGCTTTGTCATGGCAGCTGTGCGCGGGCAGACTTTGGTCTGGCCGGGTTCCTAGGTCTCCGGTCTCTCACCCCGCGTACGGCTGCCACCCTACATCCTGTGAGAGGGATTGGGCGGTAGCTCCTGAGTGAACCTAGGAGTTACGCCATGAAAAAGATCGTCCCCGATCCGCCTGTTCTACACCCATTCACCAGCCCCTACTTCTCCATCCACAGCGACCTCGTTACCGCTGACTCCCTTGCCTTCGCTAGCGAATTGATGCGCGGCATCCATGAAACCACCAATGAATTCTGTAGAACCCACGCCAATGATCCAAGCCACAGTATGCTGCTGAGTGTGCTGCATTCGGCCGAGATGGCTAAAGCGTTGGTAGAGCATGCACTAGCCAACCTGCTAACTCTGGAACGAGGATTTCTGCATGAGTAACGGCCCGCAAGCTGGCACAGGCGAGACGATAGGTGCCGCGACGTTCATTCGAAGCCAAAACCCACCTACAGAGCTGTTCCGAATCGTCCCCGGCATCCCCTGCGATTACGCACTGGAGCAGGCTTCGATCATGCTCGGCTGCGTGCACAAGCTCATTCTGAACGGTGTGATGGAGGACGATGGCGCAGCGGTGTGGGCAGCTTATTACCTCAGCGGGTTCGCCAAGGCGCTGATCGATGATGCGGAGTTGGGGATGAAGCAGGCGTAACGGCGCATTGTGCGCCAAGGCTACAAACTGGACGTTAATTGACAGCCCTTTCGCCAGCAAGGCTGGCCCCTACAGGGGATCGCGGTGATCCTTGTAGGAGCCAGCCTTGCTGGCGAAGCGGTATGGCGCGCTTAAACCGCCATCGGCGCCGTCATCGGCGCATGGTGCTCGTAGCCTTCCAGGCTGAAGTCGCTCGGCTCGATCTTCTCCAGCCACTCAGGCTCGTACACACCCGTTTTGGCATACTCCGGCACGCGGTCGGAGATCACCAGCTTCGGCGCCGCCAGCGGCTCGCGCTTGAGCTGTTCGGTGAGCATGTCCAGGTGGTTCTCGTACACGTGCGCATCACCGATGAAGTAGGTGAACCAGCGCGGCGTGTAGCCGGTCAGGCGGCCCACCAGCGACAGCAGCGCGGCGCCTTCGGTGAGGTTGAACGGCGTGCCCAGGCCCAGGTCGTTGGAGCGGATGTAGAGGGTCAGGGAAATCTCCTTGGTCTCCACGTTCGGGTGAAACTGATAAAGCAGGTGGCACGGCGGCAACGCCATCTCGTCCAGCTGCGCACAGTTCCAGCCATGGAACAGGATGCGGCGGCTGCCCGGGTCGTTGTGGATGGTGTCGATGCACTGGCGAATCTGGTCGATGGCCTTGTACAGCACCACGAACGCCTCGCCCTCTTCTTCTGCCTCGGCAATCTTCACGAAGCCATTGCTCTGCGCCAGCTCGATGGCCGCCGGGTTGCTCAGCGGGATGCGCTTGTAGGCCGGCCACTGGCGCCATTGCACGCCATAGATCTCGCCCAGGTCGTCATGCCCCTGGCGGAACGGGTTGGCCAGCCACTGGGCGTTCTCGTTGGCGTTCTGGTCCCAGACCTTGCAGCCCAGTTCACGGAATTCGCCGGCGTTCTTCACGCCACGCAGAAAGCCCACCATCTCGCCGATCGCCGACTTGAACGCCAGGCGGCGGGTGGTGATGGCCGGGAAACCCTTCTGCAGGTCGAAACGCAGCATGGCGCCCGGCAGGCTGATGGTGCGCACGCCGGTACGGTTGCCCTGCAGGGTGCCGTTCTCGATCACATCACGCACCAGCTCTAGATATTGCTTCATGTCTTACCTGTCTCGATACCGGAAGGGGCCAGGCCCCTGCCGGGGAAATTAAAGCGCGGCGCCCTTGGCACTCGGCGCGCGGCGGTAGGCCAGCCAGATCAGCGCGATACCGGCGACGATCATCGGCACGCACAGCACCTGACCCATGGTCAGCCAGCCGAAGGCCAGGTAACCCAGCTGCGCATCCGGCACCCGCACGAACTCGACGATGAAGCGGAAGATGCCGTAGAACAGCGCGAACATCCCGGAAACCGCCATGGTCGGGCGCGGTTTACGCGAGTACAGCCACAGAATCAGGAATAGTGCCACACCTTCCAGGGCGAACTGGTACAGCTGCGACGGGTGACGCGGCAATTGCGCCGGGTCGCTGAACGGCGGGAACACCATGGCCCACGGCACGTCGGTGGCCTTGCCCCACAGCTCGGCGTTGATGAAGTTGCCAATGCGCCCGGCACCCAGGCCGATCGGCACCAGCGGCGCAACGAAGTCCATCAGCTCGAAGAACGACTTGTTGTTGCGCTTGCCGAACCACAGCGCCGCCAGCATCACGCCGATGAAGCCGCCATGGAACGACATGCCGCCCTTCCACACCTCGAAGATCAGCGTCGGGTTGGCCAGGTACGCGCTCAAGTCATAGAACAGCACGTAGCCCAGGCGCCCGCCGACGATCACGCCCATGGACAGCCAGAACACCAGGTCGGAGAGTTTCTCGCGGCTCCAGGTGGGGTCGAAGCGGTGCAGCCGGCGCGACGCCAGCAGCCACGCGCCGCCGATGCCGATCAGGTACATCAGGCCGTACCAGTGGATTTTCAGCGGCCCGATGGCCAGTGCCACGGGATCGATCTGCGGGTAAGGCAGCATGGTGACTCCTCTCGTTAAAGCAAAAAGCTCAGGCCTACACAGAACAGCAGTGCGGCGAACAGCCGCTTGAGCAGGCGTGGCGACAGTTTATGCGCCAGGCGCGCACCGAAACGGGCAAAGAACATGCTGGTCAGGGCAATCCCGAGCAGCGCCGGCAAATACACGAAGCCCAGGCTGTTGGGCGGCAGGTGCGCCTCGTTCCAGCCCAGCACGATGAAGCTCAGGGCACTGGCCACCGCAATCGGAAAACCACAGGCCGAGGACGTGGCCACCGCCTGCTGCATGGGCAGGCTGCGCCAGGTCAGGAAGGGCACGGTGAGCGAGCCGCCGCCGATGCCGAAGATCGCCGAGGCCCAGCCCACCACGCCGCCGGCGGCGGTCAGGCCAAGCTTGCCGGGTACGCCGCGGCTGGCCTTGGGCTTGAGGTCCAGGGCCATCTGCACGGCCACCAGCAGGGCGAACACGCCGATGATCTTCTGCAGGTGAGGGCCCTGGATCAGCGAGGCGGTCTTGGCCCCTACCCCGGCGCCGAGCAGGATGCCCACGGTCATCCACACGAAGATCGGCCACTGCACCGCGCCACGGCGGTGGTGCTCGAGGATGGCGTTGACCGAGGTGAAGACAATGGTCGCCAGCGACGTGCCGACTGCCAGGTGGGTCAGCACCGAGGCGTCGAAGCCCTGCAGGGTGAAGCTCAGCACCAGCACCGGCACGATGATGATGCCGCCGCCCACGCCGAACAGCCCGGCCAGTACACCTGCACAGGCGCCCAGCACCAGATAGATCACAAATTCCATTGTCGACCCCCAAAATCAGTTCGGCATGGTAACGGAAGGTGGGCCTGTGGCTCTAGTGAAGACACGTTTAGTCGATGGATAGCGAACGCCAGTGTGGGTAGAGTGGCTGAAAACACTGGGAGCGAACCTATGTGTCTGATTGCTTTTGCATGGCGCCCGGGGCATGCCCGGCCGCTGATCGTCGCGGCCAACCGTGACGAGTTCTATGCCCGCCCCAGCCAGGCGCTGGGGGCGTGGGAGGATGCGCCGGGGGTGTATGCCGGACGTGACCTCGAGGCTGGCGGCAGCTGGCTGGGGGTCGGACCGGGCGGGCGCTTTGCGGCGCTGACCAATATTCGGGACCCGCAGCAGGCGCAGGGTGCGCGCTCGCGCGGCGAGCTGGTGGCGGGGTTTCTGCGCGGCGAGCTGGGGGTGGAGGCTTACCTGGACCATGTGGCCAGCCGCAGCAGCCAGTATTCGGGATTCAACCTGCTGGTAGGGGACGCTGGGCAGCTGGGGTACCTGAATGCGCAGGAGGCGGCGCCGGTGCTGCTGGCCGAGGGGGTGTACGGCTTGTCGAATGCCGGGCTGGATACGCCGTGGCCGAAACTGCTGAAGATGCGGGCTGCGCTCGAAGACCAGCTGCAGGACCCGCGACCACAGCGGCTGCTGGCGTTGCTGGGGGATGAGCAGCAGGCCGAAGAGGCCGAGCTGCCGCAGACCGGTGTGGGGCTGGCGACCGAGCGGTTGCTGTCGAGCGTGTTCATTGCCAGCCAGAACTACGGGACGCGGGCGAGTACGGTGTTGATTGTCGAGGCGGATGGAAGCAGGTTGATGGTGGAGCGCAGCTTCGGGCCGTTTGGGGGGCAGTTGGGCGAGGTCACCCTGCAGGTTTGACGCTTTCGCGGGCCAAGCCCGCTCCCACAGATACAGCACAAGCATCAAGACCGGTGAGATCCCTGTGGGAGCGGGCTTGACCCGCGAAGGGCCGCGAAGCGGCCCCGGCTTCACAGGGTCTTGGAAGCCCCAGGATTGATCATCCGCGACAACCCCAGGTTCTTCAGGGCCAGTTGCAGCGAGCTGTGGATAACCTGCGGGTTATCGATACCCATAGCTTGCTCCAGCAATTCCCTGGATTTGCTCATGCTGATCTGACGCAGCATCCATTTCACTTTCGGCAGGTTGGTGGCGTTCATCGACAGGCTGTCGAAGCCCATGGCCATCAGCAGCACCGCCGCTGCCGGGTCGCCAGCCATCTCGCCACAGATGCTCACCGGCTTGCCCTCGGCATGCGCCGCGGTCACCACGTGCTGCAAGGCCTGCAGCACCGCAGGGTGCAGGTAGTCATAGAGGTCGGCCACCCGCGGGTTGTTGCGGTCGACCGCCAGCAGGTACTGGGTCAGGTCGTTGGACCCCACCGACAGGAAGTCGACCATGCGCGCCAGCTCGCGGGTCTGGTAGACCGCCGCCGGAATCTCGATCATGACCCCCACCGGCGGCATCGGCACGTCGGTGCCTTCGTCGCGCACCTCGCCCCAGGCGCGGTGGATCAGGTGCAATGCCTCTTCCAGTTCGTGTATCCCGGAGATCATCGGCAGCAGAATGCGCAGGTTGTTCAGGCCTTCGCTGGCCTTGAGCATGGCGCGGGTCTGCACCAGGAAGATCTCCGGGTGGTCCAGCGTCACGCGGATACCGCGCCAACCCAGGAACGGGTTGTCCTCCTTGATCGGGAAGTACGACAGCGCCTTGTCACCCCCGATGTCCAGGCTGCGCATGGTCACCGGCAACGGGTGGAAGGCCGCCAGTTGCTCGCGATAGATCGCCAGCTGCTCCTTTTCGCTGGGGAAGCGCTGGTTGATCATGAACGGCACTTCGGTACGGTACAGCCCCACCCCTTCGGCGCCGCGCTGCTGCGCCCGCGCCACGTCGGCCAGCAGCCCGGTGTTGACCCACAGCGGCATGCGGAAGCCATCGAGCGTCTCGCACGGCAGTTCGCGCAGGGCGTCCAGGCCCTGGGCCAGCTGGCGCTCCTCCTCGACCACTTCGGTGTAGTGCTTGCGCAGCACTTCGCTGGGGTTGGTGTAGACGTCGCCCTTGTAGCCGTCGACGATCATCTGGATGCCGTCGACCTTCGAATACGGCAGATCGACCAGGCCCATCACCGTGGGGATGCCCATGGCACGCGCCAGGATCGCGACGTGGGAGTTGCCCGAGCCGAGAACCGACACCAGCCCCACCAGCTTGCCTTCGGGTACTTCACCGAGCATGGCCGGGGTCAGTTCTTCGCTGATCAGGATGGTGTTGTCGGGGTACACCAGGGTCAGCTGGCGGGCTTCCTGCAGGTAGGCCAGCAGGCGCCGGCCCAGGTCTTTGACATCGGAGGCGCGCTCGCGCAGGTAGGCGTCGTCCATCAGCTCGAAGCGGTTGACGTGCTCGCCCACCACCTGGCGCAAGGCGCCCTGGGCCCACTGGCCGGTCTTGATGACCTCCACCACCTCGCCGCCCAGGGCGACGTCTTCGAGCATCATCAGGTACACGTCGAACAGCGCACGCTCTTCGGGGCGCAGCTGGGTGGCGAGCTTGGCCGAGAGGTTGCGCATGTCGCTGCGCACGCCTTCGAGGGCGTTGTTGAACAGTTTGAGTTCGGCGTCGATGTCGGTGACGGTCTTGTCCGGCACCACGTCCAGGTCGGCCGGCGGCAGCATCACCACCGCCGTACCCACCGCCGCGCCAGGCGAGCCCGGCACGCCGACGAACTTGGCTTCCTGGATACCCTTGCCCTGGCGCCCCAGGCCGCGAATCGAGCCGGTGGCCTCGGCATGGGCGATAACCCCGGCCAGCTGCGCACTCATGGTGACCAGGAAGGCTTCTTCGCCCTCGTCGAACTGGCGACGTTCCTTCTGCTGGATGACCAGCACGCCCACCACGCGGCGGTGGTGGATGATGGGTGCACCGAGGAAGGAGGCAAAGCGCTCTTCGCCGGTTTCGGCAAAGTAGCGATAACGCGGGTGATCGGCGGCGTTTTCCAGGTTCAGCGGTTCTTCGCGGGTACCCACCAGGCCCACCAGGCCTTCGTTGGGGGCCATGCTGACCTTGCCGATGGAGCGCTTGTTCAGGCCCTCGGTGGCCATCAGCACGAAGCGGTTGCTCTCCGGGTCGAGCAGGTAGACGGAACACACCTGGCTGCCCATGGCTTCTTTGACGCGTAACACAATGATCCCCAACGCCGTCTTGAGATCCTTGGCGGAGTTAACTTCCTGGACGATCTTGCGCAGCGTATTGAGCATGGCTCGGGGTCGAACTCCGTCGTCAGTCGCGCGCCAGCAGGCGCGGGGCAAGCTCTTTGAGAGCGCGGCGGTAAACCTCGCGCTTGAATGTCACCACCTGGCCCAACGGATACCAATAGCTGACCCAGCGCCACCCATCGAATTCCGGTTTACCGGTCAAATCCATCCGCACCCGCTGCTCGTTGGACACCAGGCGCAGGAGGAACCATTTCTGTTTCTGGCCGATGCACAGCGGTTGGCTGTGGGTACGCACCAGGCGTTGGGGTAAACGATAACGCAACCAGCCACGGGTGCAGGCAAGAATTTCAACATCCTGCCGCTCCAGGCCCACTTCTTCATTCAGCTCGCGGTACAGGGCGTCTTCCGGCGTTTCCTCGGGGTTGATCCCGCCTTGTGGAAACTGCCAGGCATCCTGGTTGATCCGTCGAGCCCATAGCACCTGCCCGAGATCATTGGTCAGAATGATCCCGACATTGGGGCGAAAACCATCGGGGTCGATCACGGCAGCAACCTCGCAAACGCATGTCGCCGCATTGTTCCACAAAGCTTGCAACGCCAGCAACGCGCCGCTCCACCTTATGTGCATAGCAGATAAAAGTCCGTATTCTGTGGGCCTTTTCAGATGTTATGCGAGTGACTTCGATGCGCCTGGCTTTATTCGATCTGGACAACACGCTTCTGGGTGGCGACAGCGACCACGCCTGGGGCGATTACCTGTGCGAACGCGGGATTCTCGACCCCATCGCCTACAAGAACCGCAACGATGCGTTCTACCAGGACTACCTGGCCGGCAAGCTGGACCAGGGCGCCTACCTTGAATTCACCCTGGAGATCCTGGCCAGGACCGAAATGGCGCAACTCGACGAATGGCACCGCGACTTCATGCGCGACTGCGTCGAGCCGATCATCTTGCCCCAGGCCCTGGCGCTGCTGCAAAAGCACCGTGACGCGGGCGACAAGCTGGTGATCATCACCGCCACCAACCGCTTCATCACCGGCCCGATTGCCCAGCGCCTGGGCGTCGAGACCCTGCTGGCCACCGAATGCGAGATGGTCGACGGTCGCTACAGCGGGCGCAGCATCGACGTGCCGTGCTTCCGTGAAGGCAAGGTGACGCGCCTGAACCGCTGGCTCGAAGAGAATGGCTTGAACCTGGACGACAGCTACTTCTATAGCGACTCGATCAACGACCTGCCGCTGCTGGAGCAGGTGGCCAACCCGGTGGCAGTGAACCCGGACCCTACCCTGCGTGCCGAAGCCGAGAAACGCGGCTGGCCGGTGATCAGCCTGCGCGATTGAGGTGTGACCATTCGCCGGCAACGCCGGCTCCTACAGCGCAACGGGTGTAGGAGCCGGCCTGGCCGGCGAAGGCATCAGACGGGTTTTGCACCCATCAGCCCGGCAATCGCGATGAAGCACACGGTGCAGAACACCGCCAGGCCCAGCGTCACCTTCGGGTTGCCTGCGCCCGGCGCCGTGCGCAGCCGGTTAAGGCGCACACTCAGCCAGAACCAGCAGAACGCCCCCACCGTATAGATCAGGCTGGAGCCCAGCACCCAGGTCTGCCCCAATGGCCAGCCGATCAGGTGCACCAGCCACCAGCCACTGAACGGCATGCTCACCAGGCATACGCCCATCAGCAACCATACGAACAGCAAAGGCCGCTGCAACAGGCGCGTGTGCGCAGTCACGTCACCCTTGCGTCGTGCCAGCCAGACCCACAGCGCCAGGCCCAGGGCACTGCCCAGCAGCACGACCGTGGCCAGTACGTGGGCGATTTTCAGGCTTGTCAGCAATTCCATGTCTTCTTATTCCTCAGGCGTTGCCCAACAGCGTAGCCGTTCAGCCCAGAAACAGCCGGTACGCCGGGTTGTCGGTTTCATCCCAGTACGGGTAGCCGATCTTGGCCAGTGCCGCCGGCACCAGGTGGCGTTCATCATCCGGCACCTGCAGCCCGGCCACCACGCGACCATCGGCCGCGCCATGGTTGCGGTAGTGGAACATCGAGATGTTCCAGCGCCCCCCCAGCTTGTTGAGGAAGTTGAACAGCGCCCCCGGCCGCTCCGGGAACTCGAAGCGCAGCACCAGCTCGTCGCTGACCCGCGCAGCGTGCCCGCCCACCATGTGGCGGATGTGCAGCTTGGCCAGCTCGTTGTCGGTCAGGTCCAGTACCGGGAAACCCTGCGCGGTCAGGCTGTGCAGCAGGGCACTGCGCGGGTCGGTGTCGGGGTGGGTCTGCACCCCGACAAAGATGTGCGCCTCGCCGTCGGCGTGGTAGCGGTAGTTGAATTCGGTGATCTGGCGCTTGCCGATGGCCTCGCAGAACGCCTTGAAGCTGCCCGGCTGTTCGGGGATGGTCACTGCGATGATCGCCTCGCGGCCCTCGCCCAGTTCGGCGCGCTCGGCCACATGGCGCAGGCGGTCGAAGTTCACGTTGGCACCGGAATCGATGGCCACCAGGGTCTGCCCGGTCACACCTCGCAGCTCAACGTATTTCTTGATGCCGGCAACGCCCAGCGCGCCGGCAGGTTCGGTGATCGAGCGGGTATCGTCGTAGATGTCCTTGATGGCCGCGCAGATCTCGTCGGTGCTGACGGTGATCACCTCGTCCACATGATCCTTGCAGATGTCGAAGGTGTGCTGGCCGATCTGCGCCACCGCCACGCCATCGGCGAACAGGCCCACCTGCGGCAGCACCACGCGCTCGCCGGCGGCCATGGCGGCCTGCAGGCAGTTGGAGTCGTCCGGCTCGACACCGATCACCTTGATCTCGGGGCGCAGGTATTTGACGTAGGCGGCAATGCCGGCGATCAGGCCGCCGCCGCCCACCGGCACGAAGATCGCGTCCAGCGGCCCGGGGTGCTGGCGCAGGATCTCCATGGCCACGGTGCCCTGCCCGGCGATGGTGTGCGGGTCGTCATAGGGGTGGATATAGACGAAGCCCTTTTCGTCCACCAGCTTGAGCGAGTAGGCCAGCGCCTCGGGGAACGAATCGCCATGCAGCACCACCTTGGCGCCCCGCGAGCGCACGCCTTCGACCTTGATCTCGGGGGTGGTCTTGGGCATCACGATGGTGGCCTTGATCCCCAGTTCACGGGCGGCCAGCGCCAGGCCCTGGGCATGGTTGCCGGCCGAGGCGGTGACCACGCCCCGCGCCAGTTCCTCGGCGCTCAACTGCGCCAGCTTGTTGTAGGCGCCGCGGATCTTGAACGAGAACACCGGCTGCAGGTCTTCGCGCTTGAGCAGCACGTGGTTGCCCAGGCGCTTGCTGAGCTGGCCGGCCGGTTGCAGCGGGGTTTCGACGGCGACGTCATAGACGCGCGAGGTGAGGATCTTCTTGACGTACTGTTCGAGCATCGGGAACGCATCACTGGGCAGCTGGGCGGGGCCTCGGAGTCTACCGCAGCGCCCGGTCGGGCGACCACAGCCAGTCTGTGGTTTTAGCCGCTATACTACGCGCCCTCACGATACCCCTGCCCGCTCCGGAGCCCGCATGACCCAGGACCAACTCAAACAGGCTGTCGCCCAGGCCGCTGTCGATTTCATTCTGCCCAAGCTCGATGACAAGAGCATCGTCGGCGTCGGCACCGGTTCGACCGCCAACTGCTTCATCGACGCCCTGGCGCTGCACAAGGGTGCGTTCGATGGTGCGGTCGCCAGCTCCGAGGCCACGGCTGCACGCCTGAAGGGCCACGGCATTCCGGTGTACGAGCTGAACACGGTCAGCGACCTGGAGTTCTATGTGGACGGTGCCGACGAGAGCGACGAGCGCCTGAACCTGATCAAGGGCGGTGGCGCAGCCCTGACCCGCGAGAAGATCGTCGCGGCCGTGGCCAAGACCTTCATCTGCATTGCCGACGCGAGCAAGCTGGTGCCGGTACTGGGCGCCTTCCCGCTGCCGGTCGAGGTGATCCCGATGGCGCGCAGCCATGTGGCACGTCAGCTGGTGAAACTGGGCGGCGACCCGGTGTACCGCGAAGGCGTGGTGACCGACAACGGCAACATCATCCTGGACGTGTTCAACCTGCAGATCACCAACCCGGTGGAGCTGGAAACCCAGATCAACGCGATCGTGGGCGTGGTGACCAACGGCCTGTTCGCGGCGCGCCCGGCGGACCTGCTGCTGCTGGGGACCGCGGACGGCGTGAAGACCCTGACCAAGTAAGCTTGCGGGGCGGCCTCATCGCGGGCCAAGCCCGCTCCCACAGGTTCGGTGTGATCTTGTGGGAGCGGGCTTGACCCGCGATACAGCCTACTCGGTCTTCTTGAATACGTAGAACAGGTTCGGCTCGCTCACCACATACAGCGTCCCGGCATCGTCCAGCGCAATCCCCTCGGCCTGCGGCACGCTCGCCTTCAACCCGGCAGACCCCTTGCGCAGCGACAGGCTGCTGATCGGCTTGCCCTTCACGTCCAGCTCCAGCACCAGTTGCGATTCGTCCGACAGGGCCAGCAGATGCCCGCTGCGCTCGTCGAACTGCAAGCTCGACAGGTCTCTCACGAACAACCGCGAATCACGCTTGCGGTCCTGCACCACGTGCACCGCATAGGGCTGCTCCGGATTGTCATGGGGAAACCCGTGCACCTCGTAGATCAGCATCGGGTCGCGCTCCTTGGCCACGAACAGGCGCTTGCCGCCCGAGTCGTAGGCCAGCCCCTCGAAACCCTTGTTGCCGTTCAGGCCGATGCCCAGGGTAAGCTGCTCGGCATCCTTGGC
The DNA here is from genome assembly GCF_002478435.1 of Pseudomonas sp. UBA7500. Taxonomy (NCBI): domain Bacteria; kingdom Pseudomonadati; phylum Pseudomonadota; class Gammaproteobacteria; order Pseudomonadales; family Pseudomonadaceae; genus Pseudomonas; species Pseudomonas sp. UBA7500. The sequence continues at coordinate 141,736 of NZ_DLNW01000053.1, read as the reverse complement.
ATCCAGGAACGCGGTATCGGGCGCCACATGCACCCGGATCAGGCGCTGCTCGCGCTCGTCGGTGATCACGAAACTGCCCGGCCCCACATACTCCACCGCCTCGGGGTCGCCGAAACCGGTCAGGGGGATGCGCCGCACGATGCGCCCCTCCAGCGACAGCTCGATCAGCTCGGGGTTCTTGTTGGTGACCGTGTACAGGCTGTTGCGGTCCGGGTCGAAGGTCAGCGCCGAAATATCCGCCTGCAGCCCCTCGACCGGGCGTGCCTCGACCACCACCTGGTAGCGGCTCAGCCCCATGCCCTGCTCGGCCGGCTGCCACCAGGCCTTGAGGTCGAACCAGGCACGCTCGAACACGCGGTGCTGCTGCCCCGCCACGCCCAGGGCGGCAAGGGCCAGCAGACTGAAAACAAGAAAGACCAGGGGCAGGTAACGACGCATTCGGGAAGACTCGGCAGGGTTCGGGCGTCATCTAACCATAGCCAACTGAATCGAAGCTTAATGCCACTATGCGGGAGTCACTGCTTGCGAAAGCGGTAGAACAGGTTCGGCTCACTGACGATGTACAGGGTGCCCTGGTCGTCCATGGCCACGCCCTCGGCGCGAGGGATGCGCTTTTTCAGGCCGTTGAAACCGCCGAGCAGGGTCATGAAGCTGACCTGCTCGCCCCGCTCGTCCAGCTCCAGCAGCATGTTCGAGTCGGCCGACAGCACCAGCATGTGCCCGGTACGCGGGTCGACCCCCAGCGCCGAGAGGTTGCGCAGGTCCAGCTCGTCACTGGGCAGCGGCTGCTTGTCGCCGGTCAGCGGCGAACGGCCGTCGGTGCGCCAGGTGAACAGCCGCGGCGGACGCTCCTCGCCCAGCACGAGGCGCTGGTTGCGCGGGTCCCAGGCAATCGCCTCGAAGGCCTTGTTCTGATTGGCCGAAGGGCCCAGGTCGTATTGCGTGAAATCCTTGATGTTCAGTGCCTGGGTGCTGTCGTCCAGGCTGACGATGGTCATGGTGTGATCACGCTCGTCGACAATGGCCAACCGCCCGTCCGCCAGCACCGCAACCCCCTCGGGGTTGCTCCAGCCGTTAAGTGGCAGCTTGCGCAGCACATCGCCGTCCAGGGTCAGCTCGACCAGGAACGGGTTCTTGCCCATGACGGCGAACAGGGTCTTGCGCTGGGGGTCGTAGGCCAGGTCGGAGGCCTCGTCGTCCTCCATGCCCGGCAGCACCTTGGCGTCGATATCGACCGTATAGCCCGGCAGCCAGATACTGGCCTGCTGTTCGCTCACCGACTCGAAACGCTCCTGCAGCCACAGCAGGCCACGGTCGTCCCAGTGCATGGCGATGGCCACGCCATAGCCGATCACCGCAGCCGTCACCAGCCAGGTAGACCAGCGCAACAGGAGACGACGCTTGCGCACAGGAGGGAGCGAACCGCTGGAAGGATAAGGTGTGGCCATCAGGTATTCCCGTTGTTTTTTTAGCCTGGCACGCAACACGCAGGCACGTTCACAAGGTTGATTCGCGGGGATTATCCGGATCATTTGTGAAAAAAACGGCAACGCCCGATCAAAGGCCGGGGAAAAGGTGGCAGTCGGCTATCGACTGCCACCCGGGGCAGGTCAGCGAACGCTGCCCTCGAAACGGCTCACACCGGGCAGTTCCAGCACCAGCTCATCGCCAGCGCTCAGCGGCCCGACGCCGGCCGGCGTACCGGTAAGAATCACGTCACCCGCCTGCAGCGCGAACTGCGAGGCCATGTGCTGGATCATCGGCACGATCGGGTTGAGCATCAGCGCGCTGTTGCCGTCCTGGCGCACCTCGCCGTTGATGCTCAGGCGAATGCCGATATCGGCCAGGTCCTCGAATGTGCTGCCAACCACGAAGGGCGTCAGCACGCAGGCGCCGTCGAAGCACTTGGCGCGCTCCCAGGGCAGGCCCTTTTCCTTGAGCTGGGCCTGCAGGTCACGCAGGGTCAGGTCCAGTGCCGGGGCGAAGCCGGAGATGGCGTCGAGCACTTCTTCTTCGGTAGGCGCCGGCGACAGCGACTTGCCCAGCAGCACCGCGATTTCCGCCTCGTAGTGCACCGAGCCACGCTCGGCGGGGATCTTGAACCCGCCTTCCAGCGATACCACGCAACTGCCCGGCTTGATGAACAGCAGCGGCTCGGTCGGAATCGGGTTGTCCAGCTCTTTGGCGTGCTCGGCGTAGTTGCGACCGATGCACACCACCTTGCCCACCGGCAGATGAGTACGCGTGCCGTCTACATACTGGTGCTGATAGTTCATTGCCGACTCCTGGAACGATGTTATTGGCGCTGCTGGGTTCACTCGACGGCGAAGATCTTGCCCGGGTTCATGATCCCGTTGGGGTCGAACACCGCCTTCACTGCCTTCATGTACTCGATCTCGACCGGCGAACGGCTGTAGGTCAGGTAGTCACGCTTGGTCATGCCCACGCCGTGTTCGGCCGAAATCGAGCCGTTGTACTTCTCTACCGTCTCGAACACCTGCTTGTTGACCACCGCGCAACGGGAGAAGAACTCGTCCTTGCTCATGTCGTCGGGCTTGAGGATGTTCAGGTGCAGGTTGCCGTCGCCGATGTGGCCGTACCACACCACCTCGAAGTCGGGGTAGCGTTCGGCGACGATCGCGTCGATATCCTTGAGGAACGCCGGCACCTTCGACACGGTTACCGAAATGTCGTTCTTGTACGGGGTCCAGTGCGAGATGGTCTCGGAGATGTACTCGCGCAGCTTCCACAGGTTCTGCAGTTGCTGCTGGCTCTGGCTCATCACGCCGTCCAGTACCCAGCCCTGCTCGACGCAGTGCTCGAAGGTGGCCAGGGCTTCGTTGGCCACTTCCTCGGTGCTGGCTTCGAATTCCAGCAGCGCGTAGAACGGGCAATCGGTCTCGAACGGCGCAGGCACGTCACCGCGGCCCAGCACCTTGGCCAGGGCCTTGTCGGAAAGAAATTCGAAGGCGGTCAGGTCGAGCTTGCCACGGAAGGCGTGCAGCACCGGCATGATGGAGTCGAAATCAGGCGTGCCCAGCACCATCGCGGTGAGGTTGTTGGGTGCCCGGTCCAGGCGCATGGTGGCCTCGACCACGAAGCCCAGGGTACCTTCGGCGCCGATGAACAGCTGGCGCAAGTCGTAGCCGGTGGCGTTCTTGATCAGGTCCTTGTTCAGCTCGAGCAGGTCGCCCTTGCCGGTCACGACCTTGAGGCCAGCTACCCAGTTGCGGGTCATGCCGTAGCGAATCACCTTGATACCGCCGGCATTGGTGCCGATATTGCCGCCAATCTGGCTGGAACCTGCCGACGCGAAGTCGACCGGGTAGTACAGGCCCTTGTCCTCGGCAAAATTCTGCAGCTGCTCGGTGATCACGCCAGGCTGGCACACCACGCTGCGGTCGAATTCGTTGAAGTCGAGAATCTGGTTCATGTAGTCGAACGCCACCACCACTTCGCCATTGGCAGCTACTGCGGCAGCCGACAGGCCGGTGCGCCCGCCCGACGGCACCAGGGCGACCTGGCGCTGGTTGGCCCAGCGCACGATGGCCTGAACCTGTTCGGTGCTCTTGGGGAACACGATGGCCAGGGGGGCTGGAGCAAAATGCTTGGTCCAGTCCTTGCCGTACGCATCAAGTGAAGCAGCGTCGGTCAGGACCTTTCCAGGCTCAACCAGGGTCATCAGCTCATCCAACAGCGCACGATCGGTCATCTACAGAACTCTCGAACAATTCATGGTCACCCTGAGCACGTTTCACGTGCCAGGGATGGGCGTAAACAGGGGTGCCTATGCTAGCATACGCACCCCCGCAGATCGTGCCGAAAGCCGATGCTGCGAGCGCTTCTTTCCCTGCCATTTTTCTCCGGGACACAGGTTTACGCAGATGAGCAAGACTTCTCTCGATAAGAGCAAGATCAAGTTCCTTCTCCTCGAAGGCGTCCACCAATCCGCCGTGGACGTCCTCAAGGCCGCCGGGTACAGCAACATCGAATACCTCACCGGCTCCCTGCCGGATGCGCAACTGAAGGAAAAGATCGCCGATGCCCACTTCATCGGCATTCGCTCTCGCACCCAGCTGACCGAAGAGGTCTTCGACTGCGCCAAGAAACTGGTCGCTGTCGGCTGTTTCTGCATTGGCACCAACCAGGTCGACCTGGACGCCGCTCGCGAGCGCGGCATCGCCGTGTTCAACGCGCCTTACTCCAACACCCGTTCGGTTGCCGAGCTGGTACTGGCCGAAGCGATCCTGCTGCTGCGCGGCATCCCCGAGAAGAACGCTTCCTGCCACCGTGGCGGCTGGATCAAGAGCGCGGCCAACTCCTTCGAGATCCGTGGCAAGAAGCTGGGCATCGTCGGCTACGGCTCGATCGGCACCCAGCTGTCGGTACTGGCCGAAAGCCTGGGCATGCAGGTGTTCTTCTTCGACCCGCTGACCAAGCTGCCGCTGGGCAACGCGACCCAGGTCGCCAGCCTGCACGAGCTGCTGGGCCTGGCCGACATCGTCTCGCTGCACGTTCCTGAGCTGCCATCCACCCAGTGGATGATCGGCGAGAAGGAAATCCGCGCGATGAAAAAGGGCGCGATCCTGATCAACGCCGCCCGTGGCACCGTGGTCGAACTGGACCACCTGGCCGCCGCGATCAAGGACAAGCACCTGATCGGCGCCGCCATCGACGTGTTCCCGGTAGAGCCGCGCTCCAATGACGAGCAGTTCGAAAGCCCGCTGCGTGGCCTGGACAACGTGATCCTGACCCCGCACATCGGTGGCTCCACCGCCGAGGCCCAGGCCAACATCGGCCTGGAAGTGGCCGAGAAGCTGGTCAAGTACAGCGACAACGGTACCTCCGTGTCGTCGGTCAACTTCCCTGAAGTGGCCCTGCCGGCGCACCCGGGCAAGCACCGCCTGCTGCACATCCACCAGAACATTCCGGGCGTGCTCAGCGAGATCAACAAGGTGTTCGCGGAAAACTCGATCAACATCTCCGGTCAGTTCCTGCAGACCAACGAGAAGGTCGGCTACGTGGTGATCGACGTCGATGCCGAGTACTCGGACCTGGCGCAAGAGAAGCTGCAGCACATCAACGGCACCATCCGTTCGCGCGTGCTGTTCTAAACGCTTCGCCGGCAACGCCGATCCAAATGAAAAAGGCGACCCTCGGGTCGCCTTTTTTCATGCCCGCGATTTACTTCACGGTCACGGTGATCTTCTTCGATTCCACGCTTGGCTTGAACGGCACGTGGAACTTGTCGCCCAGCACCAGTTGCAGGGTGTGCTTGCCAGGGGTCAGGGTCAGCTGGGTTTCGGTCTGCGCCTTGCCAAAGTGCAGTACCTGCGGGCCGGCGGGCAGCGGCTGGCCGTTTTCCGGCATCAGGCTGGTGGGCAGCACCTGGTCGGCAGCCGGCGCCTTGTCGACGTCCACCAGCAGGTGATGATGGCCGCTATGCGGGGTGGCGTCGCCGGCCGGCTTGAGTTCCATGCCTTCGATGCCAAACTTGACGGTGAAGGTCTTGTCGACGGTGGCGCCATCGGCCGGGGAAACGATGAATACCTTGGCATCCTTGGGTGGTGCCTGGCTCACCAGGCCTTCGGCGGCGGCCAGCGCGGACACGCCCATCAACAAACCAGCGACGGCAGCACGCGAAAATAGGCTTTTCATTCACTTCTCCTGTGATTTACTTCGGTAACCCTTACCCCTGAATACCAGGGCAACGGTTCATTACGATAGATCAATTGCGCCAAGGCAAGCTTTAAAAAACGCCACGGAAAAATCTTCCCTGGCATCTAACATCCTCGGCCAAGTGCGGTCCTAGACACTGTTCGACCGCGACACACACAAAAAGTCGCGGCGACCGGACTCACTGCCAAAGACCAGGAAAGGGGCTTAGATGCGTTTGACTATTGGGGTACTGCTCACGGCCCTGCTGACCCCGTTGGCCCATGCCGAGCTGATCGACGAGGTCAACGATCGAAATGAACTGCGTATCGCGATCAGCGCCGATTCCTCGACCAATATCCGCAAGCAAGGCCAGTGGACCGGCTTCGAGATCGGGTTGGGCCAGGCGTTGGCCAAGGAGCTGGATGTAGGGGTGGAGTTCGTGCCCGTCGACCATGACGAGTTGCTGGACGGTGTGGAAAGCGGCCGTTACGACATCGCCCTGGACCAGATCACCGCCAGCCCCGAGCTCAAGCAGCGCCTGGGTGTCAGCGAACCCTATACCGACGGTGACGACGACAAACGCTATGTGATGCCCTTCCAGAAGGACAACCCGGCCTTCGAGAAAGCCTTGAACGCCGCCCTGCAGCGCATCAAGGACAACGGGCGCATGACCGAGCTGGCGCAGCAGGCGGCGCGGCCCGCTGTCGAGCCCCAGGCCCAGACCCACACCGAGGCGGCGGATGCTGCCGTGGACACCGACGCACCTTAGGCGTCGAGGGCATCCAGGGCCTGCACGGCCGCGTCCAGCTCCAGTTCGCTGAACACCTGCACCCCGGCCCGGCGCAACAGCGCCGTGGTCACGCCCTCACCTTCCACCCTGGTGCCGCTGAACGTACCGTCATAGGTCAGCCGGTTGCCACAGGACGGGCTGCCCGACTTGAGCACGGCCACCCTTATGGCGTGGCGCTGCACCAGTGCCAGCGCCAGGTGCGCGCCCTGCACGAACGGCGCGGTCACGTCCTCGCCGGCTACCGTCACCACCCGGGCCTGGCCCTCCAGCACCGCACTGCCCTGCCCACCGGGAATTTCCGCAGGTGGCCGCGGGGTCGGCAGACCGCCGGCGACCTCGGGGCACAACGGCACCACGCGACCCTCCCGCTGCCAGCCCTGGAGCACATCCGGATACCCGCTGGCGCGACCGTCATAGCGCACCGGCTGCCCCAACAGGCAGGCGCTGACCAGAACCTTGTGCATGCTAGAAGGGCTCGTTGCCGCGCCGACGGAACCAGCCGGTGAGCGACAACCGCTCGCGGTTGGCCGGCAGCACTTCGTGGGGGATCTCGCCGGAGAGGAACACTACCAGGCAACCGCCGGTCGGCTGCACATCGTGTTCCACATTGTCCTTGAGGGTCATGCGCAACTGCCCGCCATGTTCGGGCAGCCAGTCTTCGTTGAGGTAGATCACCGCCGAGACCATGCGCCGGTCGTCGTCGCGAAAGCGGTCCAGGTGCTTGCGGTAGAAGCCGCCGGGCGGGTACAGGGCGAAGTGGCACTCGAAGTCTTCCAGGCCCAGGAACAGGCCGCGGTTCATCGCTTCGCGCAGGCCGTCCATCAACCCCAGGTACTGGTCGCAGGCGTCCGAGTCACCGGGTTCGAGCCACTGGATATGGTCGTTGCGAATACCTTCGCGTACTTCCTGCGCGGGCCCTCGCCCGACCCCCGCAGGGGCCAGTTCGCCTTCGGCGGCGCGGCGGCGGCACTCGGCCGCCAGTGCCCGCGTCAGCGGGGCCGGCAGGAACAGGTCGTGCTGCGACCAGCCACGGGTGGCCAGGTCGTCGACGATGCGCGACAGCAAGGGGTGATCAAGGGATATCTGCATGCCGCGCATAGTATCGAGCTGCCAGCAAAACCGACAGCGCCACTTGGCCGAGAGTGTGCATTGGCGTCTCGACAAAGCCCCGCCGGGCCACGGACAATAGCGGCCTGCCGACAGGAGTCCTGAATGCGCCGTTTGTTTTTTCTGCTGTTGATGATCTGCACCACGCCTGTCCTGGCAGATACCCACGACCAACTGTACAAGGTTGCCGGGTGGCCGGAGCAGCGCGCCCACTTCACCGATGCCCTCGATGCCGCCCAGCAGCGCTATCGCAGCAGCCTGCCGCCTGCAGTCTTCCAGGCCCTGGTGAACAACAGCAACCAGCGTTTCGAACCCACCGCCGTCGACCGCCGCGCCGAAGCCCAGTTGCGCGCCAACCTCAGCGACCCCAAGCCTGCGCTGGCGTTTTTTCAATCCCCCCTGGGGCGCAAGATCGTGGCGGCCGAGCTGCTGGCCACCCGCCGTGACCAGTTGGCCAAGAATGCCAAGGGCCTGCCCAAGATCGAGGCCAGCGACAGCCGCCTGCTGATCATCGGCCACCTGGCCCAGGCCCTGCCGGCCCGCGAGGCCGGTGCCGAGGTCAGCCTGGCGATTGCCGGGGTGGCGGCCGACAGCCTGAGCCAGATGATCCCCGGCCTGCTCGGTGGCAGCCAGGCCCAGGGCCTGCTCGACGGGCAGCGCCAGCGCCTGATGCAGCAGATCGAGGCCGACCTGAACAACACCCTGCTGTATGTGTATCGCGGGCTGTCGGATGCCGAACTCGATGCCTTTGCAAGCTTTGCCGAATCGCCCGAAGGCAAGGCGTACTATGCCGCCGCCCTGGCCGCAATCCGGGCTGGCCTGGCGGTCGGTCAGAGCACCTCGGACCTGCAGTGATCAGCCCAGGCGCTGGCCGATGAAGGCAAAGTAGTCTCGGCGTATTGCCGGCAGTTCGTTGACCAGGTGGTGGCGGGCTTCGGGCATCAGCAGAATCTGCGGTTCGGCGAACTTGGCCTTGAGTACCTCAAGGTTGTACGGCCAGTCCACAGTCATGTCGGCCTGCCCCTGCACGATCAGCGGCTGGCGCGGGCTGCATGGCGCCACCTCGATACGTTTGACCCACGCCATCAGCGCCCCGACCCAGGCGGTGGGCAGGCGCCGCGGCTGCAGCGGGTCGGCCTGCAGGAACGGCAAAAAGGTCGGGTCGTTGCTGTTGTCGCTGAAGCGCCGCTCGATGCCGGTGACGAAGTGGCGCAGCACCTGATAGCTGAATTTCGACCAGCGCCACGCACGCGGGCGTACCAGCGGCGCCAGCAGGATCACCTGGCCCTGGGCCGGGCTGTGCGCGCCGTGGTGCAGCAGGTGGTCGACCAGGATGGCGCCGCCGGTGCTCTGCCCGCACAGGTGCCAGGGTTGCGGCAGGTTCAGCGCCTGGCCCTGCTCGAACAGCGCCTGCAGCACGTCCTGATACACCGCAAAGTCATCGATGCTGGCGCGCTCGCCACTGGACAGCCCATGGCCCGGCAGGTCGCAGGCGATGACCGCGAACTGCCGGGCCAGAGCCCATTCGATGGCGTGGCGGTAGAGGCCCATGTGGTCGTAGAAACCGTGCAGCAATACCAGCGTCGCCACAGGCGCGGCGGGCAGCCAGACCTGGGCGACCAGCTCGAAGCCTGCGGTGTCGAAACGCCCCAGCCAGCTGTCGACGCCGGGGATGTCCAGGCTGTAGAAATGCCGGTACGCCTGCGCCTGGGTCGACAACGGCTGACGCGCGGCCAGCGGTTGCAGGCTGGCACGCAGGGAGTCGGGCTGGAATGACGCGGGCATGGAAGTTACCAACAACGGGGCAAAGGATTGACCTGTGATATTCATCTGTTGCGAACGGCGTGGCAAGCTGGGGGACTTTTTTGTTGCCTGTGCCGTCCCCTCGCCCGTAGGCGCCGGCCTTACCGGCGAAAAGATACACCCCTTTCCAGAATTGGTACCCCCGATGCCCCGCCACCTGCTCACCGGCCTCACCCTGCTCCTCTGCGCCGCCGGCCTGTGGTGGGCCTACGACAGCTTCCAGGGCCGCTACCTGCGCCCCTTCGACAACCACACCGCACTGTTCGCCGGCGACACTCTGCGCCTGCCGGAAGACATCGCCGGCCCCGGCCCCGTCCGCCTGGTGCACTTCTGGGACCCGGCCTGCCCCTGCAACGTCGGCAACCAGCAGCACCTGGCCGAGCTGACCGAGCACTTCGCCGCCCAGGGCGTGGAGTTCTACGTGGTGCAAAAGCCCGGTACCCACGGCCAACTGCCCGCCACCCTCGGCGCGCTCAAGCCACTGGCCGATCTGCCCGGCGCCGAGCACCTGCCGGCAAGCCCTGCGGTAGCGATCTGGGACCGCAACGGCCAGCTCGCCTACTTCGGCCCCTACAGCGAGGGTGCCACGTGCAATTCGAGCAACAGCTTCATCGAGCCCATTCTGCTGGCCCTCACCCAGGGCCGCAGCGTGAACGCCACCCACACCCTGGCGGTGGGCTGCTATTGCCCCTGGGCCGGCTAGCGTACCCGTGCCGGGTTGCCCATCGCTGTCGCCCCCGCCGGCACATCGCGGGTCACCACTGCGCCCGCGCCGATGATCGCATCATCACCAATGCTCACCCCTGGCAGAATCAGCGCACCGGCACCGATCCACACGTTGCTGCCGATGTTCACCGGGCGCCCGCTCTCCAGCCCCGAACGGCGGATGGCCGGATCGCGCGGATGGTCGGCGGTGAGGATCTGCACACCGGGGCCGATCTGGCAGTCATCGCCGATGTGCACCTGCACCACGTCGAGGATCACGCAGTTGAAGTTGACGAACACGTTGGCGCCCAGCGTGATGTTGTAGCCGTAGTCGCAATGAAACGGCGGCCGGATCACCGCGCCTGCCCCCACCTTGGCGAAGTGCTCGACCAGCAGGGCATGACGCTGCTCGTTGAGCAGTTCGGGGGAATGGTTATAGCGGTACATCCAGTGCTTGTTGGCGATCTGCTCGGCCTGCAGCTCGGGACAGCCGGCATGATAGAGCTGGCCGGCGAGCATTTTCTGCTTTTCACTGAGGTTCATCGGACCGTGGCTTCCTGGGATGGGTTAAGTTGCAGGGTCTATCCTGTGCCGAACATCTGACCGGCCAGGGCAAGGAACGATCCTCGCACAAGGAGCCCCGATGAAACGCAGCCTTACCCTTCTTGCGGTGCTCATCGCCGCCGTCGCCGGCGGCGGCTACTGGTATGCCCACAGCAAGTTGCCGCAACGCACCGGCAAAGTCACCGTGGCCGGCCTGCAGGCGCCGGTAAGCGTGCGCTACGACCAGCGCGGCGTACCGCACATCCAGGCGCAGAACGAAACCGACCTGTACCGCGCACTGGGCTACGTGCACGCCCAGGACCGCCTGTTCCAGATGGAAATCACCCGGCGCCTGGCCAATGGCGAACTGGCCGAGGTACTGGGCCCCAAGCTGGTGGAGACCGACACCCTGTTCCGCAGCCTGCGCATTGCCGAGCAGGCGCGCAGCATGGTCGCCCGCCAGGACAGGCAATCCCCGGCCTGGCTGGCCCTGCAAGCCTACCTGGAGGGCGTGAACGCCTGGCAGGACTCGCACCCCAGGCCCGTGGAGTTCGATGTGCTGGGCATCACGCCGCGCCCGTTCACCGCCGAGGACACCCTGAGCATCGCAGGGTTCATGGCCTACAGCTTCGCCGCCGCGTTTCGTACCGAGCCGCTGCTGACCTACGTGCGCGATCACCTGGGCAAGTACTACCTCAGCGACTTCGACCTGGGTTGGGACCCCGAAGGCGCGGTGCAAACCCCGCCACACCTGGCCGCTGCCGACTGGCGCAGGCTGGGCCGCATCGCCCAGGTCAGCCACCAGGCGCTGGGCGATGCGGGCCTGCCGCAATTCGAGGGCAGCAACGCCTGGGCCGTCAGCGGCAGGCTCACCGCCAGTGGCAAGCCGCTGCTGGCGGGTGACCCGCATATTCGCTTCTCGGTGCCGTCGGTGTGGTACGAGGCCGAACTGTCGGCGCCGGGCTTTCACCTGTACGGCTACCACCAGGCGCTGAACCCGTTCGCCTCGCTGGGACACAACCGCGAGTTCGGCTGGAGCCTGACCATGTTCCAGAACGACGACCTCGACCTGATCGCCGAGCAGGTCAACCCGGACAATCCCGAACAGGTGAAGATCCACGGCCAGTGGCACGACCTCACCTCCACCCAGCAGCAGGTCCGGATCAAGGGGGAAGACCCGCTCACCCTCACCCTGCGCCGCTCGCCGCACGGGCCGATCATCAACCCCGCCGTCAGTGGGCATGAAAACGGCACGCCGATCGCGATGTGGTGGGCATTCCTGGAAACCGAGAACCCGATCCTGGAGGCCTTCTACGACATCAACCGCGCCAACACCCTGGAAAGGATGCGTGCGGCCGCCGCCAAGATCCACGCCCCCGGCCTCAACCTGGTATGGGCCAACGCACAGGGCGACATCGGCTGGTGGGCGGCAGCGCAGTTGCCGATCCGCCCGGATGGGGTGAACCCGGCGTTCATTCTCGACGGCAGCACGGCCCAGGCCGACAAGCTCGGCTTCTACCCGTTCAGCGCCAACCCGCAGCAGGAGAACCCCGCCGCGGGCTACATCGTCTCGGCCAACTTCCAGCCGGTGTCGCCCACCGGCATGGTCATCCCCGGCTACTACAACCCGCCGGACCGCGGCCGCCAGCTCAACAACAACCTGGCCTCGCCCGGCGTGAAGTGGGACCTGCACAACAGCCAGGCATTGCAGCTGGACACGGCCACCGCCTATGGCCCGCACCTGCTCACACCGCTGCTGTCGGTACTGCGCCAGGTGGTCACCGACGTACACGAGCGCGAGCTGGTCGAGCAACTGGCCGCGTGGCGCGGCGACTACCCGGTGGAATCGACCAGCGCCACGCTGTTCAACCAGCTGCTGTACGAATTCGCCCGCGCCGCCACCCATGACGAGCTCGGTGACGAATGGTTCGAGACGCTGCTGTCGACGCGCATGGTGGATACCTTGCTGCCGCGCCTGGCCGCAGACGTGGATTCGCAGTGGTGGGCGCGCAAGGGCAGCAACGCGCACAGTGACCGCGAAACGGTGGTCAAGCTGGCCTGGGACAACACCCTGGCGCACCTGCGCACCACCCTGGGCAAGGACCCGGCGAACTGGCAGTGGGGCAAGGCGCACACGTTGACCCACGGGCACCCGCTGGGTGCGCAGAAGCCGCTGAACCTGCTGTTCAACGTGGGGCCATTCGCGGCGCCGGGCGCGCATGAGGTACCGAACAACCTGTCATCCAGAATCGGCCCGGCACCGTGGCCGGTGACCTACGGGCCATCGACGCGGCGCGTGATCGATTTCGCCGATGCGGGGGCGGCGCTGAGCATCAACCCGCTCGGGCAGAGCGGCGTGGTGTTCGACAGGCACTATGCCGATCAGGCGCAGGACTATATCGACGGCAGGTATCAGCGGGCGCTGATGGGGTTGGCGGGGGAGACCGAGGGGACGTTGCGGCTGGTGCCCTAGGGCTGCTGTGCAGCCCATCGCGGGTCACGCCCGCTCCCACAGGGGTCTGCGGTGTTCGCAAAACCTGTGGGGGCGGGCGTGACCCGCGATGGCTTTTTCAGATCAGGCCGAGACCTGCGCAGCAGTGGCGCGGCGCACGTCCGGCTGCTTCCACGAGTCCGCGGCGCTTTCTTCGATGGCTTGCTGGATCGCGCGCTTGCGGCGCTCTTCGGCACGGCGGCTGAAGTACCAGACCATGAAGGTCACCAGCGACACGCTGAGCAGGATCAGGCTGGCCACCGCGTTGATCTCCGGCTTCACGCCCAGGCGCACCGCCGAGAACACTTCCATCGGCAAGGTGGTCGAACCCGGCCCGGACACGAAGCTGGCCAGCACCAGGTCGTCCAGCGACAGTGCGAACGACATCATGCCGCCCGCCGCCAGCGACGGCGCGATCATCGGGATGGTGATCAGGAAGAACACCTTCCACGGCCGCGCGCCCAGGTCCATGGCCGCCTCTTCGATGGACAGGTCCAGCTCGCGCAGGCGGGCCGACACCACCACCGCCACATAGGCGGCGCAGAACGTGGTGTGAGCGATCCAGATGGTGACGATGCCGCGCTCCTGCGGCCAGCCGATCATCTGCGCCATGGCCACGAACAGCAGCAACAGCGACAGACCGGTGATCACCTCAGGCATTACCAGCGGTGCGGTGACCAGGCCACCGAACAGCGTGCGCCCCTTGAAGCGGGTCACACGGGTCAGTACGAACGCCGCCAGGGTACCCAGCGCCACCGCGGCCACCGCGGTGTAGCAGGCGATCTCCAGCGAGCGCATCACCGAGCCCATCAGCTGGGTGTTGTCGAGCAGGCCCACGTACCACTTCACCGACCAGCCCCCCCACACCGTCACCAGCTTGGAGGCGTTGAACGAGTAGATCACCAGGATCAGCATGGGCAGGTAGATGAACAGCAGGCCTACCACCAACATCAGTTTGGAGAAACTGAAACGCTTCATGCCCTGCCCTCCATCTCTTTGGCCTGGCTGCGGTTGAACAGCAGGATGGGCACGATCAGGATTGCCAGCATCACCACCGCCAGGGCGGATGCCACCGGCCAGTCACGGTTGTTGAAGAATTCCTGCCACAGCACCTTGCCGATCATCAGGGTTTCCGGGCCGCCCAGCAGCTCGGGGATCACGAACTCGCCCACCACCGGGATGAACACCAGCATGCAGCCGGCCACGATGCCGTTCTTGGACAGCGGCACGGTGATTTTCCAGAAGCTGTTGAAGGTGCTCGAACCCAGGTCGGACGCCGCTTCCAGCAGGCTCTGGTCGTGTTTGACCAGGTTGGCGTAGAGCGGCAGGATCATGAACGGCAGGTACGAATAGACCACGCCGATATACACCGCCAGGTTGGTGTTGAGGATCTGCAGCGGCTGATCGATCAGCCCCAGCCACATCAGGAAGGCATTGAGCAGCCCGTTGTTGCTGAGGATGCCCATCCACGCATACACGCGGATCAGGATCGCCGTCCAGGTCGGCATCATGATCAGCAGCAGCAACACGGTCTGCATTTCCTTGCGCGCGTTGGCGATGGCATAGGCCATCGGGTAGCCGATCGCCAGGCACAGGATCGTGCTGATCAGGGCCATCTTCAACGAGCCCAGGTAGGCCGCGATGTACAGCTCGTCCTCGGTCAACAGGCCATAGTTGGCCAGGTTGAGTACCAGCTGAACCTTGTCTTCGAGGTAGGTGAAGATCTCGGTGTACGGCGGGATCGCCACGTCGGCTTCGGCAAAGCTGATCTTCAGCACGATGAAGAACGGCAGCATGAAGAACAGGAACAGCCACAGGAACGGCACCCCGATCACCAGGTGACGCCCTTCGGGTATCAATCGCTGAAACGCTCGCTTGAGCTTGCGCGCTGTCATGACCGCAGGACCACGCCGCTGTCGTCTTCCCACCACACGTAGACCTGGTCATCCCAGGTCGGCCGGGTGCCCTGGCGCTCGGCGTTGGCGACGAACGACTGCACGATCTTGCCGCCTGGCAGCTCCACGTAGAACACCGAATGGCCACCCAGGTAGGCGATGTCGTGCACCTTGCCATGGGACCAGTTGAACTCGAAGCTCGGCTGCTCGGTGGTCACCAGCAGTTTTTCCGGACGCAGCGCATAGGTGATGCGCTTGTCTTCGACCGAGGTGGTCACACCGTGGCCCACGTAGATCTTGCGCTCGAGCTCGGGGCTGGCGATCAGCGCGTGGCCCTCGGCGTCCTCGACCACTTCGCCTTCGAACAGGTTGACGTTGCCGATGAACTCGCACACCAGGCGGCTGGTGGGGGTTTCGTAGATATCGATGGGGCTGCCGATCTGGGCAATCCAGCCCAGGTGCATGATCGCGATGCGCTGGGCCATGGTCATGGCCTCTTCCTGGTCGTGGGTCACCATCACGCAGGTCACGCCCACGCGCTCGATGATCTCCACCAGTTCCAGCTGCATCTGCGAACGCAGTTTCTTGTCCAGCGCGCCCATCGGCTCATCGAGCAGCAGCAGCTTGGGCCGCTTGGCCAGCGAACGGGCCAGGGCCACACGCTGGCGCTGGCCACCGGAGAGCTGGTGCGGCTTGCGCTTGGCGTACTGGGTCATGTGCACCAGCTTGAGCATCTCGGCCACCCGCGCCTCGATCTCGTCCTTGCTCATGCGGTCCTGCTTGAGGCCGAAGGCGATGTTGTCGGCCACGCTCATGTGCGGGAACAGCGCGTAGGACTGGAACATCATGTTGATCGGCCGCTCGTAGGGCGGCATATCGGTGATGTCCACGCCATCGAGGAAGATCCGCCCTTCGGTCGGGCGCTCGAACCCTGCCAGCATGCGCAGCAAGGTGGACTTGCCCGAGCCGGAGCCACCGAGCAGCGCGAAGATCTCGCCCTTCTTGATCTCCAGGGACACATCGTCCACCGCTACGGTTTCGTCGAACTTCTTTGTAACCCGGTCGATCTTGACCAGCACCTGTTTAGGTTGCTGATCGCCTTCTAGGGCTTTCTTATAGGCACCGGAGGCAACTGCCATGTGTGAAACTCCCAACAAGATTTTGGTGCCCGCCCCTGCCGTGACGGGCCCTGGATAGTTACTTGCCCGACTTGATCTTGGTCCAGCTTCGGGTCATCAAACGTTGCACTTTGGGGGGTAACTCTGAGTTGACGTACAGCTTGTCCAGCACCTCTTGCGGTGGGTAAACCGCTGCGTCGGTTCGCACGCTCTGGTCCATGAGTTCGCCAGCCTTGGGGTTCGGGTTGGCGTAACCGACGTAATCGCTGACCTGGGCGATGACCTCAGGCTTGAGCAGATAGTTGATGAAGGCGTGGGCCTCTTTGACGTTCTTGGCGTCCTTGGGAATCGCCAGCATGTCGAACCAGAGGTTGCCGCCTTCCTTGGGGATCGCGTAGGCGATTTCCACGCCCTTGCCCGCCTCTTCGGCGCGGGACTTGGCCTGGAACACGTCGCCGGAGAAGCCGGCGGCCACGCAGATGTCGCCGTTGGCCAGGTCCGAGATGTACTTGGACGAGTGGAAGTAGGTCACGTAGGGCCGTATGGCCAGCAGCTTCTTCTCGGCGTCGGCGTAGTCCTTGGGGTTGGTGCTGTTGGGGTCGCGGCCCATGTAGTTGAGCACCGCCGGCAGCATCTCGTCGGCCGAGTCGAGGAACGCCACGCCGCACTTGGAGAGCTTCTTGATGTTTTCCGGCTCGAACAGCACGGCCCATGAATCGATGGTGTCGGTGCCCAGCACGGCCTTGACCTTCTCGACGTTGTAGCCGATGCCATTGGTGCCCCACAGGTAGGGGACCGCGTACTGGTTGCCCGGGTCGTTCTTCTCCAGGCGCTTCATCAGGGCCGGGTCGAGATTGGAATAGTTGGGCAGCAGCGTCTTGTCGAGCTTCTGGAACGCGCCCGCCTTGATCTGCTTGCCGAGGAAATGGTTGGACGGCACCACCACGTCATAGCCGGTGCGACCGGCCAGCAGCTTGCCTTCCAGGGTTTCGTTGGAATCGAAGACGTCCTGCACCGGCTTGATGCCGGTCTCCTTTTCGAAGTCCGCAAGGGTGGTCTGGCCGATGTAGTCCGACCAGTTGTAAATATGCACCGTGGGCGCCGCCTGGACACTGATCGCCAGCGTCAGGCTCGCTGTGGCCAGGACGGCCTTGCGAAAATGTGAAGTAGACAAGTGGGAGGTCCTCTACAAAAGTGCCCGAGTCGTTTGGCAGATACGCCTGCGGTACCGGCAAACCGGCGCGCAACTTACCTTCGATACACCCATCGAGCAAAAAGAATTTGCCCTCGAGCCCCGTTCAGGCACTGTTTTTCAGTGCCTGACGGGAAAAACCGGATTTATTTGCCCGATTTGATCTTGGTCCAGCTGCGGGTGATCAGGCGCAGGGTGCCTGCATCCAGGTCGCTGATCGCGTACAGGTGCTTCTTCACTTCATCCGACGGGTAGATGCTCGGGTCGCCGGAGATGTCCTTGTCCACCAGAGCGGTGGCTGCCTTGTTGCCGTTCGGGAAGCGCACGGCGTTGGTGATCTCGGCCATGACTTCCGGCTGCATCAGGAAGTCCATGAACTTGTAGGCTGCTTCGACATTGGTGGCGTCCTTGGGAATCGCGACCATGTCATAGAAGGTGCCGGCGCCTTCTTTCGGAATGCTGTAGGCCAGCTTGACCTTGTCGCCCGCTTCGTGGGCACGGGCCTTGGACTGCTCCAGGTCACCCGAGTAACCCACGGCCACGCAGATGTTGCCGTTGGCCAGGTCCGAGATGTACTTGGAGGAATGGAAGTACGCCACCGATGGGCGAATGCTCAGGAACAGGTCTTCGGCGGCCTTCAGGTCTGCCTTGTCCTTGCTGTTGGTCGGCTTGCCCAGGTAATGCAGGGCCGCCGGGATCATTTCGGTCGGTGCGTCGAGGAAACTCACGCCGCAGCTCTTGAGCTTGGCGATGTTTTCCGGCTTGAACACCACGTCCCACGAGTCGATCTTGTCGACGCCCAGCGCGGCCTTGACCTTCTCGGGGTTGTAGCCGATGCCGATGCTGCCCCACATGTACGGGAAGGCATGCTTGTTGCCCTGGTCACTGGCATCGCCCACGGCCTTGAGCAGGTCTTCGTCGAGGTTCTTCCAGTTCGGCAGCTTGGACTTGTCCAGCTCCTGGTACACACCGGCCTTGATCTGCTTGGCCAGGAAGTTGTTGGACGGTACCACCACGTCGTAGCCCGACTTGCCGGCCAGCAGCTTGGCTTCCAGGGTTTCGTTGCTGTCGAACACGTCGTAGACCACCTTGATGCCCGACTGCTTCTCGAACTTGGCGATGGTGTCCGGCGCAATGTAGTCGGACCAGTTGTAGACGTGCAGCACCTTGTCGTCCGCCTGAACAGCACCGGCCATCAACCCCGCGAGGGTAGCGGCCAACAGCGTCTTGCCCATTTTCTTCATGCGTAATGCTCCAGAATTTTTTATAGAAACCATCTGTTCAGCGACCGACTCGTTCGGCGCAAGCGCTGGGCGACTGAAACAGTCGCTAGTCTGGCAAGATCCACGGCGCGGTTTCAACCAGAGTGCGCCGCAGATCGCCATTCAACCCAAGGCTGAGCCTAGCACCTGCTCACTTCAACGCTTCGAGCGTCAGGTCCAGGCATTTGCGTGCCTTTTCCACCAGCTCGTCGATCTCCTCGCAGGTGATGACCAGCGGCGGCGCGATGATCATGGTGTCGCCCACGGCGCGCATGATCAGCCCGTTGTCGAAGCAGAACTGGCGGCAGATCATGCCCACGCCCTTGCCCTCGTAACGGGTGCGGGTCGCCTTGTCCTTGACCAGCTCGATCGCGCCGAGCATGCCCAGGCCACGGACCTCGCCCACCAGCGGATGATCGTTCAGCTCACGCAGACGTTTCTGCAAATACGGTGCCGTTTCTGCCTGAACGCGCTCGATGATTTTCTCGTCGCGCAGGATCCGCAGGTTTTCCAGGGCCACTGCTGCCGCCACCGGGTGGCCGCTGTAGGTGAAGCCGTGGTTGAAGTCGCCGCCTTCGCTGAGCACGGCCGCCACTTCGTCACGCACGATCACGCCGCCCATGGGGATGTAGCCCGAAGTCAGGCCCTTGGCGATGGTCATCAGGTCGGGCTTGAGGCCGTAGTAGTCGGTACCGAACCACTGGCCGGTACGACCGAAACCGCAGATCACCTCATCGGCAATGAACAGGATTTCGTACTTGGCGAGGATTTCCTTGATCTTCGGCCAGTAGGTTTCTGGTGGGATGATCACCCCGCCAGCACCCTGGATCGGCTCGGCGATAAAGGCGGCCACGTTGTCTTCGCCGACCTCGAGGATCTTCTTCTCCAGTTGCTCGGCGGCCCATACGCCGAACGCGTCCGGGGTCATGTCGCCGCCTTCGCCGAACCAGTACGGCTGCGCAATATGCACGATGCCCGGCAGCGTACCGCCCTGCTCGTGCATGCCGCTCATGCCGCCCAGGGCAGCGCCGGCCACGGTGGAGCCGTGATAGCCGTTGACCCGACCGATGATCACCTGCTTCTGCGGCTTGCCCTTGAGCGCCCAGTAATGGCGGACCATGCGCAGGTTGGTGTCGTTGCCTTCGGAGCCGGAGCCGGTAAAGAACACATGGCTCATGCCCGCAGGGGCCACCTCGGTGATCGCCCGGGCCAGCTCCAGCGCCGGCGGGTGGGCGGTCTGGAAGAACAGGTTGTAGTACGGCAGCTCGCGCATCTGGCTGGCTGCCGCCTCGGCCAGTTCTTCACGGCCGTAGCCGACGGCCACGCACCACAGCCCGGCCATGCCGTCGAGGATCTTGTTGCCCTCGCTGTCCCACAGGTGCACGCCCTTGGCCTTGGTGATGATCCGCGGGCCTTTTTCCTTCAGCTGCTTGTAGTCGCTGAACGGCGCCAGGTGATGATCACGACTCAGGTCTTGCCACTCGCGGGTTTGCGGGTTCTTGACGCTCATGTGCTTCTCCGATGACTGACGGCCGCGCTCCTGCGGCCCCGGGGTTTATCAGACCGCGAACAGCAGGAACTCGCGTTCCCAGGAGCTGATCACGCGTTTGAAATTTTCATGCTCGGCGCGTTTGGTGGCGACGTAGCCTGCGATGAATTTCTTGCCCAGGTACGGCTCCAGCGCGCTGCAGTTCTCCATACGTTCAAGGGCGTCCTCGATGGTCAGCGGCAGGCGCAGGTTGCGCCGCTCGTAACCGCGGCCCTTGACCGGCGCGCTGGGGTTGATGCCTTCGACCATGCCGATGTAGCCGCACAACAGGCTGGCGGCAATCGCCAGGTAAGGGTTGGCGTCGGCGCCGGGCAGGCGGTTTTCCACACGCCGGTTCTGCGGGCCGGCATCCGGCACGCGCAGGCCCACGGTGCGGTTCTCCTCGCCCCACTCCACGTTCACCGGCGCCGAGGTGTCGGGCAGGAAGCGGCGGAACGAGTTGACGTTGGGGGCAAACAGCGGCAGCACCGACGGGATGAACTTCTGCAGGCCACCGACGTGGTGCAGGAACAGCTGGCTCATGCTGCCGTCTTCGTTGGAGAAGATGTTCTTGCCGGTGTTCACGTCGATGATGCTCTGGTGCAGGTGCATCGCACTGCCCGGCTCGCCGGTCATGGGCTTGGCCATGAAGGTGGCGGCGACGTTGTGCTTGAGCGCGGCCTCGCGCATGGTGCGCTTGAACACCAGGATCTGGTCGGCCAGCGACAGCGCGTTGCCGTGACGGAAGTTGATTTCCATCTGCGCGGTGCCGTCCTCGTGGATCAGCGTGTCCAGGTCCAGGTGCTGCAGTTCGCACCAGTCGTAGACGTCCTCGAACAGCGGGTCGAATTCGTTGGCGGCCTCGATGGAGAACGACTGGCGACCGGTCTCGGGGCGACCCGAGCGGCCGATGGGCGGCTGCAGCGGGAAGTCCGGGTCCTCGCAGCGCTTGGTCAGGTAGAACTCCATCTCCGGCGCCACGATCGGCTGCCAGCCTTTGTCGGCGTAGAGCTTCAAGACCTTCTTGAGCACGTTGCGCGGCGACAGCTCGACCGGGTTGCCCTGCTTGTCGTAGGTGTCGTGGATCACCTGCGCGGTGGGCTCGATGGCCCATGGCACCAGGAATACCGCGTTCTCGTCGGGGCGACAGATCATGTCGATGTCGGCCGGATCGAGCAGCTCGTAATAGATGTCATCGTCGACGTAGTCGCCGGTCACCGTCTGCAACAGCACACTTTCGGGCAGGCGCATGCCCTTTTCGGCAATGAACTTGTTGGTGGGGGAGATCTTGCCGCGCGTGATACCGGTGAGGTCGCTGATCAGACACTCGACTTCGGTGATCTTGTGCTCTTTCAACCAATCGGTGAGCTGGTCGAGGTTGTTACTCATAAATACCTCAGGAGGTAAATGTCTGGACTGACGTCAGGACGCCCAGGCTGGGCCGTCCTGCTCATTCTGGATGCCGCACGACGCTAAAGCAAAGCACCTGCCACGGGGCGAACGCGCAGGGCAATACCCGCTGGGCCGCCTGGCCGGCTATAGTGGTGGCAGTCGATTACAGAAGAGGGTGCGATACCGGGCATGCAGCCCAGGCCGTCAATTATTGCGGCCAGGTGGCGGCGCACGGCCACGCGGTATCTGCCGTGGGTGCGGCGGGCGTGCAGACCGATCCGCGCGGTGCGGCCGGTGACGCCGATTGTCGGCTGGCGAGACATGTAACCCCCGGTATTATTGCTGTTATGGGTTGCAACCGAGCTTAGCCTTGTTCATTTTTTTACACAACACCCCTGTAAAAAATAGAATACGGCCCGCTCAAAGTCGCTGTCTCGCTACCAAAGCAGGCCTTGTCGACGCCCTCATTTGCAGCAAAAATGCCGCTTCAGCGCCGTTTTAGGGCATGATGGGGCTGGCTTGACTTCAGCAGGGCTTTCGCGTTGACTGAACCTGCAAGCCCCCATTGATTGATATTTTTAACAACAAAGGTGTTGCATCATGTCGGTACCCCCGCGTGCCGTTCAGCTTAACGAAGCGAACGCGTTCCTTAAGGAACATCCTGAGGTTCTCTACGTTGACCTTCTGATTGCAGATATGAATGGTGTGGTGCGTGGCAAGCGCATCGAACGCACGAGCCTGCACAAGGTTTACGAGAAAGGCATCAACCTGCCGGCCTCCCTCTTCGCCCTGGACATCAACGGTTCCACCGTCGAAAGCACCGGCCTGGGCCTGGACATCGGCGATGCCGACCGTATCTGCTATCCCATCCCCGGCACCCTCTCCAACGAGCCCTGGCAGAAGCGCCCTACCGCGCAGCTGCTGATGACCATGCACGAGCTCGAGGGCGAGCCGTTCTTCGCCGACCCGCGTGAAGTGCTGCGCCAGGTGGTGAGCAAGTTCGACGACCTGGGCCTGACCATCTGCGCCGCGTTCGAGCTGGAGTTCTACCTGATCGACCAGGAGAACGTGAACGGCCGTCCGCAGCCGCCGCGCTCGCCGATCTCGGGCAAGCGTCCGATCTCCACCCAGGTGTACCTGATCGACGACCTCGACGAGTACGTCGACTGCCTGCAGGACATTCTGGAAGGTGCAAAGGAACAAGGCATCCCGGCTGACGCCATCGTCAAGGAAAGTGCCCCGGCGCAGTTCGAAGTGAACCTGCACCACGTGGCCGACCCGATCAAGGCCTGCGACTACGCGGTACTGCTCAAGCGTCTGATCAAGAACATCGCCTACGACCATGAGATGGACACCACCTTCATGGCCAAGCCGTACCCTGGCCAGGCGGGCAATGGTCTGCACGTGCATATCTCGGTGCTGGACAAGGATGGCAAGAACATCTTTACCAGCGAGGATCCCGAGCAGAACGCCGCATTGCGTCACGCGATCGGCGGTGTGCTCGAGACCCTGCCGGCGTCGATGGCGTTCCTGTGCCCGAACGTCAACTCGTACCGCCGTTTTGGTGCCCAGTTCTACGTGCCCAACTCCCCGACCTGGGGCCTGGACAACCGTACCGTGGCCTTGCGCGTACCGACCGGCACGCCGGACGCCGTGCGCCTGGAGCACCGTGTGGCCGGTGCCGACGCCAACCCGTACCTGCTGATGGCAGCCGTACTGGCGGGCGTGCACCACGGTTTGACCAACAAGGTCGAACCGGGCCCGGCGATGGTGGGCAACTCCTACGAGCAGAACGAGCAGAGCCTGCCGAACAACCTGCGGGATGCACTGCGCGAGCTGGACGACAGCGAGATCATGGCCAAGTACATCGATCCGAAGTACATCGATATCTTCGTGGCCTGCAAGGAAAGCGAGCTGGAGGAGTTCGAACACTCCATCTCCGACCTTGAGTACAACTGGTACCTGCACACCGTGTAAGGTCCATTCGCCGGCAAGGCCGGCTCCTACAGGGTCGATGTGACCGTGTAGGAGCCGGCCTTGCCGGCGAAGCCCTTAAAGCGCCTTCTCGAAGATCTTCGAATTGCGCTGGTAGTTGTACAGCGAAGCCCGCGCCGCAGGCAGCCGCTCCACCTCGCTGGGCACGAAGCCGCGTTCGCGGAACCAGTGCGCCGTGCGCGTCGTCAGCACGAACAAGGTCTTCAAGCCCATCTCCCGCGCACGCGTCTCGATGCGCTCCAGCAACTCGTCGCCACGCCCGCCATGCCGGTATTCCGGGTTCACCGCCAGGCACGCCAACTCGCCCGCCTCCGAATCGGCGATCGGGTACAGCGCCGCGCAGGCAATGATCATCCCCTCGCGCTCCACCACACTGAACTGCTCGATCTCGCGCTCCAGCACCTCGCGCGAACGCCGCACCAGGATGCCCTGCTCTTCCAGCGGGCTGATCAGGTCCAGCAGGCCGCCGACATCCTCGATGGCCGCCTCGCGCACCTTCTCGAACTGTTCCTGAGCCACCAGCGTGCCGCCACCGTCACGGGTGAACAGCTCGGTGAGCAGCGCACCGTCCTCGGCATAGCTGACGATGTGGCTGCGCGCCACACCGCCACGGCAGGCTTCGGCGGCCGCGTCCAGCAGCTCGCCCTGATAGTCCGAGCCCAGGCGCTGCAGATGCGCCGGCACCTGCTGCGGGCGCAGCTCACGCACCAGCCTGCCGCTCTCATCCATCAGCCCGCGCTCGGCGCCGAACAGCAGCAGCTTGTCGGCCCCCAGCTCGATGGCCGCACGGGTGGCGACGTCTTCGCAGGCCAGGTTGAAGATCTCGCCGGTGGGCGAATAGCCCAGCGGCGACAGCAGCACGATGGAGCGTTCGTCGAGCAGGCGATTGATGCCCTTGCGATCGACCCGGCGCACCTCGCCGGTGTGGTGATAATCGACGCCTTCGAGCACGCCGATGGGGCGCGCCGTGACCAGGTTGCCGGCGGCCACGCGCAGGCGCGAACCCTGCATCGGCGACGCGGCCATGTCCATCGACAGGCGCGCCTCGATGGCGATGCGCAGGTGGCCGACCGCGTCGATCACGCATTCCAGGGTGGCCGCATCGGTGATGCGCAGGCCGTGATGGTAGTGCGCGCTCAGGCCGCGGGCGGCCAGGCGGCTTTCGATCTGCGGGCGCGAACCGTGCACCAGAACCAGGCGCACGCCCAGGCTGTGCAGCAGCACCAGGTCGTGGACGATATTGCCGAAGTTGGGGTGCTCGACCCCGTCACCGGGCAGCATGACCACGAAGGTGCAGTCGCGGTGGGCATTGATGTAAGGCGAAGCATGACGCAGCCAATTGACGTATTCGGGCATAACCAGAGCCTGTAGAAACCTGTGGAAAAAGGACAAGAACGGAAAAGCACACAGCGCTCGAAGGGTTATCGTCGCAACAGGTCTGGCGTCACGCGCATTCTCCTTGGGTAAAAACGGTTGAAATCAGCGGGCAATTACCGGGTTGAGGCAATAATGCCCGATCAACTCACGCAATAGACGCACGGTAGGCTCCAGGCGTGACATTTCGAGGTATTCGCCCGGCTGATGGGCACAGCTGATGTCGCCGGGGCCCAGCACCAGGGTTTCGCAGCCCAGACGTTGAAGGTAAGGCGCCTCGGTACCAAAGGCCACCGCCTCGGCCGTATGCCCGGTAAGACGCTCGGCCACGCGCACCAGTTCGGCGTCGGCGGCCTGCTCGAACGGCGGCACCTCGGGAAACAGCGGCGCGTAGTCGATCTGCACCTGGTGCTGTTCGGCCAGCGGCGCCAGCTTGCTGCGGATCGCCGCACGCAGCACTTCGGGGTCCATCCCCGGTAGTGGGCGCAGGTCGAACTCCAGGGCGCACTGCCCGCAGATACGGTTGGGGTTGTCGCCACCGTGGATGCAGCCGAAGTTCATGGTCGGCTGCGGCACGCTGAACTGGGCGTTGCTGTACTGCTGCTGCCATTGCCGGCGCAGGCCCATCAGCTCGCCCATCACCGCATGCATCGCCTCCGAGGCGCTGTGGCCCAGGCTCGGGTCGGACGAATGACCGCTGCGCCCGAGGATATCGATGCGCTCCATCATCACCCCCTTGTGCAGGCGGATCGGGCGCAGCCCGGTCGGCTCGCCGATCACCGCTGCACGGCCCAGCGGGCGGCCGGCGTCGGCCAGGGCGCGGGCGCCGGACATCGAACTTTCCTCGTCGCAGGTGGCCAGGATCAGCAGCGGCTGCCTGAACGGCTGCTCGAGCAGCGGGCGTACCGCTTCGATCACCAGGGCGAAGAAGCCCTTCATGTCGCAACTGCCAAGGCCCACCCAGCGCCCGTCAACCTCGGTCAGCTTGAGCGGATCGGTCTGCCACAGCTGCGGGTCATAGGGCACCGTGTCGCTGTGCCCGGCCAGCACCAGGCCACCGGGGCCGCTGCCGTAGCTGGCCAGCAGGTTGAACTTGCCCGGCGTCACCTCCTGCAGCTCGCAGGCAAAACCCAGGTCACCCAGCCAGGTGGCCAGCAGGTCGATCACCGCGCGGTTGGACTGGTCCAGGCTCGGCTGGGTGCAACTGACCGACGGCGTGGCGATCAGGGCGGCGAACTGGTCTTTGAGCGGCGGCAAAGGCATGCGCATTCTCCTCGGTACGAGGCCCATCATAGGGCTATCGGGCACCTGGAATAAACCGTCAGCGGCCGACTCCTGTACACTGCACGGCCAAGACGCACCCAGTCATCGAGCCTGCCAGCAATGAACAAAGAAACCGAACTCAAACTGCGGGTCAGCCGCGAGACCCTCGCTGCCCTGCGCGAACACCCGTTGCTGAAGAAGCGCAACAAGTCCGGCTGGCAGCAGCGCGAGCTGCTCAATCAATATTTCGATACCCCAGAACGCGACCTGGCCACGGCCAAGGTGGCCCTGCGCCTGCGCCGTGACGGCGACGTGGTGATCCAGACCCTCAAGGCCCGTGGCCACAGCACCGCCGGGCTGTCGGTACGCAACGAGCACGAATGGCAGCTACCCAAGGCCAAGCTCGACCTCAAGAAGCTCGACGAGCAGGTATGGCCGGCCGAGCTGGCCGACCTGGACAAGAAAACCATCAAGCCGCTGTTCAGCACCGACTTCACCCGCGAGTACGCCGAAATCGCCTGGGGCCGTGGCAAGGCCAAGGTGGTCATCGAGGCTGCGCTGGACCTGGGCCATGTAGTGGCCGGCAAGCAGAAGGAAGCCATCTGCGAGCTGGAGCTGGAACTGCGTGAAGGCGACCCGGCCGCACTGCTGGAACTGGCCGCCGAGCTGGCCGCCAGCCTGCCGCTGATGCCGTGCGACATCAGCAAGGCCGAACGCGGCTACCGCCTGCTCGACCCCTCGAGCTTCGCCGTGAGCCTGCCGCCTGCTGAACTGAACGCCGAGATGCCGCTGGACGATGCCTTCGCGGCACTGGCCTGGCACCTGCTGGGCAGCAGCCAGCGCCTGGCCGAGCAGTACCTGTTCAACGGACACTGGCGCCTGCTGCAGGACTGGGTCCAGAGCCTGGCCGAACTGCGCGCCCTACTCGGCAGCCTGGGCCAGGCCGCGCCGCGCCCGACCACCAGCGCCCTGCGTGCCAGCCTCGACGCCCTGCTCGAGGACTGGCGCCCGCTGGTGCTGGCCGGCAACGACGACGAAGACGTGCGCCGCGCGGCGCCCGAGCAGTTCGCCGAAGAACTGCTCGACACTCGCTGGGGCCAGTTCTCGCTGGACACCTCGCGCTGGCTGCTGGCCCGTGGCTGGACCGTCGAGCGCAACAAGCGTGGTGACCGCCAGGGCGCTGCGCAACTGGGCAACTGGCTCAAGGTGCTGCTGTCGGACGAAGCCAACGCGCTGCAACTGCCGCTGTACCACCGCCAGCCTGAAGACCTGGCCGAACAGCTGCCGCGCATCGAGCGCCTGCTGGCCTGGCTGCACCATGCCCGCCAGGTGCTGGAAAGCCCCGACCTGGACCGCCTGTTCGGCGAGCTGAACAAGCTGCACGAACTGGCCAGCCTGCCAATCAGCGACGACGTGCTCGAAGCCCGTGTGCATCAGGCCATGGCGGTGTTCCAGAGCCGCGGCTGGAAGCACCTGCTGCGCAAGTGACGGCTACACCGGCAAGCTGGTCGTGGACTTGATTTCGGACAAGGCCACGATCGAGTTGACCTCCTGGATCCCCGGCACCATCGACAGCTTTTCGAAGAAGAACCGTTCGTAGGCTTCGATGTCCGGGGTGACGATGCGCAGCAGGAAGTCCACTGCGCCCATCAGCACATAGCATTCCAGCACCTCGGGAAACTCGCGGATCGCCTCGGTGAATTCGGCGAAGTTGGTCCGCCCGTGGGCGTTGAGTTTAACCTCGGCGAAAATCTGCGTGTTCAGGCCGATCTTCTTGCGATCGAGCAGGGTCACCTGCCCGCGAATCACCCCCTCCTCCTTGAGCCGCTGGATCCGCCGCCAGCACGGCGACTGCGACAGGCCGACCCGTTCGGCAATCTGTGCGCTGGACAGCGACGCATCCTCCTGCAGCAGAGCCAGGATACGTCGGTCGTAGGCGTCCAGTTGGCTTTGCATGTTTTATCCCCTCAAGGCGCCATTAATGAATCGAACAATGCGCAGATTACACAGATCGCTCGATCATAGAGAAAAAATACCCGGTTGAAGATGTAAAAATTCCTCCATCGAAACCGGAGATTTCCCATGAGCGCCCACGAACGGCTGGACAGCCCCGTCACCCCGCTGCGCAGCGATGTCTGGGCCGCCAATGCTGCGCACAGCAGCGTGCGCTACAGCCTGCAGGTGGAAGCCGAGCCGGACAGCCTGTGCCGCGTGCTCAACCTGTTCGCCCTGCAGTTCCTCACCCCGCACCAGGTACAGATGCGGCAGCAGGACGACCTGTTGAACCTGGAGATCGGCGTAGCCGGCCTGAGCTGGCACCGCGCCGAACTGATTGCACAGAAAATGCGCAACCTGATCTGTGTCGCCCAGGTCAGCGTCGAACCCCTGGCGGCCTCGCGCATGCCGTTGCAGCACGTACGCTGAACAGAAAAATCCGGCAACCCTTGCGACAGGCCCTGTGGGCCGCTGGCAGCTAGCCTTGGCTGGCCGCCCGACCTTCGCAAGGAAGCCCCATGCCTGCCACGCCGCCCGATCGCTGGCTCGACCTCGACACCCTGCTCGCCGAACTGCTCGCCCAGCAACGCATCAGCCCCGCCTGTGCCCGCCCCTGGCCGCAGGCTGCCAATGAACCCACACATCCGCTGGAGCGCATCGCCCGACGCGGCCTGAACGACCTGCAACGCCCCGGCCATACCCTGGACCTCGATGCCCTGGGCGAATGGCTGGGCCGCCAGGCCGGCCAGCGCCATGTGCGCATCGACCCCCTGGCACTGCAGGCAGCCAGCCTCGGCGGGCTGATGTCGGCCGCATTCGCGCGGCGTCACCAGATTCTGGCCATCGCGGTGGATGCCCACACGGTGACCGTCGCCAGCGCCCAGCCCTACGTACGCAGCTGGGAGCGCGACCTTGGGCAGGTGCTGCAACGCAGGGTGCAGCGGGTGCTGGCCAGCCCGGTGCAGATCCGTGAGCTGAGCCAGGCGGTGTTTCGCCTGGCCCACTCGGTCAGTGGTGCCAGCCAGCAGGCCGTGCCCGGGCCCGAAGGCGCCAGCCTCGAGGCACTGCTTGACCTGGGCAACAGCGCAGGCGACGTCGATGCCAACGAGACGCACATCGTCGGCATCGTCGACTGGCTGTTGCAGTACGCCTTCGAGCAGCGCGCCAGCGATATCCACATCGAGCCGCGCCGCGACCAGGGCCACCTGCGCCTGCGCATCGACGGCCTGCTGCACCCGGCCTACCAGTTCCCGCCGGCAGTGACCCTGGCGGTGGTCAGCCGGCTCAAGAGCCTGGGGCGCATGAACGTCGCGGAAAAGCGCCGCCCGCAGGATGGCCGCATCAAGGCCCGCTCGGCCGCCGGCGCCGAGGTCGAGCTGCGCCTGGCCACCCTGCCCACCGCGTTCGGCGAGAAACTGGTACTGCGTATCTTCGACCCGCACCTGCTGCACCAGGACTTCACCCAGCTGGGCCTGGACGGCGAGGCGCTGCAGCACTGGCAGGCGATGCTGCACCAGCCCCACGGCATCATCCTGGTGACCGGGCCGACCGGCTCGGGCAAGACCAGCACCCTGTACGCCACCCTCAAGCAACTGGCCACGCCACAGGTCAACCTGTGCACCCTCGAAGACCCGATCGAACAGCTCGAGCCGGCCTTCAACCAGATGCAGGTGCAGCCCGGCATCGACCTGGGCTTTGCCAACGGTGTGCGTGCGCTGCTGCGCCAGGACCCGGACATCATCATGATCGGCGAGATCCGCGATGCCGACACCGCGCAGGTGGCGATCCAGGCCGCGCTCACCGGCCACCTGGTGCTCTCGACCCTGCACACCAACGATGCCTGCGGCGCCGTCGGGCGCCTGCTGGAACTGGGCATCGCGCCGTACCTGATCCGTGCCACGCTGGTCGGCGTGCTGGCCCAGCGCCTGGTGCGCACGCTGTGCCCGGCGTGCAAGGTGGCGCAGCCGCTCGACATGGCGCACTGGCGCGAACTCGACCCGCAGGCGCCGCTGCCCACCGCTACCTGCCAGGCTGAAGGCTGCCGCGATTGCCGGTACACCGGCTACCGGGGCCGCACCGGCCTGTTCGAGCTGCTGCCTGTGAGCCCACGCCTGCGCGAGCAGCTGTCGGGCGACGTCGACCTGGCAAACCTGCGCCGCCAGGCCCGGGCCGAGGGGCTGGGCAGCCTGCGCACCAGCGGCGCGCAAAAAGTCGCCGCAGGGCTGACTACACTGACAGAAGTGATTCGCGTTACTGCATGAAATGAAATGATCCGGCGCTGGCCTGCACAGCTGACCACATGCCAAGCTTGCGCACTTTCAGTCCTGCTGACCAAGGAAACGTCATGCAAATCGGAATGGTAATGCTGTTATTCGTGGGCCTGGCCCTGGCGCTGGTGTTCATGGGGTTCAAGGTGGTGCCGCAGGGTTTCCAGTGGACCGTGGAACGCTTTGGCCGCTACACCACCACCCTCAAGCCGGGCCTCAACATCATCGTGCCGGTGATGGACCGCATCGGGCGCAAGATCAACATGATGGAAAGCGTGCTGGACATCCCGCCGCAGGAAGTCATCACCGCCGACAACGCCACCGTGCAGATCGATGCGGTGTGCTTCTTCCAGGTGGTCAACACGGCGCAGGCCGCCTACGAGGTCAACAACCTCGAGCACGCCACCCGCAACCTGCTGCAGACCAACATCCGTACCGTGCTCGGCTCCATGGAACTGGACGCCATGCTCAGCCAGCGCGACGCCATCAACGAGCGCCTGCTGCGCACCGTGGATGAAGCCACCGCACCGTGGGGCATCAAGATCACCCGTATCGAGATCAAGGACATCAGCCCGCCGGCCGACCTGATGGCCGCCATGTCCGGGCAGATGAAAGCCGAGCGGGTCAAGCGTGCGCAGATCCTCGAAGCCGAGGGCCTGCGGGCGGCTGCCATCCTCACCGCCGAAGGCAAGAAACAGGCGCAGATCCTCGAGGCCGAGGGTGAGCGTCAGGCGGCCTTCCTGGAATCGGAGGCCCGCGAGCGCCAGGCCGAAGCCGAAGCCCGCGCCACCCAGGTGGTGTCCGAGGCCATCGCCAACGGCAATGTGCAGGCCATCAACTACTTCGTGGCGCAGAAATACGTCGACGCGCTGGGCAAGCTGGCCTCGGCCAACAACAGCAAGGTGGTGCTGATGCCGCTGGAAGCCAGCCAGGTGATCGGCGCCGTCGGCGGCATCGGCGAGATCGTGCGGGCCACCTTCGACGGCAAGAAGGGCTGAGCATGTGGGACTACCTGCAACACCTGTCGTTCTGGGACTGGCTGGCGCTCGGTACGCTGCTGCTGATCCTGGAGGTGTTCGGCGCCGGCGGCTACCTGCTGTGGATCGGGGTGGCGGCGGCGGGCGTGGGCGTGATTACCTTCGTCGTCCCGCAGCTGCCGTGGACCTTGCAGTTCCTGCTGTTCGGCCTGCTGTCGGTATTCACCGCAGTGTTCTGGTGGCACCGTCAGCGCAGCAATGCCAGCCCCAGCGATGCGCCGGGGCTGAACATGCGCGGCCAGGAACTGATCGGCCGGACCTTCGTGGTGCAGGAGGCCATCGTGGGCGGTCGCGGCAAAATCAAGGTCGGCGACGGGGTGTGGATGGTCCGCGGGCCGGACCTGCCGGTGGGCACCCCGGTGCAAGTGCTGTCGCAGGACGGCGCGATACTGCAGGTTGGCCCCGCACCGTAGGCCCTGGGGAACTTGCCTGGGGAAATCACGATCCAACGCACCATAATAGCCCCCACACTGGAGTAAGCCCCATGCGCGTCAAACTTGCGGTTGCCACCCTTGCCTTGTTGTCGCTGCCGGTTGGCTCGGCGATGGCTGATGGCTTCTGGCGTGATGTGATTTCGTCCGGTGCCACCACCGGCTCCACCTACCTGACCTTCAAGGACCACAAGCTGGTGGTGGCGGCGCAGGAAGATGCCAGCAGCTATGTGGCCAGCAACGGCCAGATCAGCGGGCCGTATCTTGAGGCTGCCATGCAGCGTGTGCGTGCCGAGCAGCCAGGGCTGCAGGTCAGCGACATGGAACTGGCCAATGCGATCCTGGCGCAGAATGCCGTGACCGAGTAATCACCTCGCCGGCAATGCCGGCTCCTACAGGAGCCAGCCTTGTCGGCCACGAGGCCCTGGCCTCAGCGATAATCCTCCACCGGCACACACGCACAGAACAGGTTGCGGTCCCCGTACACGTTGTCCACCCGGTTCACCGCCGGCCAGTACTTGTGCAGCCGCGCATGGTGGCTCGGCGCAACACCCTGCTCGATCGAGTAAGGTCGTTCCCACACCCCCAGCACATCCGCCAAGGTATGCGGCGCCCGCTTGAGCGGGTTGTCCTCGGCTGGCCAGTTGCCGTTCTGCACCTCTGCAATCTCGGCCCGAATCTTCAGCATCGCCTCCACGAAGCGGTCCAGCTCGGCCTTGGACTCGCTCTCGGTCGGCTCCACCATCAAGGTGCCCGGCACCGGGAACGACATGGTCGGCGCATGGAACCCGTAGTCCATCAGGCGCTTGGCTACATCCTCTTCGGTGATGGCGGTCAGCGCCTTCAAGGGCCGCAGGTCGAGGATGCACTCATGCGCCACCCGCCCATTGCGCCCGCGGTACAGCACCGGGAACGCCCCGCCCAACTGCTGGGCCAGATAGTTGGCCGACAGGATCGCCACCTCGCTGGCATCGGCCAGTTGCGGCCCCATCATGGCGATGTACATCCAGCTGATCGGCAGGATGCTCGCACTGCCCCAGGGCGCCGCACTGACCGCAGTGTTCTGCGGGTCGGGGCCGGGCACCGGCACCACCGGATGGCTGGCCACGAACGGTGCCAGGTGTGCACGCACGCCGATCGGGCCCATGCCCGGCCCGCCACCGCCATGGGGAATGCAGAAGGTCTTGTGCAGGTTCATGTGCGATACATCGGCACCGATGTCCGCCGGCCGCGCCAACCCGACCTGGGCATTGAGGTTGGCGCCATCCATGTACACCTGGCCACCGTGGCTGTGGATAACTTCGCAGATCTCACTGATGCCTTCCTCGTACACGCCGTGGGTCGACGGGTAGGTGGCCATCAGGCAGGCCAGGCGCTCACCTGCCGCCTGGGCCTTGGCCTTGAGGTCGGCCAGGTCGACGTTGCCCGCCACATCGCATTCCACGATCACCACCTGCATCCCGGCCATCTGCGCAGACGCCGGGTTGGTGCCGTGCGCCGAGGCCGGGATCAGGCAGATGTCGCGCTGACCTTGCTGGCGGCTGCGGTGGTACTTGCTGATCGCCAGCAGCCCCGCGTATTCACCCTGGGCACCGGAGTTGGGTTGCATGCAGATGGCATCGAAACCGGTGATCGCGCACAGCCAGCGCTCCAGCTCGTCGATCATCGCGGTATAGCCCTGGGCCTGGGTGAGCGGCGCGAACGGGTGCAGGTTGGCGAAGGCCGGCCAGGTGATGGGGATCATCTCGCTGCTGGCGTTGAGCTTCATGGTGCACGAGCCCAGCGGGATCATCGACTGGTTGAGGGCCAGGTCCTTGTTCTCCAGCTGCTTGAGGTAACGCAGCATCTCGGTTTCGCTGTGGTGCAGGTTGAACACCGGGTGCGTCAGAAACGCCGACTGGCGCTGCAAGGCGTCGGGGATGCCACTGTGCTGCGCCTGGGCATCCAGCTCGGCCACGCTCAGCCCATGGTCGGCGCCCAGAAAGATGCCGAACAGGCGCAGCACCGTGGCCTCGTCGCAGGTTTCATCCAGGCTTACGCCCAGGTGCCCGCGGCCCAGGATGCGCAGGTTGATCTGCGCGGCCTCGGCGCTCTGGATGATCGCGGTCTGGCTGCCGCCGACGTCCAGGGTCAGGGTGTCGAAGAAGTGCTCGTTCAAGCGCTTGAGCCCCTTGGCTTGCAGGCCGGCAGCCAGGATCACCGTGAGCCGGTGCACCCGCTGGGCGATGCGCCTGAGCCCTTCGGGCCCGTGGTACACGGCATAGAACCCGGCGATGTTGGCCAGCAGCACCTGCGCGGTGCAGATGTTGGAGTTGGCCTTCTCGCGGCGGATGTGCTGTTCGCGGGTCTGCAGGGCCATGCGCAGCGCCAGGTTGCCGCGCGCGTCCTTGGAAACGCCGATGATGCGCCCTGGCATGGCGCGCTTGAAGTCGTCGCGGCAGGCAAAGTAGGCCGCGTGCGGGCCGCCGTAGCCCATGGGCACGCCAAAGCGCTGGGTCGAGCCGAGCACCACGTCGGCGCCCTGCTCGCCCGGCGGGGTCAACAGCACCAGACTCAGCAGGTCGGCGGCGACGCAGGCCAGCGCCTGCTGGGCATGCAGCTGCTCGATGGCCGGGCGCAGGTCGTGCACCCCGCCGTGGGTGTTGGGGTATTGCAGCAGCGCGCCGAACACCCGGTGCTTGTCCAGGTTGTCCAGCCCATCGACGATCAGCTCGAAGCCGAAGCCCTCGGCGCGGGTCTGCAATACGGACAGGGTCTGCGGGTGGCAATGTTCATCGACGAAGAACGCATTGCTGCGCGACTTGGCCATGCGCCGTGCCAGAGCCATGGCTTCGGCAGCGGCCGTCGCTTCGTCGAGCAGCGAGGCATTGGCCAGGTCCAGCCCGGTCAGGTCGATGACCATCTGCTGGTAATTGAGCAGCGCCTCCAGGCGACCCTGGGCGATCTCCGGCTGATACGGCGTATAGGCGGTGTACCAGCCGGGGTTCTCCAGCACGTTGCGCAGGATCACCGTGGGCGTCAGGGTAGCGTGGTACCCCATGCCGATCAGGCTGGTCCACACCTGGTTCTGCTCGGCGTAACCGCGCAGTTTTGCCAGGGCGGCCTGTTCATCAAGCGCCGGGGGCAGTTCCAGCGGGCGGTTCAGGCGAATGCCCGGCGGGACGGTCTGCTCGATCAGTTCACTGCGACTGCTCAGGCCCAGGGCCTGCAACATCGCCTGCTGCTCGGCCGCATCCGGGCCAAGATGACGACGCAGGAACGGGTTGGGATCGTGCAGTTGGCTCAGGGACGGCGACTGGGACATAGCGGCTCTCTCTTCCAAGACCAAGCCTCGAGGGGTCGAGGCTTATTGAGTCTAGGAAGGGATTGCCGTTCGTGCGGGAAAAACTACTCGCCGATGGCGGCCTTGTAGCCGGCAGCGTCCAGCAACTGCTCCAGCTCTGCCGGGTTGGACGGCTTGAGCTTGAAGATCCAGCTGGCGTAAGGATCGTTGTTCAGGTTCTCAGGGCTGTCGCTGAGGTCTTCGTTGACCGCGATCACTTCGCCGCTGACCGGCGCGTAGATATCCGAAGCGGCTTTCACCGACTCCACCACCCCGGCGGCGTCCTTGGCCGCGAACACCTTGCCGACCTCGGCCAGTTCGACGAATACCACGTCGCCCAGAGCTTCCTGGGCGTGGTCGCTGATGCCCACGGTGACGGTACCGTCGGCTTCCAGCCTGGCCCACTCGTGGCTCTCGGCAAAACGCAGGTCGGCGGGGATATTGCTCATAGTGTCTTTCCTCAACAGGTCAGCGGTCGGCCCGCCGGAATGAATTCAGATCAGGATCTTGCCCTGGCGCACGAAGGTCGGCTTGACCACCCGTACCGGGTACCACTTGCCGCGAATTTCCACCTCGGCGCGGTCGGCGGTAGCCACCGGCACGCGGGCCAGGGCAATCGCCTTGCTCAGCGTAGGAGAGAAACTACCACTGGTGATCTCCCCTTCGCCAATCTGTGCGATTCGCACCACCTGATGCGCACGCAGCACACCGCGTTCCTCGAGCACCAGGCCGACCAGTTTCAGCTGCACGCCTGCGGCCTGTTCGGCCTCCAGCGCACGGCGTCCGATGAAGTCGCGGTCGGCCGGTTCCAGGGCGATGTTGTGGGCCAGGTTGGAGGTCAGTGGCGAGTGTGCCTCGTCGATGTCCTGTCCGTACAGCGTCATGCCCGCTTCCAGGCGCAAGGTATCGCGCGCGCCCAGCCCGCTGGGGGCAATACCGGCGCCGACCAGGTCGTTGAAGAACGCCGGGGCCTGCTCTGCCGGCAGGGTGATCTCCAGGCCGTCTTCGCCGGTGTAGCCGGTACGCGAGATGAACCAGTCGCCACTGCTGCGGCCTTCGAAGGGGGCCAGTTCACGAATCAGCGCCGCACGGTCGCTGCTCACCAGCTCGGCCAGCTTGTCCCGCGCATGCGGGCCCTGCACAGCGAAGATCGACAGTTCGGGACGCTCGCGCACCTGCACGTCGTAGTCGCCGATATGGGCCTGCAGCCAGGCCAGGTCCTTGTCGCGGGTGGCGGCGTTGGCCACCAGGCGGTAGCCGTCGTCGGTGCGGTAGACCAGCAGGTCGTCGATCACCCCGCCCTGTTCGTTGAGCAGGGTGCTGTACAGGGCCTTGCCGTGGGCATTCGGGCTGGCTACATCGTTGGCCAGCAACCAGCGCAGCCAGGGCGTGGCCTGGGCGCCGTGCACATCGATCACGGTGAGGTGCGAGACATCGAAGACCCCGCAGTCGCGGCGCACCTGGTGGTGCTCCTCGACTTGCGAGCCGTAATGCAGGGGCATGTCCCAACCGCCAAAATCGACCATCTTGGCGCCAAGCGCCAGGTGCAGGTCATAAAGAGGCGTACGCTGTCCCATGGGTTTCTCCTTCCGGGCGTGGCGAGGCTGCGGCTGAGGGCAGCGTTTCAGCTACCCGGTGCTGATCGGCCGCAGCGAATGCCGCGCATTGTAGCCGCAAGGGCGCAGCCTTACACCCTCAGTGACTCTGACCCGGGTGACGCGCCGAACGCCTTATCAAACCGATGACCGGCAGCAGCCCCACCAGCACCAGCGTCAACGCCGGCAGCGAGGCACGCGACCACTCGCCCTCGCTGGTCATCTCGAATACCCGCACCGCCAGGGTGTCCCAACCGAACGGGCGCATCAGCAGGGTGGCGGGCATCTCCTTGAGCACATCGACGAACACCAGCAGCGCCGCGCTCAGCGCACCCGGCACCAGCAGCGGGAGATACACCTTGAAAAACAATCGCGGGCCGCTGACCCCGAGGCTGCGCGAGGCCTCCGGCAGCGAGGGCCGGATGCGCCCCAGGCTGTTTTCCAAGGGGCCGTAGGCCACGGCAATGAAGCGCACCAGATAGGCCAGCAGCAGTGCCGCCAGGCTGCCCATCAGCAGTGGCCGGCCGGCACCGCCAAGCCAGCTCGAAAGCGGCACCACCAGCTGGTTGTCGAGGTAACTGAAGGCCAGCATGATCGACACCGCCAATACCGAGCCGGGCAAGGCGTAGCCCAGGTTGGCCAGGCTGACCCCGGCGCGCACCACACGGGTAGGGGCCTGGCGTCGGGCAAACGCCAGCAGCAGTGCCACCGCCACGGTGATCAGCGCAGCCATGGCGCCCAGGTACAGGGTATGCAGGATGAGCGCGCCATAGCGCTCGTCGAGGTCGAAACGCCCGCGCTGCCAGAACCACACCAGCAACTGCAGCACCGGGATAACGAACGCGCAGGCGAACACCAGCAGGCACCAGCTGCTGGCAGCCAGCGCCTTGACCCCGCGCAGGTGGTACAGCGCCGCCACCCGGGGCCGCTCGTTGCTGCTGCGTACCGCACCGCGGGCCCGGCGCTCGCCGTACAGCACCAGCATGACGGCCAGCAGCAACAGGCTGGCGAGCTGGGCGGCGCTGGAGAGGCTGAAGAAGCCGTACCAGGTCTTGTAGATGGCGGTGGTGAAGGTGTCGAAGTTGAACACGGCCACCGCGCCGAAGTCGGCCAGGGTTTCCATCAGCGCCAGCGCCACGCCCGCGCCGATCGCCGGCCGCGCCATGGGCAGGGCCACGCGCCAGAAGGCTTGCAGCGGCGATTGCCCGAGCACCCGCGCCGCTTCCATCAGGCCCTTGCCCTGGGCCAGGAAGGCGGTACGTGCCAGCAGGTAGACATAGGGGTAGAACACCAGCACCAGCACGATGATCACCCCGCCGGTGGAGCGCACGCGCGGCAGGCGCATGGGGCCGAACCATTCGCGCAGCAGGGTTTGCACCGGGCCGGAGAAGTCCAGCAAACCGACGAAGACGAACGCCAGCACATAGGCGGGGATGGCGAAGGGCAGCATCAATGCCCAGTCGAGCCAGCGTCGGCCGGGGAATTCGCACAGGCTGGTGAGCCAGGCCAGGCTCACGCCCAGCACGGTGACGCCGACGCCCACGCCGAGGATCAAGGTCAGGGTGTTGCCCAACAGGCGGCTCATCTGGGTGTCGAGCAGGTGCGACCAGATCTGCAGGTCGATGCTCTGCCACGACAGCACCAGCACGCTCAGCGGCAGCAGCACCAGCGCGCAGACGGTGAAGACCAGGGGGTACCAGCGGCGTTGGGCGGGGTGTGACACGGGGGGAGATCTCTGGCGAAGGTGAGAGCGACCGCGTTGCGGTCTATCGCGGGTCAAGCCCGCTCCCACAAGGGCCACGGTGATCCCTGTAGGAGCGGGCTTGACCCGCGATGGGCCCCGACAGGGGCCCCGCAAGAATAAAGCCTTGCGCTCAGTTCCAGCCAGCCCGATCCATCAGGCGAATCGCTTCAGCCTGACGCTTGCCCGCCACTTCCACCGGCAGGCTGTCGGCCTTGAACTTGCCCCACGCCGCCACTTCTGCCGAAGGTTCGACCTTGGGGTTGGCCGGGAACTCCTGGTTCACATCGGCGAAGATCTTCTGCGCCTGCGGCCCGGTCATCCACTCCACCAGCTTGATCGCGGCCTCCTTGTGCGGCGCGTGCCGGGTCAAGCCGATGCCCGACAGGTTGACGTGCACGCCACGGTCGGCCTGGTTGGGCCAGAACAGCTTGATCGGCAGCTGCGGCTGCTCCTTGTGCAGGCGGCCATAGTAGTAGGTATTGACGATGCCCACGTCGCACTGCCCGGCCTCGATGGCCTTGAGCACTGCCACGTCATCCGAGAACACGTCGGTGGACAGGTTGTTCACCCAGCCCTTGAGGATCTCTTCGGTCTTCTCGGCGCCGTGGGTTTCGATCAGGGTCGCGGTCAGCGACTGGTTGTAGACCTTCTTGGCGGTACGCAGGCACAAGCGCCCTTCCCATTCCTTGCCGGCCAGCGCCTCGTAGGTGCTCAGCTCCTCGGGCTTGACCCGGTCGGTGGCGTAGGCAATGGTCCGTGCGCGCAGGCTCAGGCCGGTCCAGTCATGGGACGAAGCGCGATACTGCGGGGGAATGTTGGCGTCGATCACGGCCGACTTGATCGGCTGCAGGATACCCATCTGCTCGGCCTGCCAGAGGTTGCCGGCATCCACGGTCAGCAGCAGGTCGGCGGTGGCGTTGCTGCCCTCGGCCTTGATGCGCTGCATCAACGGCGCTTCCTTGTCGGTGATGAACTTGACCTTGACCCCGGTTTCCTTGGTGTAGGCATCGAATACCGGCTTGATCAGCTCGTCGATGCGCGAGGAATACACCACCACCTCGTCCGCCGCCTGTGCGGTACCGCCCAGCAGGGTGAGCGCCAGGGCGGCGAGTAGATGCTTGCGTGGCAACATGAAGGCGGTCCTCGGAATGCGGGAGAGGCGCAAATGGTAGTGAATGCCATTTGCCTTCTCAACCGAACTGCCAAGGGAGGAGTTACCAGATGTTGCGGTGCCGCCTCAGGCCCGTGCCAGCTCCGGCAGGTCGCCGCTCAGCCCCAGCGCCTGGCGCACGAACAGCGCCTTGGCCTCCGGCAGTTGCTCCACCCACTTCAGGCCACTGTTGCGCAGCCAGCGCAGCGGCAGCGGGTCGGCCTGGAACAGTCGCTCGAAGCCCTCCATTGCGGCCATCAAGGCCAGGTTGTGCGGCATGCGCCGTCGTTCGTAGCGGCTCAGCACGCGCATGTCGGCCAGGCGCTCGCCGCGCTCATGGGCATGCTGCAGCACTTCGGCCAGCACCGCCGCATCCAGAAAGCCAAGGTTCACGCCCTGCCCGGCCAGCGGGTGAATGGTGTGGGCCGCATCGCCGATCAACGCCAGGCCCTCGGCCACGTAGCGCTTGGCATGGCGCTGGCGCAGCGGTACGCATAACCGTGGGTCGGCAGCCAGCACCGTGCCCAGGCGGCCCTCGAAGGCCCGCTCCAGCTCGGCGCAGAAGGCTTCGTCCGGCAGGTCCATGAGGCGCTCGGCCTGCGCAGGCGTGGTCGACCACACGATGGAGCACCAGTGCTGCTGGCCGTCGCGCAGCAGTGGCAGAAACGCCAGCGGGCCGTCATCGGTGAAGCGCTGCCAGGCTGTGGCCTGGTGCGGCTCGGCACAGCGCACGCTGGTCACGATGGCGTGGTGCAGGTAGTCCCACTCACGGGTTTGGCAGCCGGTCAGGCGGCGCACCGCCGAGTTGGCGCCGTCAGCCGCAATCACCAGCGGCGCGCGCAGGGTGCGGCCATCGGCCAGGGTCAGCAGCCAGTCGTCGCCACTGCGGCGCATCTGCTCCAGGCGGGCGTTGGCCAGCAGGCCGATCTCGCTGTCGTGCAGGCGCTGCAGCAGACCGTCCTGCACCACGCGGTTCTCGACGATGTGGCCGAGCACCTCGGCGTGCACGCTGGCGGCCGAAAAGTGGATCTGCCCGGTGCCGCTGCCGTCCCACACGTGCATGTCCGAATACGGGCTCAGGCGCCGCTCGCGGATGTGCTGCCAGGCGCCCACGCGCTCGAGGATGCGCTGGCTGGCCATCGACAGCGCGCTGACTCGCGGCTCGAAGGGCGCCTGTGCATCGAACGGCTTGACCGTCAGGGGGCTGCCGTCGAGCAGCAGGATGTCCAGGCCACTGTGCTGCAAGGCCAGGGCCAGGGCGCTACCGACCATTCCGGCACCGACAATCAACAGATCTGCGCGCATTTCCATGCTTTCAAGCCCGATAAAGAGAAGAAGGGGTCATTGGCCAGGCTGGTCCGGGCGGGTACCCAGGCCCATGGCCTGGCGGGCGAACCAGCGCTTGGCCGGGGGCAGCAGGTCCAGGCCCAGCAGGCCCAGGTTGCGCCCGGTGGCGAGCAACGGCTGGCCGCTGCCGAACAACCGCGTGACCTTGTCGGAGAAACCCACGGTCAGGTCCTGGTCCAGGCGCTGGCGCTCGCGGTAGGCCTGCAGGGTCGCCAGGTCGCCCGGTACTTCGGGCCCGGCCAGCAGACCGTCGGCCAGCGACTGCACGTCGCGCAGCGACAGGTTGAAACCCTGCCCGGCAATCGGGTGCAGGCTGTGCGCGGCGTTGCCCAGCACCACCAGGTGCGAGCGCACCTGCTCCTGGGCCTCTACCAGCGACAGCGGGTAGAGGTGACGCGCGCCCACCTGGCGCAAGGTGCCCAGACGGTAGCCGAACACGCCTTGCAGCTCGGCCAGGAAGGCTCGTTCGTCGATCTCGGCCAGCCGTCTGGCATCCATTCCGGCACGGGTCCAGACCAGCGCGCAGCGGTTTTCCGGCAGCGGCAGCAAGGCCATCGGGCCGTCATCGGTGAAGCGTTCGAACGCCTGCCCGCAATGGGCCTCGCTCGGGGTGATGTTGGCGATCAGCGCACTCTGGTTGTACGGACGCTGGCTGACGTGGATGCCCAACTGCTCGCGCAGCCCGGAACGCCCGCCGTCGGCCAGTACCGCCAGGTCGCAGTCCACCGTGGTGTCGTCATCCAGTGTCAGGCGGTAGCCGTCGGCCAGCGGCTGCATCGCGCTGACCTGCGCCGGGCAGCGCCAAGTCACCACCTCGGCATCCAGCCCCTGCCACAGGCACTGGCCGAGCCAGGCGTTCTCGACCACGTAGCCGAGTGCCGGCACGCCTTCTTCCAGGGCGTCCAGGCGGGTGGCGCCAAAGCGGCCACGGTCGGACACCTGGATCTGGCGGATCGGTTCGGCGCGGCGGCTGATCGGCTGCCACAGGCCCAGACGCTCGTAGATCTGCCGGGTGCCGTAGGAAAGCGCCGAGGAACGTGCGTCGTAACTGGGCTGGAAGCTGTCGCCGGGGGCGAACGGCTCGATCAGCAGGATCTTCCAGCCACGCGCCCTGGCCCCGGCCTGCAGGGCCAGCGCCAGGCTGGCACCGACCAGGCCGCCACCGATGATGGCAAGGTTGACCCGGCTCATGCGGCGTGGCTGCGTGCAGCCGCCATCAATGCTTCGATTTCGGCCACCGTGCGCGGTACGCCGGAGGTCAGGATTTCACAGCCCTGCTTGGTCACCACTACGTCGTCCTCGATTCGTACGCCGATACCGCGCCACTTCTTCGCGACGCTCTGGTTGTCGGCAGCAATGTAGATGCCCGGCTCCACCGTCAGGGCCATGCCCGGCTCCAGCACGCGCCACTGGTCGGCGACCTTGTACTCGCCGACGTCGTGCACATCCAGCCCCAGCCAGTGACCGGCGCGGTGCATGTAGAAGGCGCGATGGGCCTCGGCCTCGATCAGCGCCGGCACATCGCCCTTGAGCAGCCCCAGCTCCACCAGCCCTTCGGTGATCACCTGCACGGTGGCCTCGTGGGCATGGTTCCAGTGCTTGCCCGGTGCAATCGCGGCAAAGGCTGCAGCCTGGGCCTTGAGCACCAGCTCGTAGATCGCTTTCTGCTCCGGCGAGAAGCGCCCGCTGACCGGGAAGGTGCGGGTGATGTCGCTGGCGTAGCAGTCGATCTCGCACCCGGCGTCGATCAGGACCAGGTCGCCGTCCTTGAGCAGGGCGTCGTTCTGCTGGTAATGCAGGATGCAGGCGTTGCGACCCGATGCCACGATCGAGCCGTAGGCCGGCATCTTCGCCCCGCCCTTGCGGAACTCGTAGTCCAGCTCGGCCTCCAGGCTGTATTCGTGCAACCCGGCGCGGCAGGCCTGCATGGCCCGCACATGGGCGCGTGCCGAAATCGCCGCGGCCTCGCGCATCACCTTCACTTCCGTGGCCGATTTATACAGGCGCATGTCGTGCAGCAGATGATCCAGCGCAACGAACTCGTTCGGTGGCTGGGCGCCGAGGTTGGCCTTGGAGCGGATCACGTTGATCCACTCCATCAGGTGGCGGTCGAATTCGGGGTGGCTGCCCATGGCCGAGTACACCCGGTCGCGGCCTTCGATCAGGCCCGGCAGGATGTCGTCGATGTCGGTGATGGGGAACGCATCGTCCGCGCCGTATTCGCGTATCGCGCCTTCCTGGCCGGCGCGCAGGCCGTCCCACAGCTCGCGCTCGGGGTTGCGCTCGCGGCAGAACAGCACGTACTCACCGTGCTCGCGGCCGGGGATCAGCGCTATCACCGCCTCGGGCTCCGGGAAGCCGCTGAGGTACTGGAAGTCGCTGTCCTGGCGGTACACATGCTCCACGTCGCGGTTGCGAATGGCCACCGCGGCCGCGGGCAGGATGGCGATGCTGTTGGGTTCCATCTGCGCCATCAGCGCCTTGCGACGACGGGCATACTCCGCTTTGGGGATATGGGCTATTGGCACGAGGAACCCCTGTTCGGCATTTAGTGCAAGGAAGGCTTGGGCGCAGGCGCCTGTGGCTTGGCCAGCTCGGAGAACAGCAGTATCGGTGCGACGCGCAGGTACTCCATCACTTCCATATAGTCGCTTTCGCCGTCTTCGGACTCTTCCAGTGCATCCTGGACCTGGGAAATGGCATCCAGGTCACCCAGCACTTCCTTGGCTTCGGCACTCAGGCTCAGGCCTGCCGAGTTGAGGCCGAAGCCGTACAGGAAGCCTTTGCACCACTCGCCCAGAGCGATGGCACGCTCGGTCAGCGGGGCGTCGTCGGTGGGCAGCAACAGCACGACGGTGACTTCTTCACCGGTGAGTTCGCCCTTGACCATCTCCTGCAGGCCGATCAAAGCGTTACGAACATTGTCTACAGGATCGACTTCCAGCAGGTGGGCCGCATCGGCCAACCAGCCGTCGGCATCGAAGCCGGCGCCGGCGCAGCTGCGCCCGAGCAACAAGCCGTGAAGCTCGGCAGGCGAAACAGGGTGACCGTTGCTGGTGAGCAAGGTGGCAAAAGCGGTGTATGGCGAATTCGTAATGGGCATGGGCAGCTAGGCGCCAGACGGCGCAATGACTAGAATGAAGGCCTTGTATCCTAGCACCGGCAGGCGCGCCAAGACCATCGACGCCGCCAATTCGGGGCATGCCGGAACTTAATGAGCGGGTAAGACCCGTCTGACAAAAGCGAGTGGCACGTCATGCCAGAGAACGACCTGCAAGCGCTGATGGGCCGATTCGAGCTGTTGATCGAACGTGTCGAGCAACTAAAGCGGCAAAATGCACTCCTATTAGCTCAGGAAAAATCCTGGCGCGAGGAGCGCGCCCACCTCATCGAAAAAAACGAGATCGCCCGGCGTAAGGTCGAATCGATGATTTCGCGGCTCAAGGCCCTGGAGCAAGACTCATGAGTTCAAGCAATAGCGTCACCGTTCAGATCCTCGACAAGGAGTATTCGATCATCTGCCCGCCGGAAGAGCGCAGCAACCTGGTCAGCGCAGCGCGCTACCTGGACAGCAAGATGCGCGAGATCCGCAGCAGCGGCAAGGTGATCGGCGCCGACCGTATCGCGGTGATGGCGGCGCTGAACATCACCCACGACCTGCTGCACAATCAGGAGCGCCCGCAGGCGCCCACCGGCGGTGCCACCCGTGAACAGGTGCGCGACCTGCTCGAACGTGTCGATCAGGCATTGGCCGACGACGCGGGTTCAAAACCGGCCTGAGTTTCGGGTATACTCCGACCACTCCCTGGAGTGCTTGCCAGTCGGTCATGT
Organism: Pseudomonas sp. UBA7500; assembly: GCF_002478435.1. Classification (NCBI taxonomy): domain Bacteria; kingdom Pseudomonadati; phylum Pseudomonadota; class Gammaproteobacteria; order Pseudomonadales; family Pseudomonadaceae; genus Pseudomonas; species Pseudomonas sp. UBA7500. The sequence goes on along the minus strand of NZ_DLNW01000053.1, from coordinate 96,901 downwards.
CCCTGAGCCGATACGCACAACCACGGGGGTTGCACGTGGGGCCGGTGTGCATGTCCGCTTGACGGAAAGCCTTAACGCCTCCTGTAATCTCCACCTTGAACTTTCGGGTTCAAGGGCTACACCGACAGCGGTTCGTCGGGGAGCCTGAATTCTCCAGCCTGCGCCCACCCAGCGGCGCACGCACATGCACTGCCACCCCTGCGTGGCAGTCGCCCCAGGGACCGCCCGTGCCATGACCGACACCGCGCCGCTTACCCGCCCCCAACTTCGTCGCCTGCTCCGTGATGCCCGCCGCGCCCTCAGCCCGGCCGAACAGCGCCGTGCCGCGCGCGGCCTGTACCGGCAACTGGCGCAGCACCCGCTGTTTCGTCGTGCCCGGCACATTGCCCTGTACCTACCCAACGACAGCGAGATCGACCCGCGCCTGCTGCTGCGCGAAGCTCAACGTCGAGGCAAGCATACCTACCTGCCGGTGCTGCACGCCTGGCCCAGAACCCGCATGGCCTTCCAGCGCTTCGAGCACGGTGAAAAACTGCGCCCCAACCGCTTCCGCATCCCCGAACCACGCATCAATCTCACACGCCAGCGACCCACCTGGGCACTGGACCTGATCCTGCTGCCGCTGGTGGGTTTCGACGAGACGGGTGGGCGACTGGGCATGGGCGGCGGGTTCTATGACCGCAGCCTGGCGTATCAGGGGCGGCGCAAGGCCTGGAAGAAACCCCTGCTGCTGGGGCTGGCGCACGAATGCCAGAAAGTGCAACGACTGGCCCAGGCCAGTTGGGACGTGCCGCTGCAGGGCACGGTATCGGACAGGGGGTGGTACCTGGCACCCTGAACGGGCGCCGCAAGGCTCAACGCTTGACGGGGGTCGGGGCGGCCGGCATCTCGTAGGCGGCTGTTTCGAGTTTCTGTTCCCACAGGCTTTGTGCATAGCCGGTGGTGACCACACCCAGGCCAAACAGAAAAACGAGCACCCAGAGCAAATCCGGTTTGCGATTCATCGATTGCCCCCCTCAGGCAAACTCATCACGATGACAGCAACGGTTTTTATTATGCCGTGCAGCAGCGTCAAGCTTAAAATGCGCGCATTCTCCGACAACCTGGTGCCACACGCAAACGTTGACGCCAACCGGCTGTCGGTTTCATGCAACAGGTTATTTCAAACTTTGTCTGGAGCGTCAACGATGGCCTACTGGCTGATGAAATCCGAGCCCGACGAGCTCTCGATCGAAGACCTCGCCCGCCTCGGCCAGGCGCGCTGGGACGGGGTGCGCAACTACCAGGCGCGCAACTTCATGCGCGCCATGGCGGTGGGCGACCTGTTCTTCTTCTACCACTCCAGCTGCCCCGAGCCCGGCATCGCCGGGATTGCCCGCATCACCACCGCCGCCTACCCCGACCCCACCGCACTGGACCCCGAGAGCCACTACTTCGACGCCAAGGCCAGCGCCGAGAAAAACCCGTGGAGCGCAGTGGACGTGGAGCATGTGGAAACCTTGCGCAAGGTGCTGGGCCTTGGCTACCTCAAGCAACAGGCGGCACTGGCCGAACTGCCACTGGTACAGAAGGGCAGCCGTCTGTCGGTGATGCCGGTGACGGACGAACAATGGGCCGCGGTGCTCGCACTACGTTAATTTCGCGTAAGATGCCCACTCGTTTGATACGTATCAACCCGCCACGGTAGGCAAAACGTCAGACTCTGACGTCAAACGCAGCAGGATGCAGGTGCATGTCGATGAGCCAACACACCCCCAAACTCTTTGCCGGCGCGCTGATTGCGCTGCTGGTGGCAGCCGGCGGCCTGGGCTACTGGAAGTCCATGCACGACCGTCTGCCCGAAGGCCTGAGCATGGGCAACGGTCGCCTTGAGGCCACCGAGGTGCAGATCGCCACCAAAGTGCCGGGGCGCCTGGCCGAAGTGCTGGCCGACGAGGGCGACGTGGTGCACAAGGGCCAACTGCTGGCGCGCATCGACACCCGGACCATGGAGGCCCAGCGCAACCAGGCCGAAGCCGAAGTACTGCGTGCCCGCGAGAACTACGCGGCCGCCCAGGCCACCGTGCAGCTGCGCCAGAGCGAACAGCTGCTGGCCAGCCAGGAACTCAAGCGCGTGCGCGAACTGTTCCAGCGCAAGTATTCCAGCCAGCAATTGCTCGACCAGCAGCAGGCCCGCTACGACACCAGCAATTCAGCCGTGGTGGCAGCGCGAGCGCAACTCGCGGCAATCAAGGCCGCCATCGGTGCCGCCGAGGCCCAGGTGGCCCAGCTCACCAGCGAAATCGACGACAGCAGCCTGCGCGCGCCCATCGATGGCGTGATCCAGCTGCGCCTGGCCGAACCGGGCGAAGTGCTCGGGGCCGGCGGGCGCGTACTGCTGCTGATCGACCCCAGCGACCAGTACATGAACCTCTATCTGCCCGCCTCCACCACCGGCAAACTGACCGTGGGCGACCAGGCACGCATCGTGCTCGATGCCCTGCCCGACCGCGCACTGCCGGCCAAGATCAGCTTCGTGGCAGCCAAGGCGCAGTTCACCCCCAAGCAGGTGGAAACCCGTGACGAGCGCCAGAAGCTGGTGTTTCGCGTCAAGCTGCGCCTGACCGAGCCCAGCGCGGTGCCCCAGGCCAAGCCGGGCATGCCCGGCGCCGGCTATGTGCGTAGCGCCCCCGTGGACTGGCCGGCCAACCTGCAATGACGGCCCTGGCGCTGCAGGCGCGTGGCATCAGCCACCGCTACGGCTCCCTCGAAGCCCTGCAGGACATCTGCTTTGAACTGCCGGCAGGCACCCGCTGCGGCCTGATCGGCCCGGACGGTGCGGGCAAGTCGAGCCTGCTGGGGCTGATTGCCGGGGTCAAGAAGCTGCAACAGGGCGAGTTGCAGGTGCTGGACGGCTCGATCCGCCAGCGCCGCCACCGCAACAGCCTGTACCCGCGCATCGCCTTCATGCCCCAGGGCCTGGGCGGCAACCTGTACCCAGAGCTGTCGATCAGCGAGAACATCCGCTTCTTCGCCACGCTGTTCGGCCTGAGCCGTTCCGAGTGCGACACGCGCATGCACGCGCTGCTGCTGGCCACCGACCTGGAACGCTTTGCCGAGCGCCCGGCAGGCAAGCTCTCCGGGGGCATGAAGCAGAAACTCGGGCTGTGCTGCGCACTGATCCACGAGCCCGACCTGCTGATTCTCGACGAGCCCACCACCGGCGTCGACCCGCTGTCGCGCCGGCGCTTCTGGGAGCTGGTGGAGCAGGTGCGCGGCGAGCGTCCGCAACTGACCCTGCTGGTGGCCACCGCCTACATGGAAGAGGCCGAACAGTTCGAGCACTGTCTGATGCTCGACCGTGGTCGCCTGATCGCCCAGGGGCTGAGCCGCGAGCTGGCCGGCGCCACCGCCAGCGGCAAGCTGGACGACGCCTTCACCTGCTACCAGAGCCAGCAGCAGGATGACCGCAGCCGCACCCAGGCGCCGCTGGTGATCCCGCCACGCCCGGCCGACGACGGCGACATCGCCATCGAGGCCCATGAACTGACCCTGCGCTTCGGCGACTTCACCGCAGTGAACAAGGTCAGCTTCGCCATCGGCCGTGGCGAGATCTTCGGTTTCCTGGGCTCCAACGGCTGTGGCAAGACCACCACCATGAAGGTGCTCACCGGCCTGATGCCGGCCAGCGAAGGCAGCGCCACCCTGCTCGGCCGCCCGGTCGACGCCAAGGACCTGGCCACACGCAAGCGCGTCGGCTTCATGTCCCAGAGCTTTTCGCTGTATGGCGAACTGAGCGTGCGTCAGAACCTCGAGCTGCACGCGCGCCTGTTCGACCTGAACAAGGCCGACAGCACCCCGCGCATCGCCGAACTGATCGATCGTTTCGACCTGGGCGACATTGCCGACCAGCAGTCCGGCGCCCTGCCGCTGGGCCTGCGCCAGCGCCTGTCGCTGGCCGTGGCGGTGCTGCACCGGCCTGAAGTGCTGATCCTCGACGAACCCACCTCCGGCGTCGACCCGGCCGCACGCGACGACTTCTGGCGCCTGCTGATCGAGCTGTCCCGCGAGCAGGGCGTGACCATTTTCCTGTCCACCCACTTCATGAACGAGGCGCTGCGCTGCGACCGCATCTCGCTGATGCACGCCGGCCGTGTGCTGGCCTGCGATACCCCGGCCGCGCTGCAACAGCAGTTCGGCGGCCAGACCCTGGAAGACGCCTTCGTCACCTGCCTGGAACAGGCGCAGAACAGCAGCCCGGCGCCGACCGAGGCCCAACCGGTGAGCACCACCGCCGAGGCCGCCAGCCCGCCACCCCGCAGCGGCTTCAGCTTCGTGCGGCTGTTCGCGGTAGCCACCCGCGAAGGCAAGGAGCTGCTGCGCGACAAGGTGCGCCTGGCCTTCGCCCTGCTCGGTGCGCTGTTCATGATGGTGATCTTCGGCTATGGCATTTCGCTGGACGTGGAGAACCTGGCATTCGCGGTCTACGACCAGGACCAGAGCCCGCAAAGCCGTCTGTACCTGGAAGCGTTTCGCGGCTCGCGCTACTTCGCCGAACAGGCGCCGATCCGCGACGCCGCGCAACTGCACAAGCGCCTGCAACGCTCGGAAATCAAGCTGGCGCTGGAGATTCCCCCCGGCTTTGGCCGCGACCTGAATGCCGGGCGCCAGCCGGTGGTGGCGGCCTGGCTCGATGGCGGCATGCCGTTTCGCGCCGAAACCAGCCGCAACTATGTGGAGGCCGTGCACCAGGCCAACCTCGAACAGCTCGCCGCGCTGAGCAGCCGCGCACAGCCAGGCCAGGCAGCGGTAAAGCTTGAAACCCGCTTTCGCTACAACCAGGACGTGATCAGCGTGAACGCCATCGGCCCCGGAGTGATGGCGCTGATCCTGGCGTTCATTCCCGCGATGCTCACGGCGCTGGGCATCGTGCGTGAAAAAGAGCTGGGCTCGATCACCAACTTCTACGCCACGCCGCTCACGCGCCTGGAGTTCCTGCTCGGCAAGCAGGCCCCGTACCTGCTGGTGAGCCTGGTCAACCTGGCGTTGCTGGTGGCGATGAACCGCTGGCTGTTCGGCGTGCCGTTCAAGGGCAGCGCGCTGGCCCTGGCCTGCGGCGGGGTGCTGTACCTGCTGGCCACCACCAGCCTGGGGCTGCTGATCTCGGCGTTCACCCGCACCCAGATCGCGGCGATCCTGGGCACCATGATCATCACCAGCCTGCCGACCATCCAGTTCTCCGGGCTGATCGTGCCGCGCTCTTCTCTCGATGGCGCGGCAGCACTGATGGGTCAGCTGTTCCCGGCCGGCTACTTCCTCGACATTGCCGTCGGCACCTTCACCAAGGCCCTGGACCTGCGCGAACTATGGCCGCAGTGCCTGGCCCTGTTCGGGTTCTTCGCCGGCTTCACCGGGCTGAGCCTGATCATGCTGAAAAAGCAGGAGGTCTGATGCAGCGCCTGGCCCATATCTACCGCCTCGGTCTCAAGGAGCTGACCAGCCTGCGCCACGACAGCGTGCTGCTGCTGTTTCTGCTGTATGCCTTCAGCGTGGCCATCTACATGCCCGCCGCCGGCTCGGTGATCGGCGTGCACAACGCCAGCGTGGCCATCGTCGACGAAGACCACAGCCTGGTCTCGCGCAAGCTGGGCGAGGCGCTGCAACCGCCGGAGTTCCAGCCGGCGGTGACGCTGCCCTACGACCAGCTCGACCAGGCCATGGACAGCGGCCAGTACACCTTCGTGATCAATATCCCGGTGAACTTCCAGAGCGACCTGCTGGCCGGGCGCACCCCGGAACTGCAGGTGAACGTCGACGCCACCGCCATGAGCCAGGCGTTCATGGGCGCCGGCTACATCGGGCGGATCTTCGAACGCGAGCTGCTCGACTACGCCAAGCAGGCCGTGCAGAGCCCGGCGCTGCTGAGCCCACGGGCGCTGTTCAACCCCAACCTGGAGGGCGGCTGGTTTCTGGCGGTGATCCAGATCGTCAACAACATCACCATCCTGGCCATCGTGCTGACCGGCACTGCGCTGCTGCGCGAACGCGAGCATGGCACCCTCGACCACTTGCTGGTACTGCCACTGACGGCACTGGAAATCATGCTGGCCAAGATCGGCAGCAACGCGCTGGTGGTGGTGCTGTGCACCTGGGTGTCGCTGGAGGTGGTGGTCAAGGGGGCATTGGGAGTGCCGCTGGCCGGCTCCATGGGGTTGTTCCTGGGCGTGACCGCGCTGTACCTGTTCGCCAGCACCGCGCTGGGGATCTTCCTCGCCACACTGGCGCGCTCGACCCCGCAGTTCGGCTTGCTGGCGATCCCGGTGATCATCCCGATGCTGTTGCTGTCGGGCGGCAGCACGCCGCTGGACAGCATGCCGCAATGGCTGCAGTGGGTGATGCAACTGTCACCCTCCACCCACTTCGTCAGCCTGGGTGCCGCGATCCTGTTCCGCGACGCCGACGCATCGGTGGTGTGGCCGGACCTGCTGGCGCTGGCGGCGATCGGCCTGGCGTTCTTTGCGATCGCCCTGGCACGCTTTCGCCGCAGCCTGGCTTCGTGACTACTGCACGATCAGGTTGTTGAACAGCAGGTCGGCCACAACCGGCCGGCCTTCTTCGCCGTTGAGCACCTGCTGCACCTGCTTGAGGGCTTCCTGGCGAAGGTGTTCCTTGGCCTCGACGTTGCTCATGCCGTCCAGGCTCTGCTGGGTGAACAGGGCCACCAGCTGGTTGCGGATCAGCGGTTCGTGGTGCTTGACCGCGGCCGCATCCACATCGTTGTCCACGCGCAACGCCACATCGGCCTTGTACACGCGCAGCTTGGGGCCGCCATCAAGGGCATAGTTGCCCACCAGTGGCGGGGTCAGGGAGATGTACGACACCTTCGGCGCGCCCTCTCCGTCCTTGGCTTCTTCGGCCATGGCCGCCGCTGGCAGCATCAGGGCCAGTACCATCAAGATCCACGCTTTCACCAATTCGCTCCTCAAACAGTTGGCGCCAGCATACCCAGCGCCTTCGCCAAACCCAAGCCCGGGCTTATGCCGGCTTATCAGGCCGGGGCATGCTCGTTGACCCGACACCCTGCCCACCTACACTTATCGGCCACCACCCGCAAAGGAATAGCCCTGATGAAAGCCGTGTTGTGCAAAGCCCATGGTCCGGCCAGCGACCTGGTCCTCGAAGAGGTCGCCAGCCCCGTGCCCAAACGCAATGAAGTGCTGGTGCAGGTGCATGCGGCGGGGGTCAACTTCCCCGACACCCTGATCATCCAGGGCAAGTACCAGTTCCAGCCGCCACTGCCGTTCTCGCCGGGTGGCGAAGCAGCAGGGGTAGTGCTGGAGGTGGGCGAAAAGGCCGGGCCGTTGCAGGTGGGCGACCGGGTGATGGCGCTGACCGGCTGGGGCAGCTTTGCCGAGCAGATCGCGGTGCCGGGCTACAACGTGATGCCGATCCCGGCGCACATGGACTTCGCCACGGCTGCCGCATTCGGCATGACCTACGGCACCTCGATGTACGCGCTCACCCAGCGCGGGCATCTGCAAGCCGGGGAAACCCTGCTGGTGCTGGGCGCGTCGGGCGGTGTCGGGCTGGCGGCGGTGGAGATCGGCAAGGCCCTGGGCGCGCGGGTGATCGCAGCGGCCAGCAGCGCCGACAAGCTGGCCGTGGCCAAGGCTGCCGGTGCCGACGAGCTGATCAACTACAGCGAAAGCGGCCTCAAGGACGAGATCAAGCGCCTGACCGGTGGCCAGGGCGTGGACGTGGTTTTCGACCCGGTGGGCGGCGAGCTGTTCGAGCAGGCGGTGCGCGGGCTGGCGTGGAACGGACGGATGCTGGTGGTGGGGTTCGCCAGCGGGCAGATCCCGCAGTTGGCGGTGAACCTGACGCTGCTCAAGGGCGCGGCGGTGCTGGGGGTGTTCTGGGGTGCGTTCGCGCAGCGCCAGCCGGCGGATAACGCCGCGAACTTCAAGCAGCTGTTTGCGTGGCATGCCGAGGGCAAGCTGAAACCACTGGTGTCGCAGACCTACCCACTGGCCGATGCCGGGGCTGCAATCGAGCAGTTGGCGGGGCGCAAGGCGGTGGGCAAGCTGGTGGTGTCTGTGCGATAGCCAAGCCCGCTCCCGCGCTGCCCTGTGGGAGCGGATTTGACCCGCGATAGAGGCGTGAACGTCAGCTCATGTCCCAGGCCAGCAGCACCTGCTTGCACCCACGGCACACGAACTTGTAGAACCCGGTATCCCCGCCCGGCGCATACCCCACCGCGGCCCACGACCAGTCCTCCACGGTCATGCCGTTGTACTCGGCCCAGTGCTCCCGGGTCGCCGGCGTGGCCTCACTGATGTCCTCGGCGCTGGCGTCCCCGTGGAACTCGCAGGCGTCACCGCAATGGTGCATCCACTGGCTGTCCTGCCATGTGGGATAGCCCGGCGTGCGATAGGCGATCTCGTCGAGCACCTCAGGCTTTATGCCCGCCTCCCCCATCGCATACACATCATGGAAACTGCCGTCGTAGCGCCTGGCCGCCGAACCATCGGCGATGCACCACGGGCAGATATCGCCCTCGAGTGTCTGCGCGGTGTACAGCGTGCCGTCATACAGGTAACCACGCGCCTGCCCGCAGCACACGCAAGCCTCGCTGCTGGCCACGATGCAATGAACCTTGCCGGGGTAATAGGTAAAGACCGGAAGTGGTGTTGTCATGGCACTCCTTCTCACAGCTGCTTGAGCGCAAGGTCACGCAGTTGCTGCGGCCAGGCGTCGATGAACATCAGGTCGGGCTGCCCGGCGCAGCGCCGCTCGATAGACGGCAGCGCTGCCTCGAACGCCTGCTGCGCCTGCTTGAACTGCAGCAGGGTGGGCGATGCGGGTGACGTCCTGGCCAGCAGGCCGATGGACGTGGCCACGCTGTCCATCTGCCACAGCGGCTGATGCGAGCGGATCTGACGGTAGGTGGTCAGGTAATAGTTGAACAGCTTGCACTGCAGCTGCGGCAACGCGGCCTGGGCATCCAGGGTCATCGCCATGGACTGCTCATCCATGCGAAAGAGCAGGCTCTGCACCACATCGGTTTTCACCGGCTCGCCCGCGGCCACCGTCCAGGGTTCGAACCGCACCTTTGCGATGGCCGCTTCTGCAGACGCACTGAACAACGCATGATCACTGTGCTTGACGGTTACATGGCTGACCGAGCCATCGCGCGAATCGACCTGGTAGCCGATGCGCACAGCGCCCTCCAGGCCCACCAGCCTCATGGCCCTCGGGTACACCGGGGCCGGGGGCTGCGCGAACGTGGGCACATGCTCGGCCTGCACGGCGCAGCACCAGCACAACAGTATTCCAAGCCAGCGTTTCATCCCTGATTCCCAACACGTCCATTGATAAGGGGCGCGATGGTACCGCAGGCTTCACGCCTTGTCCGCCGAATGACAACGCTTGAAGCGTGCCTCCAGGTTGCGGTCGGGCATGGCATGGGTGCGCAGCGCCGAAAGGGTCTGCTCGACATAGTCGCGGGTGGTGCCGTAGCGACCCTTGGCGCTGGCCAGGATATGGCTGAGCAAGGTGTCGGGCAGGTTGCCGGCATAGCACGGCAGGTGCCGCTCCAGCACGAAGCCCAGTGCCTGCACCTTGCTGCCGTCCTCGAGGCGGCAGTTGAGCCAGTGCGGACGGTACGCCGGGTACGGCATCTCGCGCTGCCACAGCGCCAGCAATGAATCCTCCAGGCGCTCTTCGGGCAGCCGATAGGCAAAGCCGCTGCACGAGCCACCACGGTCCAGACCGAACACCAGCCCCGGGCACTCCGGAGTGCCGCGGTGCTCGTGGGACCACAGGTACAGGCCGCGATGATAGCCATGCACGCGTGCGCGCCGGCGCTCGGCCGCGCTGCATTCCGGTCGCCAGATCAGCGAGCCATAGGCAAACAGCCAGACCGGGCCGCCCTGATGGCGGGACATGGTGTGATCAACCGATTGTCGAAGTTGCTCGTGGGTCAGTTGCTGACCGAAGTCGAGCACCGGAGGGTACGCCAAACTCGAGGGTGCAGTTTCAATTGCCGACATGATCGCCGCCAGAATTCCTCGTGAACTACTGAAGTGGCCCACTGTAAAGTCATTGCACTAACAATACATCGACCGTACGGCAGATGGCCGCTCGAATACAAGCCCCCGTTGCAAACAAAGCCCCCAGCACCGGGGCTTTCAGGCCTGCTGTTTCAAGTGTAGTAATAGTTTTTGGCGGTGCTTGCAATAATTAACGCGGCCAGCACTTATAACCAACGAGGTACAATCGGGTTATTTGAATCGGCGCGTTATTGCAACGCGCCGTTATTACCTAAGTTAGCCGCGCGGGGCATAAGCGAATACATCGGCGCGCATCTGGTGTGCGTCCATGCCAGCGTCCACCAGGGCATCGAGGGTGGCGTAGATCATGGTGGGCGAGCCACTGGCATACACGTGCACGCCCGCAAGGTCGGCAATGTCTTCGCACACGGCTTCGTGCAGCAGCCCGCAGCGCCCCTCCCAGCCGCACAGATCGCTCACTACCTTGTGCAGGAACAGGTTGGGCAGCGTTGACCACTCGTCCCAGTGCTCGATCTGATAGAAGTCTTCCGGGCGGCGCACTCCCCAGTACAGGTGCACCGGGTGCTTGAAGCCGCTGGCCCGGCAATGTTCGATCAGGCTGTGCATCTGCGCCATGCCGGTACCGGCAGCAATCAGTACCAGCGGCCCGTCCGGCAGTTCGGCCAGGTGCGTGTCGCCAAACGGCAGCTCTACCCGCGCCATGCGGTTGCGATGCAACTGTGCGATCAGTTCCAGTGCACTGCTCTCGCGGGCCAGCACGTGCAGCTCCAGGTCACGCCCGCTGTGTGGCGCCGAGGCCAGCGAGAACGCGGCCTTGTCGCCAGCTTCGCGCTCGATCATCAGGTACTGCCCGGCATGGTAGCGCGGCGGCTTGCCGGCCGGCGCGCGCAGACGCACGCGCCACACGTCGCCGCCCACCTCGACACATTCGCTCAACTGGCAGGCCAGCTTGCGCACCGGCAGCTCGCCCAGGGCCAACACGCCATCCCACAGCAACACGCAATCCTCCAGCGGCTCGGCGATGCAGGTGTACAGCTCGCCATGGTCCTTCACCTCGCCATCCTGGCGCACACGGCCTTCCACCAGCAGTGCCGCGCACACATGGCAATTGCCATTGCGGCAGCTCTGCGGGCAGTCATAGCCCAGACGACGGGCCCCATCCAGTATGCGCTCACCAGGGTTCAGTGCCAGCACCGCCCCGGAGGGCTGCAAGGTAACCTGCATCAGTCTATTCCCAACTGTGTCCACAGCTCATCGATGCGTCGGGTGACGGCCTCGTCCTTGACGATGACACGCCCCCACTCGCGGGTGGTTTCGCCCGGCCACTTGTGGGTGGCATCCAGGCCCATCTTCGAGCCCAGGCCGGAAACCGGCGAGGCGAAGTCCAGGTAGTCGATCGGTGTGTTGTCGATCATCACGGTATCGCGCTTGGGGTCCATGCGCGTGGTGATGGCCCAGATCACGTCGTTCCAGTCCCGCGCGTTGATGTCGTCGTCGGTGACGATCACGAACTTGGTGTACATGAACTGGCGCAGGAACGACCACACCCCCAGCATCACGCGCTTGGCGTGCCCTGGGTACTGTTTTTTCATGGTGACCACCGCCATGCGGTACGAACAGCCTTCAGGCGGCAGGTAGAAGTCGGTGATCTCGGGGAACTGCTTCTGCAGGATCGGCACGAACACTTCGTTCAGCGCCACGCCCAGAATCGCCGGCTCGTCAGGCGGACGCCCGGTGTAGGTGCTGTGATAGATCGGCTTGGTGCGGTGGGTGATGCGCTCCACGGTGAACACCGGGAAGCTGTCGACCTCGTTGTAGTAGCCGGTGTGATCGCCATACGGGCCTTCGGGCGCCATCTCGCCGGGGTGGATCACGCCTTCGAGGATGATCTCGGCGGTGGCGGGCACCTGCAGGTCATTGCCGCGGCACTTGACCAGCTCGGTACGGTTGCCGCGCAGCAGGCCGGCGAAGGCATACTCGGACAGGCTGTCGGGCACCGGGGTCACCGCGCCGAGGATGGTCGCCGGGTCGGCGCCCAGTGCCACGGCCACCGGGAACGGCTGGCCAGGGTGCTTCTCGCACCACTCGCGGTAGTCCAGCGCGCCGCCACGGTGGCTCAGCCAGCGCATGATGACCTTGTTGCGGGCGATGACCTGCTGGCGATAGATACCCAGGTTCTGGCGGTCCTTGTTCGGACCTCGGGTCACGGTCAGGCCCCAGGTGATCAGCGGCGCCACGTCGCCCGGCCAGCAGTGCTGGATCGGCAGCGCGCCAAGATCGACGTCGTCACCCTCGATCACCACGTCGTGGCAGGGCGCATCCTTGACCACCTTGGGCGCCATCGAGATGACCTTCTTGAAGATCGGCAGCTTCGACCAGGCGTCCTTCAGCCCCTTGGGCGGCTCGGGCTCCTTGAGGAAGGCCAGCAGCTTGCCGATCTCGCGCAGTTCGCTGACCGACTCGGCGCCCATGCCCATGGCCACGCGCTCCGGGGTGCCGAACAGGTTGCCCAGCACCGGAATGTCGTAACCGGTAGGGTTCTCGAACAGCAACGCCGGGCCCTTGGCACGCAGGGTGCGGTCGCAGACCTCGGTCATTTCCAGGATCGGGGAGATGGGGACCTGAATGCGCTTGAGTTCGCCGCGCTGTTCCAGGCCGCGGATAAAGTCGCGCAAATCGCGATACTGCATGCGGGAGCCTCGTGTTCGCCGTAGCGGTCGGGGTGCAAAGTGTAGCGCCGAACCCCGCCCGCCAGAATAGACAATGTACAGATAGCAAAAAGCCGGGTTTCCCCGGCTCTTGCGTACCGCCCGTGTTACTTGCGCTTCATCGACAGGAAGAACTCGTCGTTGGTCTTGGTCTGCTTGAGCTTGTCGACCAGGAACTCGATGGCAGCGATCTCGTCCATCGGGTGCAGCAGCTTGCGCAGGATCCACATGCGCTGCAGCTCGTCGTCGGCGGTCAGCAGCTCTTCGCGACGGGTACCCGAACGGTTGATGTTGATGGCCGGGAACACGCGCTTCTCGGCAATGCGACGGTCCAGGGGCAGTTCCATGTTGCCGGTACCCTTGAACTCTTCGTAGATCACTTCGTCCATCTTCGAGCCGGTCTCGACCAGCGCGGTGGCGATGATGGTCAGCGAACCGCCTTCCTCGATGTTACGTGCAGCACCGAAGAAACGCTTCGGCTTCTCCAGGGCGTGGGCGTCGACACCACCGGTCAGCACCTTGCCGGAGCTCGGGATCACGGTGTTGTAGGCACGGGCCAGACGAGTGATCGAGTCGAGCAGGATGACCACGTCCTTCTTGTGCTCGACCAGGCGCTTGGCCTTCTCGATGACCATCTCGGCCACTTGCACGTGACGGGTTGGCGGCTCGTCGAAGGTGGAGGCGACCACTTCGCCGCGCACGGTGCGCTGCATCTCGGTCACTTCTTCCGGGCGCTCGTCGATCAGCAGCACGATCAGGTGGCACTCGGGGTTGTTGCGGGTGATGTTGGCCGCGATGTTCTGCAGCATGATGGTCTTGCCCGCTTTCGGCGGGGCGACGATCAGGCCGCGCTGGCCCTTGCCGATCGGCGCGCACAGGTCGATGACGCGACCGGTGAGGTCTTCGGTGGAACCGTTGCCGGCTTCCATCTTCAGGCGCTTGTTCGGGAACAACGGCGTCAGGTTTTCGAAGAGGATCTTGTTCTTCGCGTTTTCCGGACGGTCGTAGTTGATGGTGTCGACCTTGAGCAGCGCGAAGTAGCGCTCGCCTTCTTTGGGCGGGCGGATCTTGCCGACGATGGTGTCACCGGTACGCAGGTTGAAGCGACGAATCTGGCTGGGCGAGACATAGATGTCGTCCGGGCCGGCCAGGTACGAAGCGTCAGCCGAACGCAGGAAGCCGAAACCGTCCTGGAGAATCTCCAGCACGCCGTCACCGGAGATTTCCTCGCCGCTTTTCGCGTGCTTTTTCAACAGGGAGAAAATCACGTCCTGCTTGCGCGAACGGGCCATATTTTCTATGCCCATCTGTTCGGCCAATTCGAGCAGATCGGTAATCGGCTTTTGCTTGAGTTCAGTCAGATTCATAAGGGGAATGACGTAATCATGTAAGAAGGGGGAATTAAGCTTCTGGCTTAATGAAGCCGCGCCGCAGAGAAGGCGACAGGATCGCGTACTAATTCGAATTGAGGTGCGTCGGCGACGGCGTGCAGGGGGCACTGAAAGAAACAGTGCGAGGCCGAATGTATCACTTGCATTTTCTGGCGTCTAGTCACCAGACGGAGAAAAGCCCCGACGAATGCGGGGCTTTTTTCGACTCAGATATTGGCGTCGAGGAACGCCTGCAGCTGAGACTTGGACAATGCGCCGACCTTGGTCGCCTCGACATTGCCGTTCTTGAACAGCATCAGCGTCGGGATGCCACGCACGCCGTGCTTGGCCGGGGTTTCCTGGTTTTCGTCGATGTTCAGCTTGGCGACGGTCAGTTTGCCCTCGTAGGTAGCGGCGATGTCGTCCAGAACCGGAGCGATCATTTTGCATGGGCCGCACCATTCAGCCCAGTAGTCGACCAGCACCGGACCTTCAGCCTTGAGCACGTCGGCTTCGAAGGTGGCGTCGGTGACGTGTTTGATAAGATCGCTGCTCATGGAAGTCTCCAAGGTCGTAAGCAAAAAAACGTGGCCCATCATAGCCGCCATCGCCGTAGACAGGAAGCCACGCGCGATTGACTGTAACTATAGTTGTGCGAGACGTTGCATATCGACTGTCACACAAAAGTCATAAAAAAGACTCGCAACTGCGTCAGGTCAAGCCTTGCCACACTGCGCGTTGGCGTCGGCGGCGGATCGTGGCACGATTGCCGGGTTATCGACCGAGAACCCATCACCATGCCGCAAAACCCAGCCAAGAATCTGTCCCTGATAGCCGCCATCGACCTGGGCTCCAACAGTTTCCACATGGTCGTGGCCAAGGCCCACCACAACGACATTCGCATCCTGGAGCGGTTGGGGGAAAAGGTTCAGCTGGCCGCCGGCATCGACGAAGAGCGCCAGCTCAGCGAAGAGTCCATGCAACGCGGGCTCGACTGCCTCAAGCGCTTCGCCCAGCTGATCAACGGCATGCCTGACGGCGCGGTGCGCATCGTCGGCACCAACGCCTTGCGCGAAGCGCGCAACCGCGGCGAATTCATCCGCCGCGCCGAAGCCATTCTCGGACACCCGGTGGAGGTGATTTCCGGCCGTGAAGAAGCACGCCTGATCTACCTGGGCGTCTCCCATACCCTGGCCGACACCCCCGGCAAGCGCCTGGTGGCCGACATCGGCGGCGGCAGTACCGAATTCATCATCGGCCAGCGCTTCGAGCCCCTGCTACGCGAAAGCCTGCAGATGGGCTGCGTGAGCTTCACCCAGCGTTACTTTCGCGACGGCAAGATCACCCCGGCGCGCTATGCCCAGGCCTACACCGCCGCGCGCCTGGAGCTGATGAGCATCGAGAATGCCCTGCACCGCCTGACCTGGGATGAAGCCATCGGCTCCTCGGGCACCATCCGCGCCATCGGCCTGGCCCTGAAGGCCGGCGGCATGGGCAACGGCGAGGTCAACGCCGAAGGTCTGGCCTGGCTCAAACGCAAACTGTTCAAGCTGGGCGATACCGACAAGATCGACTTCGAAGGGGTCAAGCCCGACCGGCGCACCATCTTCCCGGCGGGCCTGGCGATCCTGGAGGCGATCTTCGACGCGCTGGAACTGCAACGCATGGACCACTGCGAAGGTGCCCTGCGCGAAGGCGTACTGTACGACCTGCTGGGCCGCCACCACCACGAAGACGTGCGCGAACGCACCCTGACCTCGCTGATGGAGCGCTACCACGTCGACCAGGGGCAGGCGGCACGGGTCGAGCGCAAGGCGCTGCATGCCTTCGACCAGGTGGCCAAGGCGTGGGATCTTGAAGACGGGATCTGGCGCGAACTGCTGGGCTGGGCGGCCAAGGTGCACGAAGTGGGGCTGGACATCGCCCACTATCATTACCACAAGCACGGCGCCTACCTGATCGAGCACTCCGACCTGGCCGGCTTCTCCCGTGAAGACCAGCAGATGCTGGCACTGCTGGTGCGCGGGCACCGGCGCAACATCCCCAAGGACAAGTTCGCCGAATTCGGCGACGACGGCGTGAAGCTGATTCGTCTGTGCGTGCTGCTGCGCTTCGCGATCCTGTTCCACCACATCCGCGGCACCCAGCAGATGCCGACGGTCAAGCTGCATGCCGCCGGCCAGAGCCTGGATGTGGAGTTCCCGGCCGGCTGGCTGGAACAGAACCAGCTGACCCAGGCCGATTTCGGCCTGGAAGCCGAATGGCTGGCCCGGGTCGGCTTTACCCTCAGCGTACGATAAGCACCGGGTTGCTCAGGCGCTCGAGCAGAGTGGCCTGGGCACTGCGCGGGTTCTGGTTGCCGGTCGGCGTGCTGCGCACATAGCGGCCGTCCGACTGCAGCAGCCACGCGTGGGTGTTGTCGGTCAGGTACCCCTCCAGCTCCTTCTTCACCCGCAGGATCAGCTTCTTGCCCTCCACCGGGAAGCAGGTCTCGACACGCTTGTCGAGGTTGCGCTCCATCCAGTCGGCACTGGAAAGGAACATCTGCTCTTCCCCGCCATTGAGGAAGTAGAACGCCCGGGTGTGTTCCAGGAAACGCCCGATGATCGAGCGCACGTGGATGTTGTGCGAAACGCCCGGAATGCCCGGACGCAGGCAGCACATGCCACGCACCACCAGGTCGATGCGCACGCCCGACTGGCTGGCTTTGTACAACGCCTTGATGATCTTGGGGTCGGTCAGCGAGTTGAACTTGGCGATGATGTGCGCCGGCTTGCCTTCCAGGGCGAACTGGGTCTCGCGCGCGATCATGTCGAGCATGCCCTTCTTGAGGGTGAACGGCGCGTGCAGCAGCTTCTTCATGCGCAGGGTCTTGCCCATGCCGATCAGCTGGCTGAACAGCTTGCCGACGTCCTCGCACAAGGCGTCGTCGGAGGTCAGCAGGCTGTAGTCGGTGTACAGGCGGGCGTTGCCGGCGTGGTAGTTGCCGGTACCCAGGTGCGCATAACGCACGATCTCGCCGGCCTCGCGCCGCAGAATCAGCATCATCTTGGCGTGGGTCTTGAACCCGACCACGCCATAGATCACCACCGCACCCGCCGCTTGCAGGCGGCTGGCCATCTGCAGGTTGGACTCTTCGTCGAAACGCGCGCGCAGTTCGATCACCGCGGTGACCTCCTTGCCGTTACGCGCCGCATCCACCAGCGCGTCGACGATCTCGGAGTTGGCGCCGCTGCGGTACAGGGTCTGGCGCACGGCCAGCACGTGCGGGTCTTTCGCCGCCTGACGCAGCAGGTCGACCACCGGGGTGAACGACTCGAAGGGGTGCATCAGCAGGATGTCCTGCTTGCTGATGACACTGAAAATGTTCTCGCTGTTCTGCAACAGCTTGGGAATCGCCGGAGTGAACGGCGTGTACTGCAGCTCCGGGTGGCTGTCCAGGCTGGTGATGCTGAACAGGCGCGTGAGGTTGACCGGGCCATTGACCTGGTACACCTCGTGCTCGCTCAGGCTGAACTGCTTGAGCAGGTAGTCGGACAGGTGCTTGGGACAGGTATCGGCCACTTCCAGGCGCACCGCATCGCCATAGCGACGCGAGAACAGCTCGCCACGCAGGGCGCGGGCCAGGTCTTCGACGTCCTCGGAGTCCAGCGCCAGGTCGGCGTTGCGGGTCAGACGGAACTGGTAGCAGCCCTTGACCTTCATGCCCTGGAACAGGTCGTCGGCGTGCGCATGGATCATCGACGACAGGAACACGTAGTTGTCGCCGGGGCCACCGACGTCTTCCGGCACCTTGATCACCCGCGGCAGCAGACGCGGCGCCGGAATGATCGCCAGGCCCGAATCACGACCGAACGCATCGATGCCTTCGAGCTCCACGATGAAGTTCAGGCTCTTGTTCACCAGCAGCGGGAACGGGTGGGTCGGGTCCAGGCCGATCGGGGTAATGATCGGCGCGATCTCGTCGCGGAAGTAGCGGCGCACCCAGGTCTTGAGCTTGGTGGTCCAGTGACGCCGGCGGATGAAGCGGATCTGGTGCTTTTCCAGCTCCGGCAGCAGCACGTCGTTGAGGATCGCGTACTGGCGGTCCACTTCGCTGTGCACCAGCTCGCTGATGCGCGCCAGCGCCTGATGCGGCTGCAGGCCGTCGGCGCCGGCCTGCTCGCGAGCGAAGGTGATCTGCTTCTTCAGGCCCGCCACACGAATTTCGAAGAACTCATCCAGGTTGCTGGAAAAGATCAGCAGGAACTTCAGTCGCTCCAGCAGCGGGTAGGACTCGTCCAGCGCCTGCTCCAGCACGCGGATGTTGAACTGCAGCTGGGACAATTCGCGATGGATGTACAGGCTGCTGTCGTCCAGGCCCGGCACGGCAATCGCCGGCACCGCCGGGGCCGGAGCCACCACGGGCGCCTCGGCTTCGACCACCGGCGCGGGCTCGAGGTCCGGCGGGGTTTCGACCAGTTGCTCGGGCACCGGCTGGGCATCCTTCACTTCGACTTCGGTAAGTGCTTCGTTATTCATCTAGCGTTCCTGAAGGGCGTTACTGCCCTCTCATCAATTGTGCGGCGCGAACAGCGAAATAGGTCAGGATGCCGTCGGCGCCCGCCCGTTTGAAAGCGGTGAGGGATTCGAGGATAACCCCTTCCGAGAGCCAGCCGTTCTGGATCGCGGCCATGTGCATCGCGTACTCGCCACTGACCTGGTAGACGAAGGTCGGGACCTTGAACTCGTCCTTGACCCGCGCAAGGATATCCAGATACGGCATGCCTGGCTTGACCATTACCATGTCGGCGCCTTCGGACAGGTCGGCGGCCACTTCATGCAGGGCTTCGTTGGTGTTGGCCGGGTCCATCTGGTACGAGGCCTTGTTGGCCTTGCCCAGGTTCAGCGCCGAGCCGACCGCGTCGCGGAACGGGCCGTAGTAGGCGCTGGCATACTTGGCCGAGTAGGCCATGATGCGCACGTTGACATGACCGGCCAGCTCCAGGGCTTCACGGATCGCCTGGATCCGCCCGTCCATCATGTCCGACGGGGCCACTACCTGGGCGCCGGCCTCGGCATGCGACAGCGCCTGGCGCACCAGGGCGTCGACGGTGATGTCGTTCTGGACGTAGCCTTCCTCGTCGAGGATACCGTCCTGGCCGTGGGTGGTGAACGGGTCCAGTGCCACGTCGGTGATCACCCCCAGCTCCGGGAAGCGGTCGCGCAGGGCGCGGGTGGCGCGCTGGGCAATACCGTCCGGGTTGTAGGCTTCGGCGCCATCCAGCGACTTCCTGTCCAGCGGGGTCACCGGGAACAGGGCCAGCGCCGGAATACCCAGCTTCACCCACTCCTCGGCGGCCTGCAGCAGCAGGTCGATGCTCAGGCGCTCCACGCCCGGCATCGAGGCGACTTCCTCGCGACGGTTTTCGCCGTCCAGCACGAACACCGGCAGGATCAGGTCGTCAACAGTCAGTGTGGTTTCGCGCACCAGGCGACGGGAAAAGTCGTCACGGCGGTTGCGACGCAGGCGAGTGGCAGGAAACAAACGGTTAGCGGGGGTAAAGCTCACGGCAGACTCCTGAGCCCGCGCAGGCGGGCGAGCGCGACAGTTATAAGCAGCCATTATGACGCCCGTATGACGACCTGAGGCAACCCTGCGACTTATGGACGCATTCATTCTCCTTGTAGGAAATGTTCACGTCGAGACACATTTGGACACTTTCCCTAAAGCCTCCCAGGGGGTAGGCTGCGCGTTCATTTCGCCAGCACCCAGAAAATGCTTGAACAATTCCTGCAGGATTTCGGCTATTTTGCCCTTTTTCTAGGCACCTTTTTTGAAGGTGAGACCATACTGGTTCTCGCCGGATTTCTTGCGTTCCGTGGCTACATGGATATCAACATGGTGGTGCTGGTTGCCTTCTTCGGCAGCTATGCCGGCGACCAGCTGTGGTACTTCATGGGGCGTCGTCACGGGCGCAAGCTGCTGGCGCGCAAGCCGCGCTGGCAGATGATGGGGGACCGTGCGCTGGAGCACATCCGCCGCCACCCCGACATCTGGGTGCTGAGTTTCCGTTTCGTCTACGGCCTGCGCACGGTGATGCCCGTGGCCATCGGCCTGTCCGGCTACCCGCCGCGCCGCTACCTGCTGCTCAACGGCATCGGTGCCGCAGTATGGGCACTGGCCCTGGGCGCGGCCGCCTACCACTTCGGCGCCATCCTCGAAGGGCTGCTGGGCAACGTGAAGAAGTACGAGCTGTGGGTACTCGGTGCCCTGGTGGTACTGGGCGCCCTGCTGTGGCTGCGCCGGCGCTTCAAGGCCGCGCGCATTGCCCGCCAGGAAGCCGCCGAGGCCCAGGCCGAACAGGCGCGGGCCCAGGCCCGGGAGCAGCACCCTGGCGAAGGTGGCGA
Organism: Pseudomonas sp. UBA7500; assembly: GCF_002478435.1. Lineage (NCBI taxonomy): Bacteria > Pseudomonadati > Pseudomonadota > Gammaproteobacteria > Pseudomonadales > Pseudomonadaceae > Pseudomonas > Pseudomonas sp. UBA7500. The sequence continues at coordinate 76,381 of NZ_DLNW01000053.1, read as the reverse complement.
CCGGCCATAGGCCTGGCTGCTCGCTCTCACGACTGAACACTCCCCCTGCATTGCGATCTATGTAGAGAGCCTGGCGAGAATGGCCAAATCAGGGGACATTTAGCGCCTTGAACGGGAGTAGTGAGCATGACCAAGAAAAAAGTTGCGGTGATCCTTTCCGGTTGCGGTGTGTACGACGGTGCCGAAATTCACGAGAGCGTCATCACCCTGCTGCGCCTTGACCAGCGTGGCGCCCAGGTGCAGTGCTTTGCACCGAACATCGCGCAGATGCATGTGATCAACCACCTTACCGGCGAAGAGATGCCCGAAACGCGCAACGTGCTGGTGGAGTCGGCGCGCATTGCCCGCGGCGAGGTCAAGGACCTGCGTGAAGCGAATGCGGACGACTTCGACGCACTGATCGTGCCCGGAGGCTTCGGCGCTGCGAAAAACCTCTCCAACTTCGCCGTGGAAGGCGACAAATGCTCGGTCAACCCCGATGTGCTCGCACTGGCCGAAGCCTTCGCCGAAGCGGGCAAGCCGGTGGGCCTGATCTGCATTTCGCCGGCCCTGGCGGCCAAGATCTACGGGCCAGGCGTGGTCTGCACCATCGGCAACGATGCCGACACCAGCGCGGCCGTGGTCAAGATGGGCGGCACCCATGAAGAATGCGATGTGCACGACATCGTCGAAGACACTCAGCGCAAGCTGGTCAGCACCCCCGCCTACATGCTGGCGCAGAGCATCGGCGAGGCGGCGGGCGGGATCTACAAGCTGGTCGACCGGGTGCTGGAACTGACCCACGAGGCCGACTGAGGCATCACTGCGGGTAGGCGCGTGCCAACCGCGTGAGAATGCGGTCCAGCGCATTGGCGAAGGCCTGTTTCTCACGCTCGCCGTAGGGCGCCTGCCCACCACCGACCTGGCCCTGCTCGCGCAGGTCGGTGAACAGGTTGCGCACCGCCAGCCGCTCGCCCATGTTGCGCTCGTCGAATTCGCGACCACGCGGATCGAGCGCGGCCACCCCCTTCTTGACCAGCCGATCGGCCAGCGGCACATCGCTGCAGATCACCAACTCGCCGGGCACGGCGTGTTCCACCAGGTAGTCGTCGGCAGCATCCGGCCCACTGGGCACCACGATGAGCCTGACGCAGGCAAAGGCCGGCTTGATCTGGCCCTGACCGGCGACCAGCACCACCTCGAACTGGCGCTTGAGGGCAAATTTGACCAGTTGGTCCTTGGCCGCCTTGGGGCAGGCATCGGCGTCGATCCAGACACGCATGGTTGGGTTATCCACCGCAAAGAGAACAAGGCGCACAGTATCCCTGCATTGGCGCGGCGTTGCAGCATTCGCCGACAAGCCAGCGCAGGGGCCCTCGATCAGTGCACCGAAACCCGCCGCCCTGCCAGCCAGCTGCGCCCGTACAACACCGCAATGGCCACCAGCGCCAATACCTGCGCGGCCAGCGAATACGCATCGGCATGAATCCCCAGCCAGTCGAAGTCGAAGAACGGCACTGGCCGCGTACCGAACACCCCCGCCTCCTGCAACGCCTTCACCCCATGCCCGGCGAACACCACCGACAACGCGCACAGCAGCGCCGCGTTGATGCTGAAGAACAACGACAGCGGCAATTTCGCCGACCCGCGCAGAATCACCCACGCCAGCCCCACCAGCAGCACCAGCGCCGTCGCCCCGCCGGCCAGCACCGCATCGTGCGCCGCAGGCCCGGCCTGCAGCCACAGGGTTTCGTAGAACAGGATCACCTCGAACAGTTCGCGGTAAACCGAAAAGAACGCCAGCACGGCAAAGCCGAATCGGCCGCCGCCCCCCACCAGGCTGCTTTTGATGTAGTCCTGCCAGGCCGCCGCATGGCGCCGGTCGTGCATCCATACCCCCAGCCACAGCACCATCACGCAGGCGAACAGGGCGGTGCAGCCCTCCAGCAGTTCACGCTGTGCGCCCCCCACGTCGATCACGTAGGCAGCCAGTGCCCAGGTGGCAAAGCCCGCCACCAACGCCAGCGCCCACCCCACGTTGACGCTGCGCACTGCCGACTGCTGCCCGGTATTGCGCAGGAAGGCCAGAATCGCCGCCAGCACCAGGATTGCCTCCAGCCCCTCGCGCAGCAGAATCAGCAGGCCGGAGATGAAGCTCAGCGACCAGCTCAGGCCATCGCCACCCAGCAGCTTGGCCGATGCTTCGAGCTCGGCCTTGGCCGCCGCCAGGCGTTGCGTCACCTGCTCCACCGGCAAGCCGTCCTGCAACCCCTGGCGGTAGGCCATCAGGTCCTTTTCGGTGTTCTTGCGCAGGTTGGCATCGACGTTGTCCAGGGCGCTTTCCACCAGCTCGAAGCCCTCCAGGTACGCCGCCACCGACAGGTCGTAGGCCTGCTCGTGGTCGCCGGCACGATAGGCGGCCAGGCTCTGTTCGAGGGTGGTGGCGGTGTAGTCGATCAGTTGGCCAGGGCCGCGTTGCGCCGCTGGCGGCTTGGCGCGCTGGGCGCGAAAGGCGGCCGCCGCCTCGCCACCCTGGGTGTCACGCACCTGCGCCGGGGTGAGCTGCGCCAGCTCGGCCACGCTGAAGCGCCGGTCGGCCTGCACAGCACCAGGCTCGGCGCTGAAGCCGGCAATGTAGCTGGCCACATCCCAGCGCTGGCGCTCGTCGAGCTGGTCGGCGAACGCCGGCATGTCGCTGCCCTCGATGCCCTGCTCCATCACCCGGTACAGCTCGGCCAGGCTCAGGGTGTCGAGCCGCGCCGCCTGGCGCAGATCGCCCGGCGGTGGTTCCAGCCCCAACCCCGCAGGCCCATCGCCGGCGCCGCCGTCACCGTGGCACACCGAACAGTGCTGGGCGTACAGCGGTGCACCGCGGGCCGGGTCCGGGGTAATCACCGGCGCTAGCGGCGCGGCACTGCTCAAGGCACTGCCGAGGGCCAGCAGCGGCCCTAGCAGCCAGGCGAACACACGGGGGCGGGGCGTCATGGGAGCCAATCTCGAACAGGAATGAGGAGGATTGCATTGTTCACTTCCACTTGCGCCGGCTCAAGCACCACCCGGAAGTTTCATGAAAAATTTTGAAACAAGTTTATCTCCTACCCCGGGAATCGACTTATTCCTACACCGCACGGGAAATGTGACTACTGGCACATCCAAGAAAAAATGCAGCACAAGGCCATTAATTAGCCAGTCATTGCGTCTATAATGCCGCGCCTTTCGTTATAGCGAATGGAAATACAGGCTCCTCTGCTAAGAGGATTTGGAACTAGCGTCCAAAGGGATCACCGCCACTCGCCGGCGCCTAACGTCACTTTTCAGGGAAGAGATTCAAGATGGCCTCCCGTGTCCTCACCGTCGCCACGCTGTGCGCGATCGTCCAACTGACGGGCTGCGCAGCGTTTCGCAGCTACGACAGCGAACTCCAGGAAACCAACCAGCAGCTGGCCAGCGGCAACGTCGACGCGGCCCTGGCCCTGCTGGAAAAGAACAACAAGGGTGAGGACAAGGACCTTCTCTACTACTTCGAGAAAGGCGAACTGCTGCGCTCCAAGGGCGACCTGAGCGGTAGCCAGGATGCCTGGCGCGAAGCCGATAGCGTGGTGTTCAAGTGGGAAGAGTCGGTGAAGCTGGACACCGCCAAGTACCTGAGCCAGTTCGGCAGCTACCTGGTCAACGACAAGGTGCGCCGCTACGAAGGCTACGACTACGAAAAAGTCATGCTGACCACCCAGATGGCCCTGAACCTGCTGGCGCAGAATGATTTCGACGGTGCCCGCACCGAAATCAAGAAAACCCACGAACGTGAGGCCGTGATCGCCGAGCTGCGCGACAAGGAATACCTCAAGCGCGAAGAAGAGGCCGAGAAGGAAGGCGTCAAGACCGAGTACAAGGACCTGCAGGGCTACCCGGTGGCCGCCCTGGACGCGCCTGAAGTGGTCGGCCTGAAGAACAGCTACCAGAGTGCGTTCAGCCACTACCTGTCCGGCTACGTATACGAAGCACTGGGCGAAAAAGGCCTGGCTGCACCGGGCTACCGCAAGGCGGCCGAACTGCGCCCGAACACCGCGCTGCTCGAGCGTGCGCTGCTCGACCTCGACAAGCCTGCCGCCAAGGGCGCCGACAGCGACGTGCTGATCGTGGTGCAGAGCGGCCTGGCGCCGGCCCGCGACTCGGTGCGCATCCCCCTGCCCCTGCCAATCAGCGGCAATCTGGTGATCACCCCGCTGTCGTTCCCGATCATCAAGGAAGACACCTCCACCGCGCACTTCAGCGAGATCTACCTGAACGACAAGACGCTCTCGCTGACCGCGCTCAACAGCACCACCGCCATGTCGCGCCGCGCGCTGCGTGACGACATGCCAGGCATCATCCTGCGCACCAGCGTGCGCGCCATCACCCGTGGCGTGGCGCAAAAGCAGCTCAACGACGTCAACCCGCTGGCTGGTCTGGCCGTGGGCATCGCCTCGGCCGTCACCGAAGGCGCCGACACCCGCACCTGGCGCACCCTGCCGGACGACACCCTGGTTGCCCGCGTGCGCCTGGCCCAGGGCGAGCACCAGCTGAGCCTGCCGTCGAACCTGGGCGGCAGCAAGATCGCCGTGAAGATCGATCGCCCCTATCAGGTCGTGGCCCTGCGCGTCGTGGGCAACCGCGTCTACGCCGGTGGCCCGGCCCTGCAAGTCACCCAGCCTGCGCCGGCCGCCGCCGTCGCCAGCCTCAAGTAAGCCAAGGAATCGCCATGCGCCTCAAGCTTCTCGCCGCGCTCGCCACCGCCACCCTGCTGGCCGGCTGCGCCACCCCACCACCGCCCGCACCGGGCAGCGCCGCCAGCAAGGTGGTCGTGATGGGCAAACTGAGCAACATCGACATCGGCCCGATGCGGGTTGCCCGCGAAAACGGCTTCATGACCGTCAAGGTCTCGCTGACCAACACCAGCCGCAGCAACAAGACGATGTTCTATCGCTTTGCCTGGCTGGGCAACGACGGCTTCCCGGTCGCCAGCGAAGAAAGCTGGAAGACCCTGAGCCTGTACGGCTCGCAGTCCACCGTACTGCCAGCGATTGCCCCGGTCCCCCAGGCCACTGACTTCCGCATTGAAGTCCAGGCCCAGTAATTTTCAATTTTCAGGAGATGCTCAACATGATGTTCGCTCGTTTTTCCCTGCTGGCCGTAGTGGTCGCGCTGGCCAGCGGCTGCGCCAACAACTCCCCTGTACTGGGCGGCAAGAACATTGGCTACGGCGACAGCAAGGCCGTTGAACTGGTCACCAACGAGTTCGGTTCCACCGACCTGCAGATGATCGCCGAAAGCATGACCCGCTCGCTGGCCCAGTCCGGCATCCTGCAGGGCCGTCCGGTGGTTCAGGTCTACGACGTGAAGAACAAGACCAGCGAGTACATCGATACCCGCGAGATCACCACCTCGATCAAGACCCAGCTGATGAAGACCGGCACCGCCCGCTTCGCCAGCGACAACAACCAGATGCAGAGCCAGGTCGACCAGCTCAAGCTGCAGAACCAGAGCGGCCTGTACAAGAAGAACACCGTGGCCAAGACCGGCAACATGATCGCTGCCAAATACCGCCTGGAAGGGTCGATCAGCTCGATCGTCAAGCGCAGCAGCGACTACAAGGACGTGTTCTACAAGTTCAGCCTGCAGCTGATCGACGTGGAAAGCGGCCTGGCCGAGTGGATGGACGAAAAAGAAATCCGCAAGACCACGGAGCGCTAAGCAATGCGTGCATGGATGGGCATCATCGGCCTGGCTTGCGCGTTCGGCGTGCAAGCGGCCCCCAAGGTAGCGGTCACCGACCTGGCTTATCAGGAGCGCGTGGAGCAGTACATCCACATGGTCTCGGCGAGCAGCAACTCGAATGCGAGCATGTACCACGCCAACGCGTCGTCCAGCTACAGCGAGTTCGAAAGCAGCCAGAGCTACATCGAGCAGACCGAGCTGCGCAAGTTCAGCGGTGACATCAAGGGCGAGATCCTCAAGTCCGGCATGTTCCAGCTGGTGCAGGGCACGCCGTACACGGCCAAGGCCAAGCAGGACGTGTATGACGTGATCGCGCGGATCAAGGCGGGCAACTACAAGGGCGCCGACTACGTACTGTTCGGCACCCTGTCGGATATCGACTTCCAGCGCGATATCACCTCGATCGACAACACCAACAGCTACTCGGCGATCCTGGGCCTGACCCTGGTGGCCGATTTCAGCCTGATCAACACCCGTACCTACGAGATCACCTCGGCGTTCACCGCCATGGGTGAAGGCCAGGACACCAAGCTGGTGAACAGCCAGGACGTGCGGGTCAGCCTGAACCGTCCGCGGGTGGTGCGTGAAGTGTCCAAGGAACTGGGCATGGATGTGGCCAGGCAGCTCAAGGAGCAGCTGGTGGGTGTGATGCCGGATCAGGAACGTGCGCCGATGCGCAACAACCTGCCGCCGGATGAGCCGGCGCAAATCTTGCGCTGAGCATGCAAAAGGCGACCTTCGGGTCGCCTTTTTTATTGGGTGTCTGTGCTGGCCTCTTCGCCGGCAACGCCGGCTCCCACAAGAACAGTGGTGACCCGCGATGGAAGGCGCAGCCTTCCGGTCTTAGACCGGCGCCCGGCGAATGGTCGCCAGCAATGTCGCCGCACCCAGGAACAACCCGGCAAACGTGCGGTTCATGCGCCGCTGCTGCCGGGGCGTGCGCAACAGGCGCAGCACCCGCGCCGCCAACCCGGTATAACCCGCCATCACCAGCAGGTCCACCGCCACCATGGTGCCGGCGATCGTCAGGTACTGCGGCAGCAGCTCGGCATGCGGATTGATGAACTGCGGCAGCACCGCAAGCATGAAGATCAGCGCCTTGGGGTTGCTGACGTTGACCAGAAAACCACGGAACACCAGGCTCAGCGGCTTGCCGATGGGGCGTACCGTCGAGTCGTCGGCCAGGTCTGCCGGCAGCGCTCGCCACTGTTTCACGGCCAGGTAGATCAGGTAGGCAACGCCAAACCATTTGATGACCTGGAACGCGGTAGCCGAGGCAGCGAGTACCGCGCCCACGCCGGCGGCAATGATCGCGATCTGCATCACCAGCCCCAGCTGCAGGCCCAGCGCGTTCCAGTAGCCGCGCCAGAAGCCGTACTGCAGACCGCAGGACATGGACGCAATGGCCCCCGCCCCCGGCGAAAGACTGATTACCCAACAGGCAGCAAAAAAAGCCAACCACGTTTCCAGCGACATCACACACCTCGGCCCGGACCCTTGTTCAAGGGTTCCACGCTAATGCGCCGCTGAAAAAATCACCACATTTTTTTGCAGCCGGTGTTCAGGCCCCGGGTTTCGGGCTTTCGCTTACCACGGCCAGGCCGTCCGAACCGCGCCAGCGGCGCACGCTCTTCTGGAAGAACTGGCTGTTGGGCACCTGCACCAGTGCGCCGCCCGCCTCGGGCAGTTCGACCAGGGTGGTGAACAGCAGGTTGATCGCGGTCACGCGGCCCTTGACCCCCGGCTTGTCGAGGGTCTCGACCAGCTCGACAACGTCGCCGATGCGAAACGGCCCCACGGTGAAGATCAGCACCGCGCAGAGCAGGTTGGACAGTACGCTCCACATCGCGAAGAAGGCCACCGCCGCCACCGCGACAAAGCCCGACAGGGCCGTCCACAGCACCGTGGCCGAAACACCCAGGCGCTCCAGCACGAAGATCAGCGCGCTGCCCATGATCAGCCAGCGCAAGCCGCCGCGCAGCGGCACCATCAGCTCCGGCGGCAACGGGTAACGCTCGCTCAGGCGAGTCAGGCAGCGCGCCACCAGGCGTTGCAGCAGGTACGCTGCGACCAGGATCAGCAGTATCTGCAGGCCCATCCAGAAGGGGCCGATCCACTCGACCGGCAGCAATCCCTGCATCGACTCCATCAGGACAACGCCTCCAGCTCGGCCTGCATGCTTTCAAGCACTTCGAGCGCTTGCATCCAGGCTTCTTCCAGCTCGCCTTCGCGCACCTTCAGCTTGGCCTGGCGGGCCAGCAGCTCGCGCAGCTCGTCCTTGCGCGCCGCTTCATACAGCGCGCTGTCGCTCAGGCTGGCATCGACCCCGGCCAGCTCTTCATGCAACTTGGCCAGCTCGGCTTCGAGCTTGTCGGCCTGGCGCTTGTGCGGGGCCAGTTGCTGGCGCAACGCCGCCGCAGCCTGGCGCTGGGCCTTCTTGTCGGTCTTGTCGGGGTTGACCGGGGTGGTGCTGACCGGGGCATTGCGCTGACGATACTCGACCAGCCAGCGGGTGTAGTCGTCGAGGTCGCCATCGAAGGTCTCGACCTTGCCGTCTGCCACCAGCAGGAAGTCGTCGGTGGTGCTCTTGAGCAGGTGACGGTCGTGGGACACCACCAGTACCGCGCCACTGAACTCCTGCAGGGCCATGGTCAGTGCCAGGCGCATCTCCAGGTCCAGGTGGTTGGTCGGTTCGTCGAGCAGCAGCAGGTTGGGCCGCTCCCAGGCAATCAGCGCCAGGGCCAGGCGGGCCTTTTCGCCGCCGGAGAAGTTCAGCACCGGTTCGTCGATGCGCGCACCGCGAAAATCGAAACCGCCGAGGAAGTCGCGCAGGGTCTGCTCGCGCTCGGTGGGGGCCAGGCGCTGCAGGTGCAGCAGGGGGCTGGCCTTGCTGTCCAGCGAATCGAGCTGGTGCTGAGCAAAGTAGCCCACCACCAGGTTCTCGCCGCGCACCAGGCGTCCGGCCAGCGGCTCCAGCTCGCCGGCCAGGTTCTTGATCAGGGTCGATTTGCCGGCGCCGTTGGGGCCCAGCAGGCCGATGCGCGCACCCGGGGTGAGCTGCAGCTTGACCTTCTCCAGCACGGTCTTGTCGCCATAGCCCAGGCGGGCTTCGGCAAGGTCGAGCAGCGGGCTGGAGATCTTCTCGGACTCACGGAAGGTGAAGTCGAACGGCGAGTCGACATGCGCCGCCGAAAGCTCCTCCATGCGCTCCAGTGCCTTGATGCGGCTTTGTGCCTGGCGCGCCTTGGTGGCCTGGGCCTTGAACCGGGCGATGTACTTTTCCATGTGGGCGCGTTGCGCCTGCTGCTTCTCGTACGCCTGCTGCTGTTGCGCCAGGCGTTCGGCACGGGCGCGCTCGAAGGCGCTGTAGCCGCCGCGGTAGAGGGTCAGCTTGCACTGTTCCACGTGTGCCACGTGGTCGACCACCGCATCCAGGAAATCGCGGTCGTGGGAAATCAGCAGCAGCGTGCCGGGGTAGCTCTTGAGCCAGTCTTCAAGCCACAGGATCGCATCCAGGTCCAGGTGGTTGGTGGGCTCGTCGAGCAGCAGCAGGTCGCTGGGGCACATCAGTGCCTGGGCCAGGTTCAGGCGCATGCGCCAGCCGCCGGAGAAGTCGCCGACGCGCCGGTCCATCTGTTCGTTGCTGAAGCCCAGGCCGGCCAGCAGCTTGCGGGCGCGGGCATCGGCGGTATAACCGTCGGCGCTGTCGAGCTCCACATGCAGGCGGGCCAATGCATTGTTGTCGTGCGCGGCCTCGGCGGCTGCGAGCGCAGCCTGTACCTCGCGCAGGCGCACGTCGCCATCGAGCACGTAGTCCACCGCCAGGCGATCGAGGGTATCGACCTCCTGGCGCATGTGCGCGATGCGCCAGTCGCCGGGCAGCTGGCATTCGCCCGAATCGGGCGTGAGCTCACCGCGCAGCAAGGCGAACAGGCTGGATTTGCCGGCGCCGTTGGCACCGATCAGGCCGGCTTTCTGGCCGGCGTGCAGGGTCAACTCGGCGCCTTCTAGCAGGCGCTGGGGACCACGCTGTAAAGTGAGGTTCGAAAGTCTGATCATAATGGCCGCGGAGTCTACCAGCTTCGATGGCAACTGGCGCGAGTAGGACCATGCACACCGACCTGTGGAATTTCGCTCTGCACCTGTACGCCCGGCCGGGCGTGGAGGCTGCCTGCCTGGCCTTGCAGGACGAAGGGGCCGATGTGTGCCTTCTGCTGTGCGGGGCGTGGCTTGAAGCCCGCAGGGCCGGGGTGACCCCCGAGCGCGTACAGCACCTGCAACAGCTGGCCGCTGCCTGGCAGCAGCATGTGGTGACACCGCTGCGTCAACTGCGCCGGCAATGGCGTGCAGACGCGCAGCACGACCCGCAGCTGACGCACTTGCGCGAGCAGGTCAAGGCACTGGAACTGGAGGCGGAGCGAACATTGCTGGCGCGTCTGCAACAGGCTAGCGAAGGCTGGATGAATCAGGGTGTGGCAGGTGACTGGCTGGCCGTGCTGGCCCCCCAGGGCACCCGGCACCACGACGCGCTGCAGGTGCTGCGCGTCGTGGCGGTGGCGGATCAGGAAGCAGTCGAGGGCGACTGAGTCACTGGGGTCGTCACGGGTGCAGCGGCAGGCGAAGCAGCAGGTGCGGCCGTGGTGGCCGCAGCAGGTGCCGAAGTCGCCGGTTTGGCAGCAGCGGGTTTGGCGGCCGGCTTGGCGGGTGCGCGGGTAGCGGCGGGCTTGGCGGGGGCCTTGGCAGCAGCAGGCTTGGCAGCTGGCTTGGCCGGAGCCTTGGCAGCGGCGGGTTTGGCAGCTGGCTTGGCGGATGCCTTGGCAGCGGCAGGTTTGGCAGCTGGCTTGGCGGCTGCGGGTTTGGCAGCAGACCTTGCCGGAGCCTTGGCGGCTGCAGTCTTGGCAGCTGGCTTGGCCGGAGCCTTGGCAGCGGCTGGCTTGGCCGCGGCAGTTTTGGCCGCTGGCTTGGCGGCGGCTTTGGTAGCGGCTGGCTTGGCTGCAGCCTTGCGAGCCGGGGCCTTGGCGGCCGACTTGGCCGCTACCGGAGCAGCCTTGGCCGAACGCGAGGTCAGGGCCTTGGACGCTGCTTCCTGCACCTTGCCGACGCCTTGGGCGAGCTTCAGGCTTTCCTGCGCATCACGCTTGAGCTGCACGATGTACAGGCGGGTTTGCGACTGGCGATCCTTGAGCGAATCGAGCAGGGTTTCCAGTTCGCCTACGGCGCCCTTGGCCTTGTTCTGCGCCTTGTTCTTGCCGGCGACCGCAGCGTCCTGAAGTTTGAGACGCGACTTGTGAAGTTTTTCCTGCGCCTTGCCCCGTTGTTTTTCCAACTTGGCCAACAGTTTTTCAGCATCAGCCAGTGCTTGCGAGCAGGCACTTTCCAGATGCTCGAGCAAACTGCCCGAGAGTTGATGTAGCAGGTGTAATGGCGTACTGACTGGCTTCTTACTGGCCGACATGGCTTACCTCCTGGCTGACGAGAATGCGGCTCATACTAGACCTTCTGCTGCTACCGCCGCTAGGGCATGTTGACAGTAAGTAGGACGCCGCGTTGCATGCCTGGGCAAAGTTGTTATGGCTGCAGCTGCGCACAAGTGTAGATGCTGTTAAAAAGGCTGTCGGAATTTGCTCTATGCAAAGATTCATCCGGCCCTCACCATGCACTCAAACCACCTGGAGTGAGCCTGTGCCACGCTACCTGTTACTGCCCTTGCTGCTCGCCCTGCCCTGCGCATTCGCAGACACCACCGAGCCACCGGCAAGTGCTCACGACCTGTCCTATAGCGTCGGCGCCAGCCTGGGTGAACGGTTGCGCAACGAGATGCCCGAGCTGCAGCTCGATGCCTTGATCCAGGGGTTGCAACAGGCCTACGCGAACAAGCCCCTGGCAATCAGCCAGGCACGGCGCGAAGCGATTCTCAGCCAGCACGAGGCCCAGGCCAGCGAGGCCGCCGAGCAGTCGCAGGTGGAAATGCTGATGGCGGTGGAAACCCGTTTCATGGCCACCGAACGCGCCCGTGCCGGAGTACGAGAACTACCCGAAGGCGTACTGGTGACCGAACTGGTCAAGGGCAATGGTGCCTCACCCAGGGCCGATGGCCGGGTGCAGGTACGCTACGTCGGCAAGCTGCCCGATGGCAGCGTGTTCGACCAGAGCGAACAACCGCAGTGGTTCAGCCTCAAGAGTGTGATCGAGGGCTGGCAGGTGGCGTTGCCACAGATGGCTGTCGGGGCGAAATGGCGTGTGGTGATTCCGTCGGCCAAGTCCTACGGAGCCGATGGCGCAGGCGATCTGATTCCGCCATTCACGCCACTGATCTTCGAGATCGAACTACTGGGGGTTGCCGACTGAATGTCGGCAACGGAGGAGACAGGGGTCAGGCCTGGACGGCCTCTTCTTCCTTGTGCGCGTTGTGCAGCACTTCGATCAGGCAATCCTCAAGCTCGAAGCGCTCGTGGAGCAGGCTGCCCAGCTCGCTGAGCTTCTTGGCGAAGCGCTCCTGGTCGGTACAGTTGCCCTTGTCGCAGTGATCGTTGAAAGCCGACGCGATATCGGTAATGGCACTGATACGAGGGCTGATCTGCTTCGCCAGTTCCAGGCCCTTGTTATCTCCGAACGCCTTGGCTTCAGCCACCAACTGCTCACTGACCTCGAAGTGCCAGGCGGAGACGTAATCGACCAGTATCGCGCAGAAGTCGAGGTTCTTGTCCTTGTCCGCAAAGGCCGGTTTGGCATCGCGCAATGCGCGAAAGGCCGTGACCAGTTCGGCCCGCTCGTCCAGCCAGCGGTCAATCAGCTTGTGAACCCCACCCCAGCGTTCCTGAGCATTCTGACAACTATCTAACATGGCGGTGTCTTCCCTTCTGGGTCATGCCGCTGCGCCCCGTCGTGCGAGGTATGCACAACAAAGGGAGAAAGCAGCAGAACGGCATCGAGCAGCAGTGTTTTGGGTATGCGTGCAAGGGAGATTATTCCCGCGCGCCCTTGCCTTCAAGGTACGCAGGCGACAAGTTTCATACAAGTGTTTAATCGCCGCACCCGCGGCCATCGGTCGATTGCCTGACCCCTGCCGGCAAGCGTCAGGGTTTCAACGACTTGCCCGTGGCCGCTGGCTGCACGTACAGCAGCCGCGCCAACGCCAGCGCCGCCAGCAGCAGGAAGGCCAGCAGGCTCCACTCCGGCAGGCTCAGGTCCAGAAAGCTCCAGGTGATCGACGCGCAATCGGCCGAACCGAGCAGCATGGCGTGCAGCACGTCGGCAAGGCTGCCTTGCTCGATGAGCGCACCGAGGGGCATCGAGCAGGCCTCACCCGCCGCCACCCCGCTGCCCTGCAACCAGATCTGGCGCACCGCCAGCAAGCCGCCCCCCAGCGCCAGGCCCAACGCCGCAGCCGCATAGCGACGCGCACCCGGCTGACCCGGTGCATGCAGGCGCGCGGCCAGGCAGACGCCGGCAAACACAACCAGCAATACACGCTGGCTCTGGCACAGTGGGCAAGGCACCAGCCCTTTGGTGAATTCGAGGTAAAACGCACCGGCGAGAATCAGTAACGACGCGACGAAAGCCAGGGAGAACAATGAGCGCAAACAGGCCAATGGCATGGCAAGTCCAGGTGCGGGAAAGACATGTAACAACGGTAGAGGAAAATCGAGCCTTGTTTCAAGGCACGACAGGCGCGATAAATCGCTGAAACAAAAGGGAAGTGTCGAAGAGTTGAGGTGGATATTTCCTCTGTAACTCAGCGAAAAGTTACCCACCCCCGCAACCAGCCAAACAGTACGGGTTTAACCTGGGGCTAAACCCGTACGACGTCAGGCCCGAACGGCTTCAGGCAGGGGCAAGGCCAGCAGGCGCTCATCCAACAGGCCCAGGCCCTCCTGAAACAGCTGGTTGCTGCGCTCGGTGTCGCCCAGGCCGGCCAGCAGACGGGCCAGCTCGGCGCAGGCCTCAGGGTTGCGCTGCCGGCGCAGGCTGTCTTCGAAGTAGTCGCGCGCCTTGCCCCATAGACGATTCTGCAGGCTCAGACGACCCAGGGTCAGCAACAGGCTGGGATCGTCCGGGTGCTGCTTGAGCCAGCCCTCGGCCGTCTGCAACTGACGCGCCGGGTCGCCGCCTCGTACCAGCCCGTACAGCCGGGCCAGGTGGCTTTCGTATTCGCGCTGCAGGGCCGTACGCAGGATCTTCTCGGCGTCGCTTTCGGCGCCCAGCTGGCGCAGTTGCTCGGCATACGCCAGCACCAGTTGCGGCTCCTGGCGTTGTGCCGAGGTCAGTTGCTGCCAGGCACGTTCAAGGGACTGCTGTGCGGTCTGGTCGTCCTGCTCGCGGCGTGCGGCCAGGCTCAGGTTTTCGCCCCAGGCCCGCCGCTCCAGCTCTGCCAGTTCCGCGGCAGACAACACCTTGTCCTTGCGCAGCTCCGGCAGCAGGCGGATCACCGCGCTCCAGTCGCCACGCTGCTGGTACAGACGCTGCAACTGGCGCAGCACCTGCACGTTGTGCGGGTGGCGCTCGTGCATCGCCTGCAGGGTCACCAACGCTGCCTCGGTGTCACCGCGGTCGACCTGCAACTGCGCGTGGGTCAGGGCGATGGCCAGCTCGGCTTGCGGCTGGCGTTCCAGGGCACGTTCCAGCAGGTTGTCGCTGTCCTCGGTGCGCCCCAGTTCGTTGGCAGCGCGGGCCGCCCCGAGGTAATAGAGCAGCGGCTGGCGTTCGGCCTCGGCAGCGCGATGCAGATGGCGCTGGGCACTGGCCCAGCGGCCCTCGGCCAGGTCCAGTTGCCCCTGCTCGATGGCCAGGCGTGTACGCCGGCTGCGGTTGCGCCGCGACCATGGGTTGACCACCCCGCCCGAGGTGAACACCAGGCCCAGCACGAAGCGCACCATCAGCACCACGAGCACCACGGCCAGCAGCAGGGCCAGGGTCGCCCACAGGCTCGACTCGTAGCGGAAGCTGTCGTAGGCGATCAGCACGTATCCGCTATGCCGGGCCACGGCGATACCCAGCAGGGTCGCGGCGACGATCGCCACCACCACCCACAGGTAGGCACGTTTCATGGGGTGCCCTCCTCATGACCTTGTGCCGCCGGCTGGCGCGTGATCGATTCTTCGGCGGGCAGGTGGCGACGCTCGAGGTAGGCCTGGACCGCACCGAGGCTGTCGGCCAGGTCCGGCGTCACTACCGACACCGGCTCGTTCGCCACCGCGTTGAGCTGTTCGAGCATCGACTGGCTCTGCTCGTTGTCGTGGTTGAAGTTGGCCAGCAGCACGCTGCGCGCTTCATCCAGCGCCTGGGCATAGACCTTCGGCTCGCCGTTGAGCGCGGCCCACTGCGCCTGCTCCAGGGTCAGGCTCAGGGCCAGGCGCACCTGGTTCAGGGCCTGGCCGGCCAGCAACGGCTTGACGTTCTTGTCGGCATTGAAATCGATACGGAAGTAGCGCGACAGCTGCGCCCACCACTGTGACCAGCGGCTGGCACCGTCGCCGTCGGCAGCCAGGCCGAACAGCGGTTCGCCGCCTTCTTCGAATTCGGGGGCCATGGCGGTGAGCTGCACTACCTGCTCGCGCAGCGCGGCCAGCTTGAGGAACAGCCCGGTGCGGTCCGGTTGCTTTACGCTGTTCAGGGTGGCCAGGCTGCGTGCCAGCTGTTCGCGGGCAGCGAACGAGGCCGGGTCGCTCTGCTCGCGCAGGATCTGGTCGGCGCCTTCGACCAGCGCCCGAGCGCTGGTGATGTCCTGCAATGCCGACAGGCGCAGGCTGGCCAGGCGCAGCAGGTGCTCGGCCTCGGCCAGGCGCCAGTCCTTGCGGCTGGCACCGAGCACGGTCTCCAGGCGCTGGCTCAGACGTTGCTGGTCGCCCTGCAATTGCGCCACCAGGCGCCGGCGCTCTTCGAGCTCGGCGGCCGGTGGCAGGTCGGCCAGGCGTGACGACAGTCGCTGCTCGCCCTGCTGCAAGGCCTGGGCCTGGGCATTCAAGGCCTGCAATTGTTCGCTCTGGAGCTGGTTGGCGCCCTGCAGGTGGCGCACCTGCCAGACACCCCAGCCACCGATTGCGACACCTGCCGCACCCAACAGCAGGGCGAACAGTGCCAGACCGGTGCCGGCCCGCTTGGCAGGGGCGGCGGGCGTTTGCGCGGGCGCTTCTGGCGCCGGCTGCAGATCATCGTTGGGCAAGGCAGTTTCGCTCACGTATCCATCCTTTGCATTGGGGCACCTCGCCAGACAGCTTAGCGCCTTAGGAGGCGGGCGCAGGGGATTCCTGCAACGCCGCCAGCAAAGCCGTGGCACTGGCACCACGGCAATCCACTACATTCTGTGCGCCAGCGGCGCGGGCCTGCTCGGCAACACGCGGGCTCGGCACGAACAGCGGCCACGCGGCCAGTCGCGACCAGTCGCTGCCAGCCAGCTGGCGCAGGTGTTCAAGACCCTGCCCACTGCTGACCACCACGCCGTTCAGGCGTTCCGCATCGATGCGTCGCATCAGCGTGCCGACCGGGTACTCGGGCAGGCAGCGGCGGTACAGGGGCAGATAATCGACACTAGCACCCTGCGCGGTCAATCGCTCGGCCAACAGCTCGCGACCGTCTTCACCGCGCATGATCAGAAAGCGCGGCTGGGGCTGTGCGAAAACTTCCTGCAGCCGGGTCAGCTGCAGCAGGGCTTCGCTGTCATCCCCCTGTGGCGGGAAGTGCACTTCGCAGCCATGGGCCTGCAGGATCGCGGCGGTAGCCGCCCCCACCGTGAACCACGGCAGGGCCGGCGTGCGGGGCCAGTGCTGGTCGAGCAGGGCCAGGCCGAGCCGGGCTGCCGGCTTGCTGACCACGATGACCGCAGCATAGTCGGCCAGGCCGAGCACGGTGCTGCGCTGCGCATCGGTCACCGGCAGCGCTTCGATCTCGAGCAGCGGCAGGCTGCTGCCGAACACCCCGGCCTGGGCCAGGGTCGCGGCCAGTGCCACGCAGTCGTCGGCCGGCCGGGTCAGCAGCAGGCGCCAGCCGTTCACGGGTGGCCGGCCTCGCCATACACCGCCTTGAGAATGTCTTCGGCGCCCTGGTTCAGCAGGTCTTCGGCGACGCGTACACCCAGTGCATCCGCGTCTGCGCGCGGTGCACGTGCCTCGGCGCTGAGCAACAGGCCACCGGCCGGTTCGCCCACCAGGCCGCGCAACCACAGCTGCTCGCCCTCGAGCACGGCGTAACAGGCGATCGGTACCTGGCAGCCGCCGTTGAGGTGCTTGTTCATGGCCCGTTCGGCCACCACGCGGTCAGCCGTATCGGCGTGGTGCAGCGGCGCGAGCAAGGCATGGATTTCGGCGTCGGCGGTGCGGCACTCGATGCCTACCGCGCCCTGGCCACCGGCTGGCAGGCTGTCGTCGACGCTGATGCTGGCGGTGATGCGGTCTTCGAAACCGAGGCGGATCAAACCGGCAGCCGCCAGGATGATCGCGTCGTACTCGCCGGCATCGAGCTTGGCCAGGCGGGTGTTGACGTTGCCGCGCAGGAAGCGGATCTCGAGGTCGGGGCGGCGGGTCAGCAACTGCGCCTGGCGACGCAGGCTGGAGGTGCCGACAATGGCGCCTGCCGGCAGTGCATCGAGGCTGGCATAGGTGTTGGAGACAAAGGCATCGCGCGGGTCTTCGCGCTCGCAGATGCAGAACAGGCCCAGGCCTTCGGGGAAGTCCATCGGCACGTCTTTCATCGAGTGCACGGCGATGTCGGCTTCCTGCTCCAGCAACGCGGTTTCCAGCTCCTTGACGAACAGGCCCTTGCCGCCGATCTTCGACAGCGGCGAGTCGAGCAGCTTGTCGCCGCGGCTGACCATCGGCACCAGGGTCACCACCAGGCCGGGGTGTGCCTGTTCGAGGCGGGCTTTTACATAGTCGGCCTGCCACAGGGCAAGGGCACTTTTGCGCGTGGCAATGCGGATTTCACGAGTGGACATGGATCGATCCGTACGAGATAGATGCGCGGGATGATAACAGCTCAATCCGGGCTGCTAGCAGATCTATGTCAGTGGAGGGGTCGACCGTCCCTGGTCAAGCAGTGCTCCCGCCCCGCCCTAAAGCTGCTGCATCATCTTGCGTACGCCGGCCACATGGCGGCGGCTGACAATCAGGGCATCGCCATTGAGGCCCTTGAGAAAAAGCTGGAAATGCCCCAGCGGTGTGCGCTGCAGGCGTTCGATACGGTCGCGGGCCACCAGCGCGTTGCGGTGGATACGCACGAAGCGCTCGCCGAACTCGTCTTCCAGAGCCTTGAGCGGTTCGTCCAGCAGCACCTCGCCGCCCTCATGACGCAAGGTCACGTACTTGTGATCGGCGATGAAGTAGATCACCTGGTCGATGGGAATCAGCTCGATGCCCTTGCGGGTCCTGGCGCTGATGTGGCTGCGCGGCCCGTTGCCGCTTTCGGCGCCGGGGCGGGTCAGGGCCGCCAGCTGCACGCGGTTCGGGCGCTCGGCCTTGCGCAGCGCATCGCGTAGGGCATCGGCCTGAACCGGCTTGAGCAGATGGCCCAGGGTGCTGTCCTTGAACGCCTGCACGGTGAATTCGTCATCCCCCGTACAGAACACCACGGCCGGTGGCGCTTCGCGCTCGCACAACCGGGCCGCCACCTGCAGCCCGTCCATGCCGGGCATGCGGATGTCGAGCAGGACCACCTCGGGCTTGAGGCTGTCGATCAATGCCAGGGCCTCTTCGCCATTGGTGGCGCTGGGCTCCAGCACGGTATAGCCCTCCAGCTCGCCGAGCATTCGGCTCAGGCGTTCCCGGGCTTGGGGTTCGTCATCAACGATCAGGACATTCATATAGCGCTGGATTCCTGCGTGAGTCTCGCACAAGGATAGCGTAGACAGGTGAAGTGACGACCGTCACGGCGATCCACGCTCAGACTCGCACGAGGGCTAAAGATTCACTGGGAGGGCGAAACCTGCCAATCCTCTGTCCAACTGTAGACGGTTGCAGGCACGCTGCCGTTCAATCGATAAATATCCTTTTGCATCGCCCCTGTCGTGGCCCCCGGCTGCGACACAAACCCGCAGTTGCGCCGACCGCCGAGCCCCGTGAGCCCCGGCAACCCTGCTATCATCTGCGCCACTTTTTCCGTTCACGCCTTACACGAGTGAATCCATGAGCACCGACAAGACCAACCAGTCCTGGGGCGGCCGTTTCAGCGAGCCGGTCGACGCCTTCGTCGCCCGCTTCACCGCCTCCGTCACCTTCGACCAGCGCCTGTACCGCCACGACATCATGGGGTCGATCGCCCACGCCACCATGCTGGCCAAGGTCGGCGTGCTCACCGATGCCGAGCGCGACAGCATCATCGACGGCCTGACCACCATCCAGGGCGAAATCGAGGCCGGCAACTTCGACTGGCGCATCGACCTCGAAGACGTGCACATGAACATCGAGGCACGCCTGACCGACCGCATCGGCATCACCGGCAAGAAGCTGCACACCGGGCGCAGCCGCAACGACCAGGTGGCCACCGACATCCGCCTGTGGCTGCGCGACGAGATCGACCTGATCCTGGCCGAGATCACCCGCCTGCAAAAAGGCCTGCTGGAGCAGGCCGAGCGCGAAGCCGACACCATCATGCCGGGCTTCACCCACCTGCAGACCGCCCAGCCGGTGACCTTCGGGCATCATCTGCTGGCCTGGTTCGAAATGCTCAGCCGCGACTACGAGCGCCTGGTGGACTGCCGCAAGCGCACCAACCGCATGCCGTTGGGCAGCGCCGCACTGGCCGGTACCACCTACCCGATCGACCGTGAACTGACCTGCTCGCTGCTGGGCTTCGAAGCGGTGGGCGGCAACTCGCTGGACGGCGTGTCCGACCGTGACTTCGCCATCGAATTCTGCGCGGCGGCCAGCATCGCGATGATGCACCTGTCGCGCTTTTCCGAAGAGCTGGTGCTGTGGACCAGCGCGCAGTTCCAGTTCATCGACCTGCCGGACCGCTTCTGCACCGGCAGCTCGATCATGCCGCAGAAAAAGAACCCCGACGTCCCCGAGCTGGTACGCGGCAAGACCGGCCGCGTGTTCGGCGCCCTGACCGGCCTGCTGACCCTGATGAAGGGCCAGCCGCTGGCCTACAACAAGGACAACCAGGAAGACAAGGAACCGCTGTTCGATGCCGCCGATACCCTGCGCGATTCGCTGCGGGCTTTTGCCGACATGATCCCGGCGATCAAGCCAAAGCACGCGATCATGCGCGAAGCCGCGCTGCGCGGGTTCTCCACCGCCACCGACCTGGCTGACTACCTGGTACGCCGCGGCCTGCCGTTCCGTGATTGCCACGAGATCGTCGGCCACGCGGTGAAGTACGGCGTGGACACCGGCAAGGACCTGGCCGAGATGAGCCTGGATGAACTGCGCCAGTTCAGCGACCAGATCGAGCAGGACGTGTTTGCCGTGCTGACCCTGGAAGGCTCGGTGAACGCGCGCAACCACATCGGCGGCACCGCACCGGCCCAGGTACGTGCAGCCGTGGCCCGCGGCCAGGCGCTGCTGGCCAGCCGCTGAGGCATTCGCCAGGCCCGTCTGGCGGGCCTGGCTGCGCTGAAGTCAGCGCTTGCCGGTACGCACCATCTCGAGGAAGGCCGGCATCTGGGCTTCCTTGTCTGCGGCGTTTCTCTGCACGTTGGGGTTCTGCTTGAAGTGTTCGAGCAGGGCCTTGGCCTGCGGGAAGTCCGCCAGCACATCCATATCGAACACCTTCTTGCCCACCGCATACGCCAGGTCGACGCTGTAGCAGAACAGGATGTCCGCCAGGGTCATCTGCTCGCCCGCCACATAGGGAGCGAAGGCACCGTTGCGCTTGAGGGCGGCAAGACCCGCCAGCAGCTCGGCCTTGGCCTTTTGCTTGATGGCCGGGTCCACCTGGGCACCGAAGAACGCCTCGGGGTAGCAGGCTCGGGCCGGCAGCTCGATGTACAGCTCGATCTCCTTGGCCAGTTCGCGCACCTTGGCCTGGGCGAACACGCCCTCGGGCAGCAGCGCCTTGCCGGGCTGGGTCTGCTCGATATAGGCAAGGATCAGGTTGGTCTCACTGAGAAAGCCGTGCTCGGTCTCCAGCACCGGCACCTTGCCGCAGGGGCTGATCTTCAGTGATGCGGGGCCGGGGCCGCCGAAAAACAGCACCTCTTCGAAGGGCACGCCCTTTTCCAGCAGCGCCAGTTTGACCATGTTGTAGTAGTTGCTGACTGCAAAACCGTGAAGCTTGAGCATGAAACATGCCTCCAGGCCGAAAGGGGTTGGCCTGGCCTTTATAGACGCTACCGCAGGCACTGACCAGCATCATGCAGTTGCTCGATAGCCAGGCATTGGCGTGCACTGCATGGCAAACTGGATGCCCATTCCGAGGAGAGCGCCCATGAGCGAGCCCACCGATATCGACAATGACGAAGAAGCGTTCGCCGAATCGACCCTGATCCAGGCCATCGAGAACCAGATCGAGAACGACAACCCGCCAGCGGCCAAGGCCACGTTCAACAAGCTGACGCTGGTGGGCTACGAGCGCGAGGACATCCTCAACCTGATGGCCCACGTGCTGGCCTGCGAGATCGACGCCATGCTCGAGGACGACCGAGCGTTCGATACGCAGTGGTACGAAACCGCCCTGCGTGCGCTGCCTGAGTTGCCACCCGAAAAGGACTGAAGCAATTACCGGCTGGCGTGGCTACACTGCAACTTCATGTACCCCTGCAAGGGTGCTGCCCTCCACTTCAGGAAAGTCCGGAGTATCTATGTCGTTTACCCCCGAGCTGATTGCCGAACTGGAAATACTCGCGCTGTTCAACCTGGACAGCACGCAGGAAGGACTGAAAGTCCATGCCACCGCAGCACCCCAGGCGATTGCCGCCGCCAAGCGCCTGTTCTCCAAGGAACTGATCACCCAGGAAGACGGCGGCTACCTGACCCCGCTGGGCCGCGATGCGGCGCAGAACGTACAGCAGTTGCTGATCATCCTGAACACGGTCGCCGAGCCGGCTTGAGAGCTTCGCTGAAGCCTTCGCCGGCAAGGCCGGATCCTGCAGATCGATACAGGAGCCGGCCTTGCCGGCGAAGGCCACACTCGGTCAATACGTCAGGCGCTGACAAAATGGCGCCAGAAATCAAATAGATTTCAGCCCCTCGCCCCGTAGCGGCTAAACTCGCCATTGCTCCCGTGATGGCCAGTTAGAGCCCTGCAATGAACCACCCCCACGAAATTCGACCCGACCTCGACGAAGGCATCGATCGCAAGGTGCTCAGCCAGTTGCGCAAGCGCTTCCTGGCCATCAACCAGGGTCGACTGGCACGCGCCATGGAAGGGTTGTCGAGCCGCCAGCAGCAGGTGCTCAACCTGCTGGCGCTGTTCTTCCACGTCAATCACCCGCTGCTGCCCGGCTACGTATCGGGCACCACTCCGGCGGGCATCTCGTGCTACGAGCCCGACGACGAGGCGCTGGCCGAGGCCCAGCGCCTGACCCGCTCGTTCACCTACCGCAAGCGTCACGGCCAGCCACCGCGCCCGCTGCTGGGGCTGTACCTGATGGGCAGCCTGGGAACCCTGGCCCAGGCCGATGAAAGCGACATGGACGTGTGGCTGTGCCACGCCCCCGGGCTCAGCGAGGCCGAGCTGAGCGAGCTGCGCAGAAAGTGCGTGTTGCTGGAGGTCTGGGCCGCGTCCCAGGGCGCCGAACTGCACCTGTTCCTGATCGAGCCGGAGCGCTTCGTCACCGGCGAGCGCAATACCGCACTGAGTTCCGACGACTGCGGCACCACCCAGCACTACCTGCTGCTGGACGAGTTCTACCGCACCGCGCTGTGGCTGGCCGGGCGCACGCCGCTGTGGTGGCTGGTGCCGGTCTACGAGGAAAGCAGCTACGCGCATTACACCCAGACCCTGCTGTCCAAGCGCTTCATCCGCGCCGACGAGAACCTGGACCTCGGCCACCTGGCCCACATCCCGCCCGGCGAGTTCGTGGGCGCCGGGTTGTGGCAACTGTTCAAGGGCATCGAGTCCCCCTACAAGTCGCTGCTCAAGCTGCTGCTGACCGAGGTGTATGCCAGCGAACATCCGCACGTGCAGTGCCTGAGCCTGCAGTTCAAGCAGGCGGTGTTCGCCAACCGCCTCGACCTCGACGAGCTGGACCCGTACATGATGGTGTACCGGCGTATCGAGCAGTACCTGCAGCACCGCGGCGAGGCCCAGCGCCTGGAACTGGTGCGACGCAGCCTGTACCTGAAGGTGAACAAGAAGATCAGCCTGCTGGCGCGCCAGCGCAGCGGCGGCTGGCAGCGCGATCTGCTCGAGCGCCTGACCCGCGAGTGGGGCTGGGACGAGCGCCAGCTGATGCTGCTGGACAGCCGCAGCCAGTGGAAGGTGCGCCAGGTGGAAGCCGAACGGCGCATCCTGGTGGCCGAACTCAACCACAGCTACCGTTTTCTCGGCCAGTTCGCACGCAACCCGCAAGCTGCCACGCGCCTCGACCAGCGCGACCTCAACGTGCTGGGCCGACGCCTCTACGCCGCCTTCGAGCGGCGCGCCGGCAAGGTCGAGTTCATCAACCCGGGCATCGCCCCGGACCTGGCCGAAGACACCCTGACCCTGGTCCAGGCACCCAATCGCCAGGAGCCTGGGCAAACCCACTGGAGCCTGTACAGCGGCAACCTGAACGCCCATGAGTGGGAGCAGTTCGTGCCGTTCAAGCGCTGCCGCGAATTGCTCGAACTGCTGGCCTGGGCGCACCGCAACGGGGTGATCGACAGCACCACGCGCCTGGCGCTCAACCCCGGCAGCAGCGACCTGAGCGAGTACGAGCTGTTCAACCTGCTGGGCAGCCTGCAGCAGAGCGTGGCCCTGCCGTTCAAGGAAGTCAGCGAGGCGCGCCTGCTGCAACCGAGCGTGGCGGACGAGATCCTGCTGCTGGTCAACGTCGGCATCGACCCGCTGCAGCATCACCGCGACCTCAACATCCTGATGACCACCGAGCGCACCGACTCGCTGAGCTACGCCGGGGTGCGCGAGAACCTGGTGCTGACTCTGGACCAGGTGACCCTCAACAGCTGGAACGAAGTGCTGGTGCAGCGGTATGACGGCGAGCACGCCCTGATGCGCAACCTGCGTGACTACCTCAACAGCCTGGGCAGCAAGGGCCACCTGCCTACGCTGAACGTGCGCTGCTTCTGCCACAACCGCGCCCAGGCCATCGCCCAGCGGGTCGAAGAGGTGTTCGCCACCGCTCAGGCGCTGCTTGCCGAAGGCCTGGGGCATCGCTACCTGATACAGGTGCAGCAGCACACCCATGTACTGGAATTGCACCACGGGGCGGTCAACCTGGTCAGCCTGGACAGTCAGGATGCACTGTTGGCGTACCTGGGCGAGGAACGTGCCGAGTACACCCCGCTGCACCTGGACGCCAACGTGCTGGAAGACCACGACCTTGCGCTGGTGCTGCCCCAGGGCCAGCCGCAGTGCCTGCAGGTGTTCTACCGGGTGCAGGAGAACTGGGCCGACGTCTACGTGCTGGATGAATTCAATGCGCTGTGGCAGCAACGCCTGCCCTACCACGACGACAGCAGCCTGTTGCTGCCGCTGCAGCGCTTTCTGCAATCGGTGGTGTTCCGGCACAACGCACGGCTGCCGCTGGAAGAGCTGCCGGCACAGGGCGCGCTGGACATCCTCTACTATCAGCTGTCGCCCCCCGGTATCGGCCGGGCACGCCAGCTGGAGCCGCGCCAGGCACCGCCCACCACGCTGGGCAGCACCGCCTACGAAGTGCAGGCGATCATCCAGGCAGGCGTCGAAGACGCCCTGCAGGTGACGTTGTACTGCAACCAGAAGGAGTTTTCGGAGCTCGAGTATGGCGACCAGCTGTATGCGGTGGTCGCCCGCGAGATCGTCGGCCAGCGCCGTGACGCCCAGCGCTACCGCTGCTACATCACCGACCTGGACCTGTCCGACCTGCTTGCCGAAGGCCAGGGCTCGAGCATCCTGTACCTGCGCTACAAGCAGGAACTGGAGCGGGTGCTGAACCAGGCGCTGGAAGCGGCCTGATCAGAGGTCGAAGTCGCCTGCGGCTTCGGGCTGGTACTCGACTTCGAGCAGCTTGAGCTTGAGGGTCTTGCCGCCGGGCACCGGCCAGTCGATCTGCTCGCCCACCGACAGGCCGAGCAATGCGCTGCCCATCGGCGCCAGGATCGAGACCGTGCCTTCGGCGCCGGCGTCCTTCGGGTACACCAGGGTCAGGTGGTAGTCCTTGCCGCTGACTTCATCGCGGCAATGCACGCGCGAGTTCATGGTCACGACACCGGCCGGAACCTCCTCGTGGCTCACTACCTGCTCGGCGCGGTCCAGCTCGTCCTGCAGGGCGAGCACACCCGGCGAGTCCTGCGTCTTTTCATCGAGGCCATCGATCAGACGCTCGAGACGCTGTACGTCCAATCGGGTGAGGATAAGGGAAGGCTTGGTGCTCATGATCCAGTCAGACTCCTTGTTCATGGGTAAAAGTGCTGGGCGTTATAAAGCAAAACCCCGCCCAAGGGCGGGGTTTGCATGTTTTTCGGCCAGGCCGATCAACCTCGACACTACCACAGCACAATAAATACACAAGAGGCTCGCCGTCGCAGCCTAGCCGGCCGCCTGGCGTCGTGCCTGTGCCTGGGCGCAGATCTCGCGGCGGCGCTGGTCGTCGGCGCTGCGCCACTGGCGAATGTCCTCGACATGGCGAAAGCAGCCCAGGCACACCTTGGCCTCGTCCAGCCGGCACAGGCTGATGCAGGGCGACGGCACCGCCGGGCTGACATTGCTGTACAGCGGCTTGGCCGGTTTGGCAGCAGTGCTCATCTCAGATCTCGTCGAAGTCGAGCTTTTCGCCGACCCGCTCCCAGACGATGCGCTCGAGCATCTCGCCGAGCAGTTCCTCGGTCTTCTCACAGGTCCATTTGCCGCTGGCTTCGTCATAGTCGAAATGGAAACCACCCGACTTGTCGGCCAGCCACAGCTGGCGCAGCGGCTCCTGGCGGCTGAAGATCAACTGGCTGCCGTTGTCGAACTTGATGGTAAGAACGCCCGCCGAGTTCTCCATGTCCAGGTCCAGGTCGGTTTCATCGAACAGGTCTTCCAGGGCCTGTTGGGTCGCGTCGACCAGGTCGTGAAAACGCGCTTCGCTCAAACTCATTGCAAGAACCTCGAAAATGTCTGCACACACGCAAGCCGGGCAAGATACGAGCGCCGCGCCACGAATGCAAAGGTTAACGCCCGCAGCCGACACCCTGCACGGGCGCCTGTCCGACGGCGCAGCGGCTACATAGGCAAGGCGCCGGGCGCTCGGTATACTCGGGCGCAATACTGCTTAAATTCAAAGGATTTCGCCATGAAGCGCCTGATTTCCTCCCTCGCGGCGCTAGTCGCGATTGCCTGCCTCGTCTCCGCTTGCGGTCAGAAAGGCCCACTGTACCTGCCTGAAGACGGCAAAGACGGCAAAAAGTCGCAATCGCACCAGCACTGATTAAGGGATCCCCATGGACGCTTTCAACTACCGCGACGGCGAGCTGTTCGCGGAAGGCGTGGCGCTGTCGGCGATTGCCGAACGCTTCGGCACGCCTACCTACGTGTACTCGCGGGCGCATATCGAAGCCCAGTACCGTAGCTACGCCGATGCATTGCAGGGTGTTTCGCACCTGGTGTGCTTCGCCGTAAAAGCCAACTCCAACCTCGGCGTGCTGAACGTGCTGGCACGCCTGGGCGCAGGCTTCGACATCGTCTCGGGCGGTGAACTGGAGCGTGTGCTGGCCGCCGGCGGGCGCGCCGACCGTGTGGTGTTCTCCGGCGTGGGCAAGACCCGCGACGACATGCGCCGCGCCCTCGAAGTGGGCGTGCACTGCTTCAACGTCGAGTCCACCGACGAGCTGGAGCGCCTGCAGGTGGTTGCCGCCGAAATGGGCGTACGCGCGCCGATCTCGCTGCGGGTCAACCCGGATGTCGATGCCGGCACCCACCCGTACATTTCCACCGGCCTCAAAGAGAACAAGTTCGGTATCGCCATTGCCGATGCCGAAGAAGTCTACGTGCGCGCCGCGCAGCTGCCGAACCTGGAAATCGTCGGCGTCGACTGCCACATCGGTTCGCAGCTGACAACGCTGGAGCCCTTCCTCGATGCCCTCGACCGCCTGCTGGCGCTGATCGACCGCCTCGGCGAGTGCGGCATCTACCTGCGCCACCTGGACCTGGGCGGCGGCGTGGGCGTGCGCTATCGCGACGAAGAGCCGCCACTGGCCGGCGACTACATCAAGGCCATCCGCGAGCGCGTGGGCGACCGCGACCTGGCGCTGGTATTCGAACCGGGCCGCTACATCGTGGCCAATGCCGGCGTGCTGCTGACCCGCGTCGAGTACCTCAAGCACACCGAGCACAAGGACTTCGCCATCGTCGACGCGGCGATGAACGACCTGATCCGCCCGGCGCTGTACCAGGCCTGGATGGACGTGACCGCCGTGCAGCCACGTGATGGCGAGCCGCGCAGCTATGACGTGGTCGGCCCGATCTGCGAGACCGGCGACTTCCTGGCCAAGGACCGTGCGCTGAACCTGGCCGAAGGTGACCTGCTGGCCGTGCATTCGGCCGGTGCCTACGGTTTCGTCATGAGTTCGAACTACAACACCCGTGGTCGCTGCGCCGAAGTACTGGTGGATGCCGATCAGGCCTTCGAAGTGCGCCGTCGCGAAACCGTGGCCGAGCTGTTTGCCGGCGAAAGCCTGCTGCCGGAGTGACCCCATGCTGCTGCGTTTTACCAAGATGCACGGCCTGGGCAACGACTTCATGGTCCTCGACCTGGTCAGCCAGCACGCGCACATCCTGCCCAAGCACGCCAAGCAATGGGGTGACCGGCACACCGGCATCGGTTTCGACCAACTGCTGATCGTCGAGGCGCCGAGCAATCCGGACGTGGACTTTCGCTACCGGATCTTCAACGCCGACGGGTCCGAAGTCGAGCAGTGCGGCAACGGTGCGCGCTGCTTCGCGCGCTTCGTGCTGGACAAGCGCCTGACGGCGAAAAAGCGCATCCGCGTCGAGACCAAGAGCGGCATCATCGAACTCGATGTGCGCGGCGACGGGCAGATCAGCGTCGACATGGGCCCACCGCGCCTGGTGCCGTCCGAGATCCCCTTCGACGCCCCTGCCCAGGCCCTGAGCTACCCGCTGGAAGTGGCCGGTCGCACGGTCAACCTGGCTGCCGTGTCGATGGGCAACCCCCATGCGGTGCTGCGCGTCGACGACATCAACAGCGCCCCGGTGCACGACCTCGGCCCGCAGATCGAGAACCACCCGCGCTTCCCGCAGCGGGTCAACGTCGGCTTCCTCCAGGTCATCGACCGCCACCGCGCCCAGTTGCGCGTGTGGGAGCGCGGCGCCGGGGAAACCCAGGCCTGCGGCACCGGTGCCTGCGCCGCGGCGGTGGCTGCCATCAGCCAGGGCTGGATGGATTCGCCGCTGCTGATCGACCTGCCCGGAGGGCGCCTGTCCATCGAATGGGGCGGCCCGGGCCGGCCTGTAGTGATGACAGGCCCTGCCGTACGCGTGTATGAAGGACAGGTTCGCCTATGAGTGAGTACCAGCCATGACCGACCAGCCCCACACGCCCACCGCAGAGCCCGACGCCTCCGACGCCCAGGGCTCGACGCCCAGCGTCGGGGCCCAGGACGTGGTGGCTTACCTGCGTGCCAACCCGGCGTTCTTCGCCGAGCATGACGACCTGCTGCTGGAGCTGCAGGTCCCTCACCAGCGCGGCGACAGCGTGTCGCTGGTGGAGCGCCAGCTCAAGCTGCTGCGCGACCGCAACATCGAGATGCGCCACCGCCTCTCGCACCTGATGGACGTGGCCCGCGACAACGACCGGCTGTTCGAGAAGACCCGCCGGCTGATCCTCGACCTGCTCGACGCCGACAGCCTCGAGGCCGTGGTGATGGCCGTCGAGGACAGCCTGCGCCAGGAGTTCAAGGTGCCGTTCGTGAGCCTGATCCTGTTCGGCGATACCGTGGCGCCCGTGGGCCGCTGGGTCAACCCGACCGAAGCGCAACAGGCCATCGGCGGCCTGCTGTGCGCGGGCAAGACGGTCAGCGGCACCCTGCGCGACCACGAGCTGGACTTCCTGTTCGGCGAGGCCCAGCGCCCCGAAGTCGGCTCCAGTGCCGTCGCCGCGCTCGACTATCAGGGCCTGCACGGCGTGCTCGCCATCGCCAGCCACGACCCGCAGCACTACAAGAGCAGCGTCGGCACCCTGTTCCTGAGCTACATCGCCGAAGTGCTCGGCCGCGTGCTACCGCGCTTTACCCAGACCCTGCGCCCGGTACGCTGATGGAGCGCCAGCTGGACGCGTTCATCGCGCACCTGCGCAACGAGCGCCAGGTGTCGGAGCATACCCAGCTGGCCTACCGGCGTGACCTGGCCAACGTGCTGGCCTACTGCGGGAAAACCGGCATCGCCAGCTGGAGCGCCCTGCAGATCCAGCACCTGCGCCAGTTCGTGGCGCGCCAGCACCATGCCGGGCAGTCGTCGCGCAGCCTGGCGCGCATGCTTTCGGCGGTGCGCGGCCTGTACCGCTACCTGAACCGCGAAGGCCTGTGCGACCACGACCCGGCCAACGGCCTGGCCGCGCCCAAGGGCGAGCGCCGGCTGCCCAAGACCCTCGATACCGACCGCGCGCTGCAATTGCTCGAAGGCGCGGTGGACGACGACTTTCTCGCCCGCCGCGACCAGGCCATGCTCGAGCTGTTCTACTCCTCGGGCCTGCGCCTGTCGGAGCTGACCAGCCTCGATCTCGATCAGCTCGACCTGCCAGCCGGCCTGGTGCAGGTGCATGGCAAGGGCAGCAAGACCCGCGTGCTGCCGGTAGGCCGCAAAGCCCGAGAGGCATTGGAAAAGTGGCTGGCGCTGCGCGGCATCAGCGCCCCGCAGGACAACGCGGTGTTCGTCAGCCAGCAAGGCCGGCGCCTGGGCCCGCGGGCGATCCAGCTGCGGGTCCAGGCGGCGGGCAGCCGCGAGCTGGGGCAGAACCTGCACCCGCACATGCTGCGCCACTCCTTCGCCAGCCACCTGCTCGAATCGTCCCAGGACCTGCGTGCGGTGCAGGAAATGCTCGGGCATGCCGACATCGCCACCACGCAGATCT
The DNA here is from genome assembly GCF_002478435.1 of Pseudomonas sp. UBA7500. Classification (NCBI taxonomy): domain Bacteria; kingdom Pseudomonadati; phylum Pseudomonadota; class Gammaproteobacteria; order Pseudomonadales; family Pseudomonadaceae; genus Pseudomonas; species Pseudomonas sp. UBA7500. Next base: position 46,506 of record NZ_DLNW01000053.1, on the reverse strand, counting down.
ACACTCACCTGGACTTCCAGCACCTGGCGAGCGTCTATGACAGCGCCCACCCAAGGGCCAAACGCAGCAAGGACAGTGACTCATGAGCATTCAGCTGATCACCTTCGACCTGGACGACACCCTGTGGGACACCGCCCCGGTCATTGTCAGTGCCGAGGCCGTGCTGCGCGACTGGCTGGCGGCAAATGCACCCGACCTGGGCGCGGTGCCGGTGGAGCACCTGTATGCCATTCGCGAGCGCCTGGTGCAGGCCGAGCCGGGCCTGCGGCATCGCATCAGCGCCTTGCGGCGCAAGGTGCTGTTCCATGCCATGAGCGACGTCGGCTACAGCGAAGCCAGGGCCCACGCCCTGGCCAACGAGGGCTTTGAAGTGTTCCTGCATGCGCGCCACCAGGTGGATATCTTCCCCGAGGTGCAGCCAGTGCTGGAGGTGCTGCGCCATCGCTACACCCTGGGCGTGGTCACCAATGGCAATGCCGACGTGAGGCGCCTGGGGCTGGCCGACTATTTCAGGTTCGCCCTGTGCGCCGAGGACTTGGGCATCGGCAAGCCCGACCCGCAACCGTTTCTCGAAGCATTGCGCCAGGGCCAGGCCGAGGCCGGCAATGCCGTGCATATCGGCGACCACCCGGGCGACGACATCGCCGGGGCCCAGCAGGCCGGCCTGCGCGCGATATGGTTCAACCCGCAGGGCAAGGCGTGGACGGCCGAGGGGCAGCCGGATGCCGAGATCCAGCGCCTGTCGCAGTTGCCTGAGCTGTTGCTCAGTTGGCGTTAGCCCCGCTGGCCCCATCGCGGGTCAAGCCCGCTCCCACAAGGGTTGCGGTGATCGTTGTAGGAGCGGGCCTGCCCCGCCATAGCGTCAGCAGCGGCAACCCGTAACGCCACCCACAAAAAAGCCCGCAGCGACGGCGGGCTCTTCTGTTCGACGGCACCCTCAGATAGGACGGCTACCGTACTTGTTGTCTGGCTTCTTGGGCGGATCGGCGACCACGTTGGCCTCCACTTCCTGCACCTTGCCGCCACGCGACAGGAACTCTTCCATCGCCTTGGCGAGCGCGTCGCGCTCCTTCTGCTTGGCTTCCATGCTGGGCATTTCGTCGACCGAGACCGCAGCCTTGGACTTGCCCTTGGCTACCGGTGCGGGGCTGTCGTCACCGCTGTCATCGGCAACGTCGTCGGCAGCCGCTTCCAGGCCTTCATCGGTATCGTCTTCGTCGCCCACTTCGAGGTCGTCGTTTTCCAGATCATCGTCGCTCATGTTCTACCTCATGACTTGCGAAAAGCAGATAAGTTATAGACCAACAGCGCCAGGTGCGGCCACTGCCGGAAAAATCCAGGGCCACGGGTAGCCCGCGGCCAGCGGCGCCCGCCCTACCACCTGGCGAGCACCGTGCGGGCCCGTGCAGGGCCCGACAAAAAGAAAGAGCTGCCGGCATTGCTTCACCAGCTGACCCCGCCGTGAGCGGCCTGTTCAATGCCAAGCCTAGCAAAGGGTATCGAAGTGCGCGGACAGGTCATCCGCACCCTACGGCGCGCATTCTAGCGTGATGTGTGAAAAAGCAAAGTGCCTAAATATCCTTGTTCGCTGTAAGTTTTATGCTTGATGGCCATTACAGCGTCAAGCGCCTGCAAATGCCCCCGTGGAAACCGTTTGCGTGCCCTTGGATGGACAAAATCCAGGCAAAAAAATGCCCGGCAAGCCGGGCATGTTTTTTCTAGCATGTTACAGGTTGTAGCCACGCTCGTTGTGCTGCGCGAGGTCGAGGCCGACCGCTTCTTCCTCTTCGTTGACCCGCAGGCCCATCACCAGGTCCAGCACCTTCAGAATCACGTAGGTGACGATAGCGGTGTAGATCACCGTGAAGCCCACGCCCTTGGCCTGCACCCAGACCTGTGCGCCGATATCTTCGACGGTACCGAAGCCGCCCAGTGCAGGGGCCGCGAACACGCCGGTGAGAATCGCGCCGACGATGCCGCCGATGCCATGCACGCCGAAGGCGTCCAGGGAGTCGTCATAGCCCATCTTGCGCTTGAGGCTGGTGGCGCAGAAGAAGCACACCACACCCGATACCAGGCCGATCACCAGCGCGCCCATCGGGCCTACGGTGCCCGCAGCCGGGGTGATCGCCACCAGGCCCGCCACCACACCGGAGGCGATGCCCAGGGCGCTGGGTTTGCCGTGGGTGATCCACTCGGCGAACATCCAGCCCAGCGCAGCGGCGGCCGTGGCGATCTGGGTCACCAGCATGGCCATGCCGGCGGTGCCGTTGGCAGCGGCTGCGGAGCCGGCGTTGAAGCCGAACCAGCCGATCCACAGCATGGCCGCGCCCATCAGGGTGTAGCCCAGGTTGTGCGGGGCCATCGGGGTGGTCGGGAAACCCTTGCGCTTGCCCAGCACCAGGCACGCCACCAGGCCCGCGATACCCGCATTGATATGCACCACGGTGCCACCGGCAAAGTCCAGTACGCCCCAGTCCCACATCAGGCCGCCGGCACCGGACCAGACCATGTGCGCGATCGGTGCGTAGACCAGGGTGAACCACACGGCCATGAAGATCAGCATGGCCGAGAACTTCATGCGCTCGGCAAAGGCACCGACGATCAGGGCCGGAGTGATGATGGCGAAGGTCATCTGGAAGGTGATGAACACCGCCTCGGGGAACAACGAGGTCAGGCTTGCGGGGGTGACGCCGGCCAGGAAGGCCTTGGAGAACCCGCCGACGAAGGAATTGAAGTTGACCACGCCCTCTTCCATACCCGTGGTATCGAACGCCAGGCTGTAGCCGTAGACCATCCACAGAATGCTGATCAGGCCGGTGATGGCGAAACACTGCATCATCACCGAAAGCACGTTCTTGGAACGCACCATGCCGCCGTAGAACAACGCCAGGCCCGGGATGGTCATGAACAGCACCAGCGCGGTGGCGGTCAACATCCAGGCGGTGTCGCCGGAGTTGAGCACGGGGGCGGCTGCCTCCTCTGCCATGGCCATGCCAGGCATTACGAGGGACAAAAGGGCTCCTAGCCCTGCGAACTGACGCAGAGTCATATTGTTATCTCCTGGGGCGTTGGGGTTTGGGGCGGCGTTACTTAGATCGCGTCGGTATCGGTTTCACCGGTACGGATGCGGATGGCCTGTTCCAGATTGACCACGAAAATCTTGCCGTCACCGATCTTGCCGGTGTTGGCCGCCTTGGTGATCGCCTCGATGACCCGGTCCAGGTCCTTGTCGTCGATGGCGACATCGATCTTCACCTTGGGCAGGAAATCGACTACGTATTCAGCACCGCGATACAGCTCGGTGTGGCCTTTCTGCCGTCCGAAGCCTTTGACTTCCGTGACGGTAATGCCCTGCACGCCGATTTCGGACAGCGACTCGCGCACGTCGTCCAACTTGAATGGCTTGATGATGGCAGTGACTAGCTTCATGAAACTCTCTCCCGAATTGGTGGACTTGCCCCAGGAAAACAAACCCGTCTCAAGTCTAAGCGCAGTGCCTGGCTTTGTAACGCTTCGTCGGCCTCAATCCCAAGGCCCGACACCAGTGCATGAGTCACTTGGCTCTAAGCAGAAACCTTGCCATGTCTGCCAAAGCCACCAATTACAAGGGCTTGCGTGCCTTGCTTGGAATTGGCCAGTCGCCAGCAGGGCAAACACGCACAAAAACGGTGCGCTACCGATCGGGGGAATGCGCGAAAAGCGTGCGGGGCGAGCGGGCGTGGGGTGCGTGTTACACTGGCCGCCTCTTTGCATTTACCGGACGGACCAACATGCTCGCGCCCAAAGCCTTTCTCGATGCCCTGAGCGACCAGGCCTCGCGCCTGTTCAGCGGTGACACCGCGCAGCCGCGCAGCGAACTGGAAAGCCAGTTCAAGGCGCTGCTGCAAAGTGGTTTCAGCAAGCTGGAACTGGTCAGCCGTGAGGAGTTCGACAGCCAGATGGTAGTGCTGGCCCGCACCCGCGCACGCCTGGAGGCGCTGGAGGCCAAGGTCGAAGAGATGGAAGCGCGGTTGAACCCGGCGGCTGCCGAGTAGAGCGCAGCGCAGCCTTCGTCGGCGGGGCCGGCGCCTGCAGGGTCATGCAGGGGCCTGCCTCACCTTCTCATACCGCACATCCCCCTCCTCCAACTGCGCCACCACCTCCCACCCCCAAGCGGCGATAGAAGCCATTGGCACGCACGCCGTCGCGGCCCGAAGGCTGCACCGGGGCGCCGTGATCTTGACCAGCGCTCCTAGCCCCGTCAACCGCTGCAAAACCTCGACTCACTCTCCCCCGCGCACCCTGCGCGCGCACCACTATCCTTGCCCCAGCCGCAGGACGCGGCATTGTCCCGATCATGGAGTGTGCATGTCCCTCGCCCTTGTCCACAGCCGCGCCCAGGTGGGCGTACTGGCCCCTGCGGTCACCATCGAAGCGCACCTGGCCAACGGCCTGCCCAACCTGACCCTGGTCGGCCTGCCCGAAGCCACGGTAAAGGAAAGCAAGGACCGTGTGCGCAGCGCCATCCTCAACTCCGGCCTGGAGTTCCCCGCGCGGCGCATCACCCTCAACCTCGCCCCCGCCGACCTGCCCAAGGATGGCGGACGCTTCGACCTGGCCATAGCCCTGGGCATCCTGGCCGCCAACGGGCAGATGCCGATCGCCTCGCTGCACGCAGTGGAATGCCTGGGCGAGCTGGCGCTGTCGGGGGCGGTGCGCTGCGTGCAGGGCGTGCTGCCGGCCGCCCTTGCTGCCCGCGAAGCCGGGCGCGCGCTGGTGGTGCCACGGGAGAATGCCGAGGAGGCCTGCCTGGCTTCGGGCCTAGTGGTGTACGCCGTAGACCACCTGCTGGAACTGGTCGCGCACCTCAACGGCCAGCAGCCCCTCGAACCCTACAAGGCCAACGGCCTGGTCCTGCACAGCCAGCCCTACCCCGACCTCAACGAGGTGCAGGGCCAGCTTGCCGCCAAGCGTGCCCTGCTGGTCGCGGCGGCCGGGGCCCACAACCTGCTGTTCAGCGGGCCACCCGGCACCGGCAAGACTCTGCTCGCCAGCCGCCTGCCCGGCCTGCTGCCACCGCTGAACGAGCGCGAAGCGCTGGAGGTGGCGGCCATCCAGTCGGTCGCCAGCCCGCTGCCGCTCAACAGCTGGCCGCAGCGTCCGTTTCGCCACCCGCATCACTCGGCGTCGGGGGCCGCACTGGTCGGCGGTGGCAGCCGCCCGCAACCCGGCGAGATCACCCTGGCCCACCATGGCGTGCTGTTTCTGGATGAGTTGCCGGAGTTCGAGCGGCGCGTGCTGGAAGTGCTGCGCGAGCCCCTGGAATCGGGCGAAATCGTGATCGCCCGGGCCAAGGACAAGATCCGCTTCCCGGCCCGCTTCCAATTGGTGGCGGCGATGAACCCCTGCCCCTGCGGCTACCATGGCGACCCCACCGGTCGCTGCCGATGCAGCAGCGACCAGATCCAGCGCTACCGCAACAAGCTCTCCGGCCCGTTGCTTGATCGCATCGACCTGCACCTGACCGTCGCCCGTGAAGCCACGGCGCTCTCGCACTGCACCGACAACGGCCCCGCCAGTGCCCACATCGCAGGGCAGGTGGCTGCCGCACGCGAACGACAACAACAGCGCCAGGGCTGTGCCAACGCCTTTCTCGAGCTGCCCGGCCTGCGCCAGCACTGCGCGCTGTCCGCTGACGATCAGCAATGGCTGGAAACCGCGTGCGAACGACTAACCTTGTCGCTACGGGCCGCGCACCGCCTGCTCAAGGTGGCGCGTACGCTGGCCGATCTGGAACAGGCCGCACACATCGCACGCGTGCACCTGGCCGAGGCCCTGCAGTACCGCCCCGGGCCTTAGGTGCCTTGACGCCCATCGGTTTGTGCAATGCCGGGCGCAGCCTCATCATGCGCCCTCACTGTTCAACGCTGCCGTCGTAGCAGCCCCCTGGAGCCGAGCGATGCCACACGAAGGCAGCCTTTTGCAAACAGCCGTCATCTTCCTGCTTGCCGCGGTCATTGCGGTGCCCCTGGCCAAGCGTTTGCAACTGGGCGCCGTGATCGGCTACCTGCTCGCAGGCGTCGCCATCGGCCCCCAGGTCCTGGGGCTGATCCGCGACACCGAAAGCGTCGCGCACATTTCCGAGCTGGGTGTGGTGCTGTTGCTGTTCATCATCGGCCTGGAGCTTTCGCCGCGCCGCCTGTGGCTGATGCGCAAATCGGTGTTCGGCGTGGGGCTGGCGCAGGTGCTGCTGACGGGCGCCGTGATCGGCGCCATTGCCCTGTTCGGCTTCGGCCAGCCGATGCCCGCCGCCGTGGTCGTCGGCCTGGGCCTGGCGTTATCGTCCACCGCCCTTGGCCTGCAGAGCCTGGCCGAAAGCAAGCAGCTCAACGCCCCCCATGGACGCCTGGCCTTCGCCGTGCTGCTGTTCCAGGATATCGCGGCCATTCCGCTGATCGCCCTGGTGCCCCTGTTGGCCGCCAGCAGCCCGGACACCAGCCACGGCGACAGCCTGGCACATGGCCTGAAGGTGTTCGCCAGCATCGCGGTGGTGATCGTCGGCGGCCGCTATCTGCTGCGCCCGGTGTTTCGCATCGTCGCCCGTACCGGGCTGCCGGAAGTCTCCACCGCCACCGCGCTGCTGGTGGTGATCGGTACTGCCTGGCTGATGGAAGAAGCCGGCATCTCCATGGCACTGGGCGCCTTCCTCGCCGGCCTGCTGCTGGCTGACTCCGAGTACCGCCATGAGCTCGAATCGCAGATCGAGCCCTTCAAGGGCCTGCTGCTCGGGCTGTTCTTCATCAGCGTGGGCATGGGGGCCAACCTGGGCATGCTGCTGCAGAGCCCGGGCCTGCTGTTGGGCCTGACCCTGTTGCTGGTGGCAGTCAAGTTGCCACTGTTGATGCTGGTCGGCCGCATCGGGGGGCTGAACGCGGGCAATGCATTGCGCCTGGGGGTGGTACTGGCGGCAGGCGGCGAATTTGCCTTCGTGGTATTCAAGCTGGGCAAGGATCAGGGCCTGTTCGACACCTACACCTATGACCTGCTGCTGATGACCATCACCCTGTCGATGGCCGTCACGCCTCTGTTGCTGCTGGCCTGCACGCGCCTGCTCAAGCACCGCCAGGCACCCCGTGAAGTGCCCGAGCAGTACCGGCAGATCCAGACCGACGCGCCGCGCGTGGTAATCGTCGGCATGGGGCGCATGGGCCAGATCGTCTCGCGCATATTGCGTGCCCAGAAGATTCCCTTCGTTGCCCTGGACACCTCGGTGGACGCCATCGAGCTGACCCGCACCTTCGAGCAGGCACCGGTATTCTACGGCGACCCGCTGCGAGCAGAAGTGCTGCATGCCGCCAAGGTGGGCGAGGCCGAGTACTTCGTGATCACCACCGATGACCCCGAAGTAACGACCCGCACCGCTGAACGGGTCAAGCGCCTGTACCCGCACCTCAAGGTGCTCGCCCGTGCGCGTAACCGCCAGCATGTGCACAAGCTGACCGATGTGGGCGCGGTGCCGATCCGCGAGACGTTCTACTCAAGCCTGGAAATGACCCGTCGCGCCCTGGTGGGGCTGGGGCTTTCCGAAGCGCAGGCAGCAGACCGTATCCAGCGCTTCACCGAACATGACGAGCAGGTGCTGGAAACCCAGGGCCTGGTGCGCAATGACCGCGCCAAGGTCATGCAGAACGCCAAGGAAGCACGGGCGGAGTTGGCGCGGCTGTTCGAGTCGGATGCAGACTGAGCGCTACAGCAACGCGCTCAAGCGCAGCTGCGACGCCTGCGAGCAGAACACCAGCCGCGCATCCCCGGCCGACATCACCACGGGCACCAGGTCCAGGCGAATGCGCGGCAGCAGGCGGTTGAGCATCTGCTGGCAATCCCGGCGCAGGTAGCTGTCTTCGCCGGTCAGGCGGCTGACCAGGCGGAAAGTCAGCGAGTCCCGCGCCAGTACCAGCAAAATGTAGCGCCGTGTGCCGGTCTCGCGCAGCAGCCACACGCCGGTCGCCAGTTTCAGCAGCGGCGTGAGCGTCTCGATCAGCTTGTTGCGCTCCACGGGCACCAGGTCGTGGGGCACCCACTCGCCGTCTTCACCGTCATCGTCGCTATCGGCACGCTGCAGGGCATCGGCCTCGCGTCGATAGTGCTCGGCCGCGCCGCGGTCATCGCTGCGCAGGGCCAGCACGCTGAGCTTGCGCAGGCTGTACAGCTGCAACGGCCCGCGCTGCTCGGCCACCTGCCGCCACAGTGCTGCTGCGGCGTCCGGGTGCCCGGCCTGGGCATGACACTCGGCCAGCTGATAGCGCACCGCCGCGTCCGGCGCCTGCTGCAGTGCGTCTTCCAGCAAACGCTGCGCCTCATCGCCCGCCTCGCCAAGGGTGCGGTACAGCCAGGCCAGCCGGGCAATCTCGTGGCCCGACAGCGCACGGATACGCCGTTTGCGCTGCAGGTCGTGCTGCTCGGCCACCAATGCCTCGCGCTCGTCACGGGCGCGCTGGCAATGCCGGGCATTGTCATCGGCCTGCTGTTCGTCCAGGCGCTGCGCCAATGGCAGGTGCTGCTCGCCCAGCCAGGCCTGCGCCGCACTGGGCTGGCTGCGTTGCCACACCAGCACGTTGTCGGGATGGGTCGGCGCGCCGCCCAGCGCGGCCAGGCGGTCAGCCAGGGCCGGGTGGGTGTCGCTGTCATCGGTGTCGCGGCACAGCGCAGCGTGCAGCCAGCTATGGGCCTCGGCATTGTCCTGCGGCATGCCCAGCGCACCGCTGCGGGCCAGGTCGGTCAATGGCGTGGCGCTGCCGTCAAGAAACACCTTGGGCCAGAACGCCTGCTCCAGTGCCCGCCCCTGCAAGGCCAGGCCGACCAGCGCCTCGCGCATCGCCTCGACCCCGCCTACCCGCGCCGCCTCGGCGTCGGCCTGGTACTCGCAGCGCCGCGCAAAATCCATGCTCACGGCCAGAAAACGCGGCACGTACCAGCCCACGAACAGACGCAGCGGCGCGCTCGACAACGAGCGATGGCGCTCCAGCCGCTCGCTCGCCGCCTGCCATTGCAGCCGTGCGAAATACACGCGGCTGGCATAGCGGCCATGACGCTGGGCGATGTGCGCGCACTCATGCGCCAGGATCGCCGCACAGGCCCGCGGCGACAGCGTGTCGAGCAAGGGCAGGCCCAGCCACATCACGTTGCGCGTCCTGCGAAACAGTACGTGGTGCTGGCGGATACTGGCGTTGAAGTCGTCGTTCAGGTACACCGCATCCAGCGCAGGCGCGCCGAGTGCCAGGCGCAACCGCTCGATTTCCTCGAACAGCTGCGGCGCGTCCACTGCCTGCAGGGCGATGCCGTCCTCGCTGGAATCGGCACGCGTCGCAAAGGGCAGCTTGAGCATGCTGTAGCCGAACATGCCCGCTGGCAGGGTCACGAACCCGGCCAGCAGCCCCGCAGCACCGGGCAGCCACATGCACATCGCCAGCGGCAGCGCGCACAGGGCCAGCCCGCCCACCAGCAGAAAGCCGTTGCCCAGCAGCAGCCAGGCACGAAGTCGCAACCGTTGCAGTGCGGCCATGGGCGTTACTGCGCCGGCTTGGGCGGCAGGTCGTCGGCGCCGACCTTGCCACGCCCCAGGAACGCACCGAACACGCTGGTGACACTCTTGAGCAGGCTGTGGGAGTTGAGCACCTCGTACTGGACTTCTTGGATGCCTTCGTTGTCGGGCAACTGGGTCACGGCATGCTGCGCCCACTCGATGGCAGCGAAGCGGCTTTGCTGAACGCCCTGTCCGCGCAGGTAGGCCAGTGCGATCTCGGCACTGGTACGCGCCGAGACCCAGTCATCGTCACAGTCGACCAGCGAACGCAGGTACTTCACGCCGGTTTCCTGTTCTTCGGCAGTGCCGAAGTCGCGCAGCAGGATGCCGATGCGGATGCGCGCGCGCTGTTCTGCCCGCGACGATTGGCGGGCGCCTTCGAACAGGCGCAGCACCTCGTCGAGGTTGGCACGCACACGCATGTCCAGCTCGTCGTCGAAGAGCTTTTTCCAGGCCAGGTTGAACATGCTCTGCGGGCAGCCGTCCTGGGCACCGCGTTCCAGCCAGCGCAGGCTTTCGCCCTCGTCCACATAGCGTTGCGGGGCCTCTTCACGGGCACCGGTGTGTACCTCGTGCAGGAAATAGGCCGCGCCCGGCAGGCCACGCTCGCCCCATTGCACCGCCAGGAAGTAACCCTCGTCGTGGCGCCCACCGTCCCACAGGAATGACGGCAGGCTGACGATGTCCAGGCCCGAGTCACCCAGGTCGTGTTCGCCCAGCACCCGCGCGCGGTCCAGCAAGGCCGGCACACACTGCGGGTCCTTGTCGAAACCCCACAGGCCGAACTGGTGACCGACAGCCTTGATCGCCACCGGCACGCCCAACTCGTTCATCGCGCACATGCGCTCGACCGCCACCTTGAAGGCACCGGTTTCGTCGGCCATGTTGGCCACCATGGTGAGGTAGACGAAGCTGTGGAACGGCCCCTCGACATGGCGGAAGTACTCGCCTTCGGGGAAGGCCTGCACGCTCGCGACCTGCATCGCCATCGCACGTGGCTGGTTGTCCAGCGAATAGCTGCAGAACTGGCCGAAGTAACCCAGCGCATAACCGCGGTAGGCTGGCAGCAGGTCGCGCTGCAGCCAGGCCTCGAAGTGCTCGAGGTACTCGCGTGCAGCGTTGAATTCCTCCTTGGCGGGGTAATCCTCGTGGATGTCGTAGAACGCCAGCCAGCGGATCGCATTGCGCTGCGCCTCGCTCAGCGCGGCGCACAGCGGCCCGCTGGCAAAGCCTTCGATGTCTTCGTAGCTGCCGCCCCAGCGTGGCAACAGGTAGTTGGCATAGTTGAGCAGCGCTTCCAGGCAGTCCGGGCGCCACTCCATCACGCGGTGCAGCCAGTAATCCTGACCCTGGTCCATCTCGTGCGCCTGGCGTTGCGGCAGGCCGGCCGGCAGCGCCGTGGGGGCCTGTTGCAAGGGCGTCAGGCCGTAGTGGGCCAGGTGTTCGACCGCCATCTCCAGCAGTTCGGGGTCCTGGTTGTCGCTGGCCATGCCCTTGGCAGGCTCGCCACCGAACAGCGCGTTCAGCCACGCCGGCTCGTGGAAGTGCGCGCACAGCTCCATCAGGGTGACGCCTGCAGCCACCGGCTGCGGCGAACGTTCGAGCGCCGCCAGCAGGTGCACCGCCGACAGTTCACAAGCCAGCGCCGCGCCCAGCCAGCAGTCGTCGGTCACGCTGTTGGCCCAGCCGTTGCCGCGGATATTGCCGGCGCGGCCATAGCAGTAGTTGCCCAGGAACAGGCGCGGATGGAAGGCATCCGGGCAGGCGGCGACCCACGCCTGCAGAAAGCGTGCGATCTCCGGCGCCGGGGTCACACTGAAGTCGAACAGCGTGCCGGTGCGGGCGGTGTCCAGATAATGGTGGGTGCCAGGCTCGGCGCTGCTCCACTCGGCCTGCAGGGCATCGAAGTAGCTGTTCAGCTCGGCGAAGGACTCGGTACGAACCAGGTCACGCAGGTGGAGGCGAATATGGGGAATGTTGTGCAAGTGGCACCCTTCAAGTCCGTTTTAGCGAGCGCGTTCAGCGCAAAGGCGCTCATGATGGCGGCGAAGGCTAAACGACACTACCGATTGGATCCAGTCCAATTGAAAAAATCGCGGGTGTTAATGATTCTCGACCGGGCGCGAGCGGTACGGGGCGTTGAAAATGCGGGCAGGTGGACGGCATGCGGGCAATGCCGAAGGCCATCGACCAGGGCATCCCTGTCGATGGCCGCGCACTGGAGCGGGGGTTACAGCAGCACGCGCAGGCACTGCCCGGCGTGGTACAGCGAAAAGCCGGTTTCGTAGAAGCCGGTGCGCAGCAACGGGGCCGATACCGGTTTCATCGGGGCGAACGGGATCGGCAGTGCATCCGGATCGTCCTGCAGCAGGTACTGTGCGAAGGCCTTGCCGATCACAGTACCGGTGGTGTTGCCACGGCCGTTGTAGCCGGTGACCGCAACGATGCCCGGGGCCGGTTCGAACAGGCGCATCAGGTGGTCCGGGGTGAAGTCGATACAGCCGGTCCAGTGCATTTCCCAGTCGACCTTGCCCAGTTGCGGGAAGTAGTGCCCCTGGATGCGGTCGGCCCAGCTGCGCACGAACCACGCCGGCTTGTTGTCGACCCGGCCCATGCTGCCCAGCAGCAGGCGGCCCTGGTCGTCGCGACGGATGCTGCTGAGCACCGTGCGCGTGTCCCACGAGCCCTGGCCGTGCTTGAGCACGTTGTCGGCCGCAGCGCCCTGCAGGGGCTTGGAAGCCACCTGGTAGTAGTAGCCGCGAAAGTACTGCTTCTGCAACGCGGTCCAGTCGCCCTCGGTGTAGGCACCGGTGGAGATCACCACCTTGTCGGCGCTGACCGCGCCCTGGGCAGTCTTCACCAGCCAGGCGCTGCCTTCGCGGGTGAGCCCGGTGACAGCGGACTGTTCGAACACCTGCCCACCCAGACGGCGTACCGCGGCGGCCAGACCACGGGTGTAGCCCATGGGGTTGATGGTGCCGGCGCGGCGGTCGAGCAGCGCGGCGGAAATCTTGTCGGTACCGCAGTATTCCTGGCACTGCGCACCGGTCAGCAGTTCGACGTCGGCACCGCGTCGGCTCCATTGCTGGTGACGCGACTGCAGGTCGGCTACGCCGTTGGCGTTGTGCGCCATGTGCAGGGTGCCTTCGTTGCGTGCCTGGCAGTCGATGCCCAGGCGTTCGATCATGGCGAACACCTCGGCCGGGGCTTCACCCAGTACCTTGTTCAGGCGGCTGCCCTGTTGCTGGCCCAGGGTGGCCTCGACATCGTCGGGGCGGATCCAGGTGCCGGCATTGACCAGCCCGACGTTGCGCCCCGAGCCACCATGGCCGATGACACGGGCTTCGAGCAGCGCGACGGACTTGCCCTGCTCGAGCAGGTTGATGGCCGTGCACAGACCGGTGATACCCCCGCCGATCACGCACACATCGGCCTTGATCTGTGCCGTCAGTGCAGCGGCAGGCGCCGCAGGCGGAGTGACGAACTCCCACAGACATTCTTGACGCAGGTCGGTCATGGCCGCCTCCGTTGGTTGGCCTTGGAACGGGAAGCACCCTTCACCGGCAAGGCCGGCCCCTACACGGTTGCGGTAGGAGCCGGCCTTGCCGGCGAAGGGGCCGACGCGGTTATCAGTCGAACACGATGCCCTGCGCCAGCGGCAGCTCGCGCGAGTAGTTCACGGTGTTGGTCTGACGACGCATGTAGGCCTTCCACGAATCGGAACCCGACTCACGGCCACCGCCGGTCTCTTTCTCGCCACCGAACGCGCCACCGATCTCGGCACCGCTGGTGCCGATGTTGACGTTGGCGATGCCGCAGTCGCTGCCCGCCGCGCTCTGGAAGCGCTCGGCCTCACGCAGGTCGGTGGTGAAGATGCACGAGCTCAGGCCCTGTGGCACTTCGTTGTTCAGGCGCAGCGCTTCGTCGAACTCGTCATAGGCCAGCACGTAGAGAATCGGCGCGAAGGTTTCATGGCGCACCACCTCGCTCTGACCAGGCATCTCGACGATCGCCGGGCTCACGTAGTAGGCATCCGGGTACTGCTGCTGCAACTGGCGCTCGCCGCCGAACACGCTGCCGCCTTCATCACGGGCACGGGCCAGGGAGTCCTGCATGGCGGTGAACGAACCCTTGTCGATCAGCGGGCCGACCAGGTTGTCCTGGCGCGGGTCGCCGATACGTACCTTGGCGTAGGCTGCTTTGACGCGGGCCACCACTTCGTCCTTGATGGAGCGGTGCACGATCAGGCGACGCAGGGTGGTGCAGCGCTGCCCGGCGGTACCCACGGCGCTGAACAGAATGCCGCGCACGGCCAGGTCCAGGTCGGCGCTCGGGGCCAGGATCATTGCGTTGTTGCCACCCAGCTCGAGGATGCTGCGACCGAAGCGTGCCGCCACGCGTGGGCCGACTTCGCGCCCCATGCGGGTGCTGCCGGTGGCGCTTACCAGCGGTACGCGCGGGTCGTCGACCAGTGCCTGGCCGGCGTCGCGGTCGCCGATGATCAGCTGCGCCAGGCCTTGCGGCGCTTCGCCAAAGGCTTTCAGGGCTTTTTCGAACAGCGCCTGGCAGGCCAGTGCGGTCAGCGGGGTCTTTTCCGATGGCTTCCAGATCACGGCGTTGCCGCATACCAGCGCCAGGGTGGTGTTCCACGCCCACACGGCCACCGGGAAGTTGAAGGCGCTGATCACGCCAACCACGCCCAGCGGGTGCCAGGTTTCACGCATGTGGTGGCCCGGGCGCTCGGAGGCGATGGTCAGGCCGTACAGCTGGCGCGACAGGCCGACGGCGAAGTCGCAGATGTCGATCATTTCCTGCACTTCGCCCAGGCCTTCCTGGGTGATCTTGCCGGCTTCGATGGATACCAGTTCGCCCAGTTGCGCCTTGTGCTCACGCAGCACTTCACCAAACAGGCGGATCAGCTCACCGCGACGCGGCGCCGGCACGTTGCGCCAGGCCAGGAAGGCCTGTTCGGCCTGTTCGATCTTGCCCAGTACCTGAGCCTTGGACTCCAGGTGCACCGAGGCAATCGCGCTGCCGTCGATCGGGGTGTGAACGGGATGGTTGCCATGGGTGTAGGCAGAGGCCGGTACACCCAGGCGGTCGAGCAATCCATCAACCATTATTCTTCTCCTGCAAGGCGGTGAGTGGTTGTAATTGGTGATGGGATCAGTATTAATCCGATCACTCTGGCGCTACAAACGACCTTTATTCTGCACATCATTCCGCCAGGTAATGATTCGACGGGTGAGTGATACCGCTATGTCCAAACGTCTGGTGCCGTCGATGGCCGCCCTGCAATGCTTCGAGGCGGCCGCCCGACACCTGAGCTTCACCCGCGCTGCGCAAGAGCTGCACCTGACCCAGAGCGCGGTGAGCAAGCAGGTGGCGCAGCTCGAAGACATGCTGCGCCATCACCTGTTCCTGCGGATCCGCCGACGCCTGCAGCTGACCCCGGCGGGCGCGCTGTACCTGGCCGAGGTGAACAAGATCCTCACCCAGGTCGACATGTCCAGCCGCTACATCCTGTCCTACGGTCAGCAGACCGAAGTGCTCAAGGTGGCCACCCAGCCGAGCTTCGGCGTGCGCTGGCTGATCCCGCACCTGAAGGGCTTCGGCAAGCGCTACCCGAATATACACCTGGATATCTGCAACGAGATGGAGCCTTTCGCCCTGCTGCAGAACACCGCCGACGTGGTGTTCTTCTATGGCCAGGGCACCTGGCCGGGGGCCACGTGCATCGAGCTGTTCGGCGACGAGGTGGTGCCGGTGTGCGCCCCGGAACTGCTGCAGGGGCATACCCTGACCGAGGCCGGCGAGCTGGCCGAGCGCGTGTTGCTGCAAAGCACCTCGCGCCCGGAGGCCTGGCACGAGTGGTTTCTGGAACAGGGCCTGCACTCGGCCAACAGCTACCACGGCCCGCGCTTCGATACCTTCTATATGTGCGTGGGCGCCGCGTTGTCGGGCTGCGGCGTGGCGCTGGTGCCGCGCTATCTGGTGGAGCAGGAACTGGCCGAGGGCAAGCTGGTGATACCGTGGCCCTACGCGATGCGCAGCAGCGGCGCGTACTTTGTGGCGTTCGCCGAGCATGCCGCCGAGGTACCCAAGGTGCGCAGCCTGGTGGAATGGATCCGTGAACAGGCGACCGCGCCGAGGTCCTGAATTACAGGAATGATCCCTCGAATTTTTTTCGCTTGTGCCAGGCCTGCATTCCTCGCTTTCATGTAAGGGTGACTTTTACCACCAGGAAGCTTTCGATGCCCGCTCAAGATTTCGTCAGCCCGGACAGCATTCGCGCGCAGTTTTCCGCGGCCATGTCGCTCATGTACAAGCAGGAGGTGCCGCTCTACGGCACCCTGCTGGAACTGGTGAGCGAGATCAACCAACAGGTGATGACCCAGCAGCCCAAGGTGGCCGAGGCCCTACGCTGGACCGGCGAGATCGAACGCCTGGACCAGGAACGCCACGGCGCCATCCGCGTCGGCACCGCCCAGGAACTGGCGACCATCGGCCGCCTGTTCGCGGTGATGGGCATGTACCCGGTGGGCTACTACGACCTCAGCTCGGCCGGCGTACCGGTGCACTCCACCGCGTTTCGCGCGGTGCACGAGCAGTCGCTGCACATCAGCCCGTTCCGCGTGTTCACTTCGCTGCTGCGCCTGGAGCTGATCGACAACCCGGCCCTGCGCGAGCTGGCCGCATCGATCCTGGCCAAGCGGCAGATCTTCACCCCGCGTGCCTTGCAGCTGATTGCCCAGTTCGAAGCCGACGCAGGCCTGAATGCCGCCGACGCCGAGGCGTTCGTCAATGAAGCACTGCACACCTTCCGCTGGCACCACGACGCGACGGTCACGGCCGAGCAGTACCAGCAACTGCACGACCAGCACCGCCTGATCGCCGATGTGGTGGCCTTCAAGGGCCCGCACATCAACCACCTGACGCCGCGCACCCTGGACATCGATGCGATCCAGGTCGGCATGCCGGCCAAGGGCATTCCGCCCAAGGCCGTGATCGAGGGCCCGCCACCGCGTCGTTGCCCGATCCTGTTGCGTCAGACCAGCTTCAAGGCGTTGCAGGAGCGCGTGGCATTCACCGACCAGCAGGGCAGCGAAGGGGGCAGCCATACCGCACGCTTCGGCGAGATCGAGCAACGCGGCGCGGCGCTGACCCCCAAGGGTCGCGTGCTGTATGACCAGTTGCTGGACGCAGCGCGGGCCGACCTGGGCGGCGTGCCGGCCGAGGCCAATGCCGAGCGCTACATGAGCCTGCTGGGCAAGCGTTTCGAAGCCTTCCCGGACGACCTGGCGCAGATGCGCGAGCAGGGGCTGGCGTACTTCCGCTACTTCCCGACCGAAGCCGGCCTGAGTGCCCGCGACCAGGCGCAGCGGCCGACCTCGCTGAGCGCGTTGATCGAAGCCGGGCATGTGCACTTCGAAGCCCTGGTCTACGAGGACTTCCTGCCGGTGAGTGCGGCGGGGATCTTCCAGTCCAACCTGGGCGAAGGCGCGCAGAGCGAGTACGGCAGCAATGCCAACCGCGACGCGTTCGAGCAGGCGCTGGGCAAGTCGGTGCAGGATGAGCTGGCGCTGTATGCCGAGAGCGAGCGGCGCTCGCTGGCAGCGTGTGCGCAGGCGTTGAACCTGCCTGGGCTGATTTAACAGCTTCGCTGGCAAGGTCGGCTCCTACACTGCAGGAGCCGGCCTTGCCGGCGAAGGGGCCCTCAATGCCCCACCTCAAACCGCCCCACTTCTGCCCGCAACTGCCCCGCCAAACCCTCCAGCTCCCGCGCCGTAGCCGCCAGGTTGGCTGCCACCTCGCGCTGCTCGCTGTTGGCCAGCGCAATACTCTGCAAGTTGCTGCTCAGCAACGTCGCCGTGCTGCTCTGCTCCTGAGTCGCGGTGGTGATCGCGGCAAACTGCTGCCCCGCCGCCCGGCTCTGCTCGTCGATGCGCGCCAAGGCCTCGGCGACCTTGGCATTGCGTTGCAAGCCGTCCTCCATCAAGCGGTTGCCCTGCTCCATGGTGCTGATGGCGTTGCCGGTCTCCTGCTGAATGCTGGCGATCATGCCGGAGATCTCGTCGGTGGCTTCGCGGGTGCGCGCCGCCAGGTTGCGCACCTCGTCCGCCACCACGGCGAACCCGCGCCCCTGCTCGCCCGCCCGTGCCGCCTCGATGGCCGCGTTCAGCGCCAGCAGGTTGGTCCGCTCGGCAATCGAGGTGATGGTGCCGACAATGCCGCCAATCTCCTTCGAGCGCACCCCAAGGGTATCGATCACTGTCGCGGTGCTGCCCAGCGCCTGCGCGATCTGCTGCAACGAGGTGGACGCATCGTCCATCGACGCACGGCCAATGCGCGTCTGCTGCGCGTTGTCCTGGGCCATGCGTTCGGTGCTGCCCATGTTGTCAGCGATGTTCAGGGAGGTGGCGCTGAACTCCTCGACTGCACCGGCCATGCTGGTGATTTCGCCCGACTGCTGCTCCATGCCCTCGCAAGCACCCGACGACAGCCCCGCCAGCGCCTGGGCACGCTGGCTGACCTGCTGCGAGGCATCACGAATGTGCAGCACAGTGCTCGCCAGCGCTTCGCTCATCTGATTGAAACTGCGTGCCAGTTGGCCGATTTCGTCGTGGCTGGCCACCGCCAGGCGGGCACTCAGGTCGCCCGCGCCCAGGGCCTGGGCCTGACGCACCAGGTCGGCCAGCGGCCGCAGCTTGCGGCGCAGCAGCCACAGGGTGGCGCCCACCGCCAGCATCATGGCCAGCAGGCTGCCAATGGCCAACCTTGCGCCCACGCTCCAGGTCACGGCACGAATCTCGGCCTTGGGCATGCTTGCCAGTACTGTCCACGGGCCGTCGGCAAAGGGCATGGCCACGCTGTAGAGGGTTTCGACCCCATCGTTCCAGAAGCGCCCTTCCCCTGCATGCGCAGCAAACCCGCCCAGTTGGTGGGCAGCCAGTGCCGTGTCGCTGACACCTGCCGGCGCTACCAACCAGTGTTGCTGTTCGTCCAGCAGCGCCAGCGACCCCGTCTGGCCGATACGGAAGCGCCGGAGGTTGTCGAAATGAGCGTTCTGCGCGTCGGTATAGTCGAAGCCGACGAACAGGACCGCGATGACCCGTCCCGACACGTCACGCACCGGTGTGTACTGGGTCATGTACGAGCGCTCGAACAGCACGGCACGCCCCACGTAGGGCTGCCCGGCCATCAGCCGCGCGTAGGCCGGGTGCTGGTGATCGAGCTGAGTGCCGATGGCGCGGCTGCCGTCCTGCTTGGTCAGCGATGTGCTGATACGAATGAAGTCCTCACCGCTGCGCACGAACACGGTGGCAACACCCGCCGTCATCTGGCGAAAGTCGTCAACCTCGCGAAAATCGTTGTTCAGAGCATGGTCCGCCAGGTACAGCGCCGGCGTGGCCACTCCGGCCACGCTGAGTGACTGGTCGGAGGCAAGCCGCAGCCCGCCGGCAAAGCGTTTTTCGAACAGGCCACTGAGGCGCTGGGTACTCTCGCGCAAGGTGCTGTGGAACGTGTCGAGCTGGTCGGCGAGCAGCCGTGCCTCGCTGGCCAGGTGTTCCTGGCGGGTGATCAGGTTGGCGCTGTCGAGCGAGCGCAGGGCAAACAGCGTACTGCCGGTAATGACGACCGCCAGCACGGCGGCCAGGGCAATACCGAGTTGCGAGGCAATTCGGGCACGGGGTTGGGACATGGAAGCTCCTGGCAATGGGGGCCGGATCATCCTGATCACGCTGCACCGTCGGCATGGGGAAGTGGAGCCATTCTGGTTGTGGCTCTCGACCCCACTGATTCGGCGGCGTCATCGATTACTTGAGTGCATCACAGGGATATTCTGCGCAAACGTTCAATCGCCGATGTTGGGCTCATTTGCCCCCAGTATCTGCACCTTGGGCAGGTCCATCGCACGGGCCTCGCCCTGCAGGAAGTCGCTGAGCCGGCGCAGACGCTCGCCACCGGGACGCGTGCGTGGCCACACCAGGTAGTAATTCAGGCCGCTGGCCACCGCCGTCGGCCAGGGCAGGCTCAGGCGCCGCTGGGCGACATCCTCGGCCACCATCAGCAAGTCCCCCATCGACACACCATACCCTCGCGCGGCAGCGATCATGCCCAGCTCGAGGGTATCGAACACCTGGCCGCCCTTGAGCGAGACCTGTTCGGTCAGCCCCATCTGCGCCAGCCAGCTGCGCCAGTCGCGCTTGTCGGGCGTGGGATGCAGCAGTTCGCAGGCCTTCAACTGCTCCACGTCCCAGGGCGTCTGATCAAGCAGCGCGGGCGCACCCACCGGTATCAGTAGTTCAGGGAACAGCGGGCTGACTTCCCAGTCCGGCGGAAAATGCCCGTCGCCCAACAGCACTGCGCAATCGAAGGGTTCATGGTTGAAATCCACATGGTCGACGTCCATCCAGGCACTGGTGAGCTGCACCTCGTTGCCCGGCTGCAAGTGGCGAAAACGGCTCAGGCGCGCCAGCAGCCAGCGCATGGTCAGGGTCGAAGGGGCCTTCATGCGGATCACCCCATCTTCGCTGTGCAGGGTGTTGCAGGCACGCTCAAGTGCGGCGAAACCCTCGCGCACACCGGGCAACAGCAGGCGCGCCGCCTCGCTCAACTGCAGGGTGCGGCCATTGCGCAGAAACAGCCGGCAGGCGAAGTGCTCCTCCAGCGTGCGGATGTGCCGGCTGACCGCACTCTGGGTTATCGATAACTCATCGGCGGCACGGGTGAACGAACTGTGCCTGGCAGCGGCCTCGAACGCCCGCAAGGCGTAGAGAGGCGGTAAACGGCGTGACATGCGGGCGTGCTCCAGCAATGAAATACGGGTTGGCACGGATCATACTCACATGAGTTTTAATCATGCCAATGATCGTTTTTATCCTTTTGTGCAATGGCCCGCAAAGGCCGAGAATCCACGGCTCACCCTTCCCTTTTCAGGAGCTGCATCATGCAGGCTGCGCCCATTACCGAACTCAAGGCATTGCTACGGCTGGCCGGGCCGCTGATCGCCTCGCAGTTGGCGCATATGCTGATGCTGCTCACCGACACCCTGATGATGGCCAAAATCAGCCCCGAGGCCCTGGCTGGTGGCGGGTTGGGCGCGGCCAGCTATTCCTTCGTGTCGATCTTCTGCCTGGGGGTGATTGCCGCCGTCGGTACCCTGGTCGCAATTCGCCAGGGTGCGGGCGACAACCCCGGTGCCACGCGCCTGACCCAGGCCGGGCTGTGGCTGGCCTGGGGCATGGCCATCGTCGCCGCGCTGGTGCTGTGGAACCTGTCGCCGGTGCTGCTGATGCTGGGCCAGACACCGGGCAACGTGGGCTTTGCCAGCCAGTTCCTGCTGGTGCTGCCGCTGGCCCTGCCCGGCTACCTGAGCTTCATGGCTTTGCGCGGGTTCACCAGTGCACTGGGGCGTTCGACGCCGGTGATGGTGATCAGCCTGGTCGGCACCGTGGTCAATTTCCTGCTCAACTACGCCTTGATCGAAGGCATGTTCGGCCTGCCGAAGCTGGGCCTGATGGGCATCGGCCTGGTGACCGCGCTGGTGGCCAATGCCATGGCCATCGCACTGGCGCTGTACATCCGCCGCCACCCGGCCTACGCGGACTTCCCGATACGCCAGGGCCTGAGCCGCCCGCACCTGCCGGCGTTGCGCGAGCTGTGGCGCCTGGGCCTGCCGATTGGTGGCACCTACACCGTGGAGGTCGGGCTGTTTGCCTTCGCAGCGCTGTGCATCGGCACCATGGGCACCACCGACCTGGGCGCGCACCAGATCGCCCTGCAGATCGTCTCGACCGCGTTCATGATCCCGGCGGGCCTGTCATACGCGGTGACCATGCGTGTGGGCCTGCATTACGGCGCCGACCGCCTGCTGGCGGCGCGTCAGGCCGGGCGCGTGGGCATCGGTTTTGGCGCGGCGATGATGCTCGGTTTCTCGCTGCTGTTCTGGCTGATGCCCGAGGCGCTGGTGGGGCTGTTTCTGGACCGCCAGGACCCGGCCTTCGCCGATGTGATCCGGGTGGCGGTGAGCCTGTTGATGGTGGCGGCGTGGTTCGAGCTGTTCGACGGTATTCAGACCATCGCGATGGGCTCGATTCGCGGGCTCAAGGACGCCAAGACCACGTTCCTGGTGGGGTTGGCCGGGTACTGGCTGATCGGCGCACCGGCGGCGTGGGTGTTCGCGTTTCCCATGGGCGGCGGCGCGGTAGGCGTGTGGTGGGGGCTGGCGCTGGGGTTGGCGTGTGCGGCAATCGGGCTGACGGTGGCGTTCGAGTGGCGGATGCGGCGGTTGCTGGGCAGTTCGCAGATGGCACAGGTTTCTGTACAACCTTGAGGGCCTGTTCGCCGGCAAGGCCGGCTCCTACCCTGTTTCGCGCATGCCAGCGACGGGGGCTACAGCGCCACTGCGCCCTGCCCCGCCCCCTGCACCAGATACTCGACCAGTTGCTCGATCGGCAACGGCCGGCTGATCAGAAAGCCCTGCACCTGGTCGCAGCCAAAGCTGCGCAGCAACGCCAGCTGTTCCTCGGTCTCCACGCCCTCGGCCACCACCTCCAGGTTCAGGTTGTGCGCAAGGTTGATCATGGCGTGCACCAGCTTGCGGTTCTCTTCGCGCTGCTCCATGCCACCGACAAAGCTGCGGTCGACCTTGAGCAGGGCGATCGGCAGGCTGTTCAGGTGCACGAACGACGAAAAGCCGGTGCCGAAGTCATCCAGCGAAAACCGCACCCCCAAGCGTCCCAGCGCGTCCATGGTCTGCTTGACCAGGTCGTTGCGCCGCATCACTGCGGTCTCGGTCAGCTCGAACTCCAGCCAACCCGCATCCACACCGTGCTCGACGATCAGCCGCCCCAGCGTGGCCAGCAGTTGGCTGTCCTGAAACTGGCGAAATGACAGGTTGACCGCCATGTGCAATGGCGCCAGCCCCTGCTCGCGCAGTGCCTGCATGTCGCGCAGGGCACGCGAGATCACCCAGTAGCCCAGCGGCACGATCAGCCCGCTCTGCTCGGCCAGCGGCACGAACTCGCTCGGTGGCAGCAGGCCACGCTCGCTGTGGCGCCAGCGCACCAGTGCCTCCAGGCCGACGATGCGTCCGTCGCTCAGGTCCAGGCGTGGCTGGTAGTGCAGTTCCAGTTCGTCGCGGCGCAGGCCTCGGCGCAGCTCGCTTTCCAGGTCGGCCAGGCTGCGTGCGTTGCGGTTGATGCGCTCGTTGAAGATGTGAAAGGTGCAGCCCTGGGTGCTCTTGGCCTGCTGCATGGCGATGTGCGCGTGCCACATCAGCGGGTCGGCACCAGCCTGCGCACGGGCATGCGCCACGCCCAGGCTGCACCCCAGCAGCAGGCTTTCGCCGTCGATCCAGTAGGGTTCGGCCAGGGCCTCGGTGATGCGCTCGGCCATCCACTCGGCACGCTGCGGCTCGCGCCGGGTGTCGATCAGCAGGGCGAATTCGTCGCTGCCCAGGCGCGCCACCTGATCGCCTGCCTCGAGCTGGCGCTTGAGCCGGCTGACCACCTGCAGGATCAGGCGGTCACCGGCCTGGTGGCCGAGGGCATCGTTGGCGTGGCGGAAGTTGTCCAGGTCCAGGTGCCCGAGGGCCACACCGCGCCCGTCGTTTTCGGCCAGGCGCGCGGCCAGCAGGGTCTGGAAGCCCTGGCGGTTGGCAATGCCGGTCAGCGGGTCCTGCTCGGCCAGGCGCTGCAGGGTGGCTTCGAGCACACCCCGCTCGCGCACATGGCGCAGGCAGCGGCGCAGCATGTCGCCGCTCAACTGCTCGAACACCAGCCAGTCGCTCACACCCGGCGGCGCCTCGCTCGGCTCCTGCTCCAGCAGCAGCACCATGGGCAGGTCGCAACGCCCGGGCGCCGGCTGCAAGCCCGGGGTGGCCAGCACCAGCGCGTTGCGGTCGCGGGCGAACAGGCTGTCGACCGCGTCCCAGCCGGGTGCGGTCACCAGCACCGCGCCACCGCCCAGCGGCAGCAGGCATTCACCAAGGGCAACGGCCCAGTGCGGCCCGTCCGCCAGCAGAAGCAGACGCAACGGTTCGACAAGCGTAGACAAGCTGGCTCCTTAGCACGAGAACGCGGTCAATGACGATGTGGGCGGAATGCTCGATCCTGAACCATCAAATGTAAATGGTTTTCACTTTAACTCACGACATTCCTTCGTCCTGATCCCGCGGTATTTCGCCACGCATCCTGCGGGAAAGTATCAAAAGCGGCAAATTAAGATCGCGTGGTACGTCACACTGTCAGACGGTCGCGGCACAATTGCTCTGCGCCTGCTAAAATGCCCGGCTATTTTTCAGCGACCCCCGGTTAACGTCATGTCCCGACTCAACCCCCGGCAACAGGAAGCCGTGAGCTACGTCGGCGGCCCTCTTTTGGTGCTCGCCGGTGCTGGCTCCGGCAAGACCAGCGTGATCACGCGCAAGATCGCCCACCTGATCCAGAACTGCGGCATCCGTGCCCAGTACATCGTGGCCATGACCTTCACCAACAAGGCGGCGCGCGAGATGAAGGAGCGCGTGGGCACCCTGCTGCGCGGCGGCGAGGGGCGCGGCCTGACGGTATCGACCTTCCACAACCTTGGCCTGAACATCATTCGCAAGGAGCATGAACGGCTGGGCTTCAAGCCGGGTTTCTCGATTTTCGACGAAACCGACGTCAAGGCCCTGATGACCGACATCATGCAGAAGGAATACTCCGGGGACGATGGCGTCGACGAGATCAAGAACATGATCGGCGCCTGGAAGAACGACCTGATCCTGCCGCCCGAGGCCCTGGAGAACGCGCGCAACCCCAAGGAGCAGACCGCCGCCATCGTGTATGCGCACTATCAGCGCACGCTCAAGGCGTTCAACGCGGTCGACTTCGACGACTTGATCCTGCTGCCGGTCAAGCTGTTCCAGGACCACCCCGACATTCTGCAGAAGTGGCAGAACAAGGTGCGCTACCTGCTGGTGGACGAATACCAGGACACCAACGCCAGCCAGTACCTGCTGGTGAAGATGCTGATCGGTACGCGCAACCAGTTCACCGTGGTGGGCGACGACGACCAGTCGATCTATGCCTGGCGCGGCGCGCGCCCTGAAAACCTGATGCTGCTCAAGGACGACTACCCGTCCCTGAAGGTGGTGATGCTGGAGCAGAACTACCGCTCCACCAGCCGCATCCTGCGCTGCGCCAACGTGCTGATCTCCAACAACCCCCACGCCTTCGAGAAGCAGCTGTGGAGCGAGATGGGCCACGGCGACGAGATCCGCGTGATCCGCTGCAAGAACGAGGAAGCCGAGGCCGAGCGCGTGGCCATGGAGATCCTCAGCCTGCACCTGCGTACCGACCGCCCGTACAGCGACTTCGCCATCCTCTACCGCGGCAACTACCAGGCCAAGCTGATCGAGCTGAAGCTGCAGCACCACCAGATCCCCTACCGCCTGTCGGGCGGCAACAGTTTCTTCGGCCGCCAGGAAGTAAAAGACCTGATGGCCTACTTCCGCCTGCTGGTGAACCCGGACGACGACAACGCCTACCTGCGCGTGATCAACGTGCCGCGCCGCGAAATCGGCTCCACCACCCTGGAAAAACTCGGCAACTACGCCACCGAGCGCAAGGTGTCGATGTATGCCGCCAGCGAGGAGCTGGGCCTGGGCGAGCACCTGGACAGCCGCTTCACCGATCGCCTGCAGCGCTTCAAGCGCTGGATGGACAAGGTGCGCGAGCAGGTCGCGCTGGAAGACCCGATCGCCGCGCTGCGCAGCATGGTGACCGACATCGACTACGAGAACTGGATCCGTACCAACAGTTCCAGTGACAAGGCCGCGGACTTTCGCATGGGCAACGTCTGGTTCCTGATCGAGGCGTTGAAAAACACCCTCGAGAAGGACGAGGAAGGCGGCATGACCATCGAGGAAGCCATCGGCAAGCTGGTGTTGCGCGACATGCTCGAACGCCAGCAGGAAGAGGAAGAAGGCGCCGAGGGCGTGCAGATGATGACGCTGCATGCCTCCAAGGGCCTGGAGTTTCCCTACGTGTTCATCATGGGCATGGAAGAGGAAATCCTCCCGCACCGCTCCAGCATCGAGGCCGACACCATCGAGGAGGAGCGGCGCCTGGCCTACGTGGGCATCACCCGCGCACGCCAGACCCTGGCCTTCACCTTTGCCGCCAAGCGCAAGCAGTACGGCGAGATCATCGATTGCGCGCCAAGCCGCTTCCTCGATGAATTGCCCGATGACGACCTGGCCTGGGAAGGCCTGGACGATACACCCACGGAAGTCAAAGCCGTGCGTGGCAATACGGCCCTGGCCGATATCCGCGCCATGCTCAAACGATAGATAATCCACCTTTGCCCTGGCTTGTTGCCGGGGCCTTTTGGCTACATCGAGGAATTACACCAGTGGAAGCACTGCACCAGAAGATTCGCGAAGAAGGCATCGTGCTTTCCGATCAGGTTCTCAAAGTCGATGCGTTTCTCAACCATCAGATCGACCCTGCGCTGATGCAACTGATTGGCGACGAGTTCGCCCGTCTGTTCGCCGATGCGGGCGTGACCAAGATCGTCACCATCGAGGCCTCGGGGATTGCCCCGGCGGTGATGACCGGTTTGAAGCTGGGCGTGCCGGTGATCTTCGCCCGCAAGCACCAGTCGCTGACCCTGACCGAGAACCTGCTGGTGGCTTCGGTGTACTCGTTCACCAAGCAGACCGAGAACACCGTGGCGATTTCGCCGCGTCACCTCAACAGCAGCGACCGCGTGCTGGTGATCGACGACTTCCTGGCCAACGGCAAGGCGTCGCAGGCGCTGATCTCGATCATCAAGCAGGCCGGCGCAACCGTGGCCGGGCTGGGCATCGTGATCGAGAAGTCGTTCCAGGGCGGGCGTGCCGAGCTGGACAGCCAGGGCTATCGCGTCGAGTCGCTGGCCCGGGTGAAGTCGCTGGACGGTGGTGTGGTCAGCTTTATCGAGTAAGGCTTACCGACCGCTTCGCCAGCAAGACTGGCTCCTACAGGTGCTCCACCGCCTGCAGGAGCCGGCCTTGCCGGCGAAAGCGCTCTACGCGGTAGCCTGCAAAGCCGCCAGCAGCAACCGCTGGTACAGGTCCTCCTTCAGCCCGTCCGGCTCGCTCAGGCCCATGCGCCGCAGATGCTCGGGATACCGCTCCGGCCCCGGCGCATCCAGTGCCGCCTTGCCCAGCTCCAGCGCCTCGCTCAACTTGAACTTGCTCTTGAGCCAGTTCAGCGCGCGCAGCAGGTCCTTCTCTTCAGCGGTGAAATCGCTGCCCAGCGGATACTCGGCAAACAACCGCGCATGCCGCCCACGCAATGCCTCCAGCCGCTGCGTCGTGTTCTGCGTGAAGCGCGCATCCAGCTCGAAATCCTGCGCCAGCTTGCCGGCCTTTTTCGCCTGCTCCATCAGCCCGGGCTGGAACCGCGAATCGCTGATCGCCAGCAACCGCGCAATCACCTCGGCGTCGGTCTGCCCGCGCAGGTCGGCAATGCCGTACTCGGTCACCACGATATCGCGCAGATGCCGCGGGATGGTGCAGTGCCCGTAGGTCCACAGCAGGTTGGAACTGACCTCCCCGCCGGCTTCGCGCCAGCTGCGCAGCAGCAGGATGGAACGCCCGCCTTCCAGCGCATGGGCCTGGGCAACGAAGTTGTACTGCCCGCCCACCCCGCTCAGTACGCGACCGTCCTCGAGCTGGTCGGCCACCCCCGCACCCATCAGGGTCATGGTGAACACCGTGTTGATGAAGCGTGCATCGCGGCGCTGTTCGCGCTTGAGGGCCTCGTCGCCGTACAGCTCGTTGATGAAGCTGATCGCGTGCATGGCAAAGGATTTGCGCTGCGCCAGCGGCATCTCGCGCAGGCGCTGGTAGAACGCCTGCGGCCCGAGGAAGAAACCGCCATGCACCAGCACCCCGTCGGCCACCGGCCGGCGCACCACGCCCGCCTCCGCCAGCGCGAGCAATCCGTTCACGAACATCTCGCTGCAGCCATACAGGCCCTGGGCAAACGGCGCAGTGCCGCCTTCACGCTCGATCAGCACCTGCCAGGGCGCCAGGTCGAGGTCGGCGAGCAGCGCCTGGTACTCCGGCGCATCCCCCTGGCGCGCCAGCAACGCGGCGGCCAGCGCATCGCCCATGGCGCCGATGCCGATCTGCAAGGTGCCGCCGTCGCGCACCAGGGTGCTGGCGTGCACGCCGATGAAGTGGTCCTGGGTGGTGACGGGCATGTTCGGCGTGGAGAACAGCCGAGTGGTTTCCGGGGCGTCGATCAACAGGTCGAAATCGTCCTGCGCCAGTTCGCTGTCGCCCGGCATGTAGGGCAGCTCGTCGTGCACGTGCGCCAGCATCAGGATGGTTTCGCCGGCTGCACGCCGGCGCGCGATCATCGGCAGCAGGTCGAGGGTGATGTCGGGGTTGCAGCTCAGGCTCAGGTGCCCGGGGCGCTCGGGGTGGGCGGCAACGATCTGCGCCACCAGGTTCAGGCCCTTGGCATTGATGTCGCGGGCCGCATGACTGTAGTTGCTGCTGACGTAGTCCTGCTGGGCCATGTGGCTGTGCAGCATGCTGCCCGGCTGCATGAAGAACTGCTCGACGCGGATGTTGGCCGGCAACCGGTCGCGGCGCAGGTCCTGCAGGTATTCCAGTTCGGGGTAGTCGGCGAACACGCGCTCCACGAAGGGTTCGAGAAAGCGCCGCTGCAGGCCGTCACCCAGGTCCGGGCGGCCCAGGCTCAGTGCGGTGTAGATGGTCAGTTGCCGCTCGGGCAGCTCACGCACCCGTGCATACAGCGCATTGACGAAGCGGTTGGGCTTGCCCAGGCCCAGTGGCAGGCCCATGTGGATGTGCGCCGGCAAACGCGCCAGCACTTCGTCCACGGCGATCTCGATCGAACAGCGGTGCGCCATCTCGGCCTCCTAGGCATCCGTGATTCCAGGGTTGGACCGAGCATGCCCCGCGTTTGCTGCAATGGCCAGCGTCAGAAACGACAAAGCCCGCACGTGGCGGGCCTTGTAGCTGCAGCGTCGGGCTTACTTGAGGCCGGACATCTTCTCGATGGCGGCCTTGAGGTCGTCATCCGAGCAGTCGGCACAGGTGCCTTTTGGCGGCATGGCGTTGATGCCGGTGATGGCCTTGGCCAGGATGCCGTCCAGGCCGCCCTGATGGTCGGCGCGCTCTTTCCAGGCGGCGGTATCGCCGATCTTCGGTGCGCCCAGCAGACCGCTGCCATGGCACGCGTTGCAGTGCTTGGCGATGACTTCATCCGGGGTCTTGGCACCGCCACCGCCGGCAGTGGCGGCCACTTCCATGCCCTTGCATTCCTGCCCTTGTACACACACCTGACCGACCGGCTCCAGCCGCTTGGCGATGTCGTCATTGGTCACAGCCTGGGCGTTGACGGCCCATAGGGCTACTACGGCTGCTGGTACGGCCAGCATTGTCTTGATTAGATTCACGCGTACACCCTCATGGTGGCTAGTCACGCCCGCGGCCACGGTTTCGCAGGCCGCGCAAGTATAGCGGGAACCCCGCCTCACCGAAACAACCCTAAAGACCAAAGGGGTTTAGCCGCGACAATCCGCCGCGCATTGGCGACGCGCGTGGG
This sequence comes from Pseudomonas sp. UBA7500, assembly GCF_002478435.1. Classification (NCBI taxonomy): domain Bacteria; kingdom Pseudomonadati; phylum Pseudomonadota; class Gammaproteobacteria; order Pseudomonadales; family Pseudomonadaceae; genus Pseudomonas; species Pseudomonas sp. UBA7500. The sequence goes on along the minus strand of NZ_DLNW01000053.1, from coordinate 17,328 downwards.
CTCAGAAGTTGGCCGGGGTGGCGGCACTGATCAGCCGGGCCGGCTCATCGTAGGGATTGCGGAATCGATGCGGCTTGGTGCTCTCGAAATAGTAGCTGTCGCCCGCCTCGAGGATGAAGGTTTCAAGCCCCACCACCAGCTCCAGACGCCCTTCGAGCAGGATGCCGGTCTCTTCGCCGTCGTGGGTGAGCATCTCTTCGCCGGTATCGGCACCGGGCGGGTAGATCTCGTTTAGAAAGGCAATGGCGCGGCTGGCGTGGGCCTTGCCAACCAGCTTCATGGTGACTGCGCCGTCGGATATATCGATCAGTTCGTTGGCCTTGTACACGATCTGGGTCGGGTTCTCGGGCTGCAGCTCTTCGGAAAAGAACTCCACCATCGACATCGGAATACCGCCCAGCACCTTGCGCAGCGAGCTGATCGAAGGGCTCACGCTGTTCTTCTCGATCATCGAGATGGTGCTGTTGGTCACGCCCGCCCGCTTGGCCAGCTCGCGTTGAGACAGGCCTTTGAGCTTGCGAATGGCTTGCAGTCGTTCACCGACGTCCAAGGCCTGGGCCCTCCTAAACGAACACGTGGGGTCGAAATTGAACGGTATCATCGCAACAGCGTTCAGTATTTACAACACTTCGACCCGCAGCCCGTCCGCTTTGGCGCCTCAATTGCCGCTGTACACCATCGGCACCCGACGCAGGTTGCAGAAGATCTGATACGGGATGGTGCCCGCCTGGATCGCCACGTCGCTGGCCAGCACGTGCTTGCCCCACAACTCCACCGGGCTGCCCAGCCCGGCCTCGGGCACATCGGTGAGGTCGATGCACAGCATGTCCATCGACACGCGGCCAATCAGCTGGCTGCGCTTGCCGGCCACCAGCACCGGGGTACCGGTGGGTGCCAGGCGCGGGTAGCCGTCGGCGTAGCCCATGGCGACCACGCCCACGCGGGTGGGGCGCGGGCTGATGAATTTCGCGCCGTAGCCCACCGGTTCTCCGGCCGGCAGTTCGCGCACGCAGATCACTTTGGATTCCAGGGTCATCACCGGCTGCAGGCGCTGAGCCTGGGCCTGCGGCACCTCGAAGGGCGTGGCGCCATACAGCATGATGCCCGGACGCACCCAGTCGCTGGGCACCTGCGGCCAGCCCAGCACCGCCGGCGAGTTGCGCAGGCTGACCTCGGCACTCAGGCCCTGGCGCGCGGCTTCGAACACCGCCACCTGCTCGCTGCTGGCCGTGCTGTCGAGTTCGTCAGCACGGGCGAAGTGGCTCATCAGCACGATGCGCGCCACCTTGCCGCTGGCCAGCAGACGCTGGTAGGCGCCGTGGTAGTCCTTGGGGTGCAGGCCGACGCGGTGCATGCCGGTGTCGAGCTTGAGCCACACGGTGATCGGGCGGGTCAGGCCGGCCTGTTCGATGGCTTCGAGCTGCCACAGCGAATGCACCACGCACCACAGGTCCTGCTCGGCAATCAGGGGCAGCTCGCTGGCTTCGAAAATGCCCTCGAGCAGCAGCACCGGGGCCTTGATGCCGGCAGCACGCAGCTCCAGCGCCTCTTCGATGCAGGCCACGGCAAACCCGTCGGCCTCGCCCTCCAGCGCCTGGGCGCAGCGCACCGCGCCGTGCCCGTAGGCGTCGGCCTTGATCACGGCCAGCGCCTTGGCGCCGGTCAGTTCGCGGGCGAGTTGATAGTTGTGGCGCAGCGCTTGGAGATCGATCAGGGCACGGGCGGGACGCATGACGGCAGCCTTCTGGCAGTCGGGTGAGTTGGGTAACGGATTACGGCAGGGCGGCGACGATCGAGATCTCGACCAGCATCTGCGGATTGCACAGCCGGGCCTGGACGGTGGCGCGGGCCGGGGCATTGCCTTTGGCCAGCCACTGGTCCCACACCGTGTTCATGGCCTGGAACTGGGTGTCGATGTCGCTGAGGTAGATGGTCGCCGACAGCACGCGGCTCTTGTCGGTACCGGCCAGGTCCAGCAGCCGCTCGATGTTGGCCAGCACCTCGCGGGTCTGCTGGCCGACGTCGCCGTTCAGGTCATTACCCACCTGGCCCGACAGGTAGACGGTGCCGTTGTGGGTAACGATCTGGCTCATGCGCTCATTGGTGAGCTGGCGCTGGATTGACATGCTTTGCAGTCTCCTGACTGTTGCTGTAGCGGGAAATGTCGAGGCCTTCGGCGCTGATCTGCGGCTTCTTGCGCGCCATCAGGTCGGCCAGCAGGCGACCCGAACCGCACGCCATGGTCCAGCCGAGGGTGCCGTGGCCGGTGTTCAGGAACAGGTTGCGAAACGCCGTGGCGCCCACGATCGGCGTGCCGTCGGGGGTGGTCGGGCGCAGGCCGGTCCAGAAGCTGGCCTGGCTCAGGTCGCCGCCGCGAGGATAAAGGTCGTTGACGATCATCTCCAGCGTTTCGCGCCGACGCGGGTTGAGCGACAGGTCGAAACCGGCGATCTCGGCCATGCCGCCGACGCGGATGCGGTTGTCGAAGCGGGTGATCGCGACCTTGTAGGTCTCGTCGAGAATCGTCGAGGTCGGGGCCATGGCCGGGTCGGTGATCGGCACGGTCAGCGAGTAGCCCTTGAGCGGGTACACCGGGGCCTTTATGCCCAGCGGCTTGAGCAGTTGCGGCGAGTAGCTGCCCAGGGCCAGCACGTAGCGATCGGCGGTTTCCAGCTTGCCGTCGATCCATACGCCGTTGACCCGGTCGCCCGCGTGATCGAGGCGCTCGATGTTCTGCCCGAAGCGGAATTCCACGCCCAGGTCGCGCGCCATTTCGGCCAGGCGCGTGGTGAACAGCTGGCAGTCGCCGGTCTGGTCGTTGGGCAGGCGCAGGGCACCGGCGAGGATGTCGGTGACATTGGCCAGGGCAGGCTCCACGCGGGCAATGCCGTCGCGGTCGAGCAGCTCGTAGGGCACACCGGACTGTTCCAGCACGGCGATATCCTTGGCCGCGTTGTCCAGTTGCGCCTGGGTGCGGAACAACTGGGTGGTGCCCAGGGTGCGGCCTTCGTAGGCAATGCCGGTTTCGGCACGCAGCTCGTCGAGGCAGTCGCGGCTGTACTCGGACAGGCGCACCATGCGCTCCTTGTTCACCGCATAGCGGTTGGCCGTGCAGTTGCGCAGCATCTGCGCCATCCACAGGTACTGGTCGATGTCGGCGGTGGCCTTGATGGCCAGCGGGGCGTGGCGCTCGAGCAGCCACTTGATGGCCTTGAGCGGCACACCGGGTGCAGCCCAGGGCGAGGCATAACCCGGCGATACCTGGCCAGCGTTGGCGAAGCTGGTTTCCATGGCCACCGCCGGCTGGCGATCGACCACCACCACTTCAAACCCCTGACGAGCCAGATAGTAGGCACTGGCGGTCCCGATGACGCCGCTACCAAGTACCAGAACGCGCATGTTGTTATCCCTCGAGGCGGCGTACCGCACACATTTGTTGTTTAAGGCATGGATGGGCGCAGTATAGGAAGGTAGAGGCAGTGCTTTTCACTATATAAAAGCCTATATTTGGCGAGAATTCTCGGCAGGGTCGGCTTTTACGGAGGGGCATCCACTATGAGAACCCAGCATCAAAGCAAACGTGAACTGGACAAGATCGACCGCAACATCCTGCGCATCCTGCAGACCGACGGGCGCATCTCGTTCACCGAACTGGGCGAGAAGGTCGGCCTGTCGACCACCCCGTGCACCGAGCGGGTCCGGCGTCTGGAGCGCGAAGGCATCATCATGGGCTACAACGCCCGGCTCAACCCGCAGCACCTCAAGGGCAGCCTGCTGGTGTTCGTCGAGATCAGCCTGGACTACAAGTCGGGGGACACTTTCGAAGAGTTTCGCCGTGCGGTGCTCAAGCTGCCCCACGTATTGGAATGCCACCTGGTATCGGGCGATTTCGACTACCTGGTGAAGGCGCGCATCTCGGAGATGGCCTCGTACCGCAAGCTGCTGGGCGACATCCTGCTCAAGCTGCCACACGTGCGCGAATCCAAGAGCTACATCGTGATGGAAGAGGTGAAGGAAAGCCTCAACCTGCCGATTCCGGACTGAGCCTTACACCAGCACCTGGCGGGTGCTGGCGATGTACTGGTGCACCAGGCGCTCGGCCTGCGGGTCGATCATCTCGGCAGGGCCGCGACCATTGGGGCACGGCAGGCGCGGGGTGGTGCCGAACAGGCGGCAGATCAGCGGCCGCTCCTCGTACACGGTGCAGCCCTCGGGGCCCAGGTGCACACAGTTGAGCTCATCCAGCGCGGCCTGTTGCTCGGCCGCGCTCTTGCGTGGCAGGCGCGCCATTTCCTCGCTGGAGGTGGTCACCGGGCCGCAGCAATCGTGGCAGCCCGGCACGCAGGCGAACGACGGGATCTGCTCACGCAGGAAGCGGATCTTGTGACTGTTGCAACTCATGGCAGACTCGTGGCGGGAAAGGCTGAAGCGCCATTTTGCCCCACGGTTGCCTGCCGATCAAAGCACCGCCTATGCTGTGTCAAATTTTCCACACAGCCCCTACCAGGATCCTTCAAACGTGCATACCACTTCCTACTACGCTGCCCACAGCGCCGGGCAACCGGCGTACCCGCCCCTGCAAGGCGAGCTGAACTGTGATGTGTGCGTGGTGGGCGGCGGCTTTTCGGGCCTCAATACCGCCATCGAACTGGCCGAACGCGGCCTGAGCGTGGTGCTGCTCGAAGCGCACAAGATCGGTTGGGGCGCCAGTGGACGCAATGGCGGGCAGCTGATTCGCGGGGTCGGACACGGCCTGGACCAATTCACCCCGGTGATCGGCAGCGAGGGAGTGCGCAGCCTCAAACTGATGGGCCTGGAGGCAGTGGACATCGTGCGCCAGCGCATCGAACGCCATGCCATCGACTGCGACCTGACCTGGGGCTATTGCGACCTGGCCAACAAGCCACGGGAATTCGAGGGCTTCAGCGAAGAGATCGACGAGCTGCGCGGACTGGGCTACACCCATGAGCTGCGCCTGGTGCAGCCCGACCAGATGCACACGGTGGTCGGCTCGCGTCGCTACGCCGGCGGCCTGGTGGACATGGGCTCGGGGCACCTGCACCCGCTGAACCTGGCGCTGGGCGAGGCCGAGGCCGCGCGCCAGCTGGGCGTGCAGGTGTTCGAGCATTCCCGTGTCACCCGCATCGAACACGGCCCGCAGGTGCACGTGCACACCGCCAAGGGCTCGGTGCGGGCGAACACGCTGGTGCTGTGCTGCAATGCCTACATCAACGACCTGGACCGCGAGCTCAGTGGCAAGGTGCTGCCAGCCGGCAGCTACATCATCGCCACCGAACCGCTGAGCGAAGCCCTGGCCAACGAGTTGCTGCCGCAGAACATGGCGGTGTGCGACCAGCAGGTGACCGTGGACTACTATCGCCTCTCGGCCGACCGGCGCCTGCTGTTCGGTGGCGCCTGCCACTACTCGGGGCGCGATCCGCAGGACATCGGCGCCTACATGCGGCCCAAGATGCTCAAGGTGTTCCCGCAACTGGCCGACACCCGCATCGAATACCAGTGGGGCGGCATGATCGGCATCGGCGCCAACCGCCTGCCGCAGATCGGCCGCCTGCGCGACCGGCCCAACGTTTACTACGCCCAGGCCTATGCCGGCCACGGGCTCAACGCCACGCACCTGGCCGGGCGGCTGCTGGGCGAGGCGATCAGCGGCCAGCAGAGCGGGCGCTTCGACCTGTTCGCCCAGGTGCCGCACATCACCTTCCCTGGCGGCAAGCACCTGCGCTCGCCGCTGTTGGCGCTGGGCATGCTGTGGCACCGCCTCAAGGCACTGGCCTAGGGTCTCCAGAACGGCCTGAGACCTTCCTTCACGGCCTGTTCGCGGGTCAGGCCGATATCGCGCAGCTGCTCGGCATCGAGCTGCAGCAGCGCATGGCGTGAACGCCACCGCCGCATCATCACAGCCCAGCGACTCGGGCTGGCGGGCGCCTCATGTCGCGCCACCTCGCCTTTGGTGCACAGTGGCAGGCCTGCATCGCTCGCGCCGTTCATCGCTTCATTCCTCCAGGGTGGGTATTCGTGCAGCCATGATGCGCGGGGGCTGCAAGGCATTACAGATTCAACCGCCAGGTATTATTTCCATACAGATGTGTCGATAACGGCGCTGAATGCTGTATTTTTGCCCAATCTGTACCGGTTGCCAGCCGCTTGCCCGCCCAGGAGTACGCCATGACCCTCTACGTCAACCTCGCCGAGCTGATTGGCGCACGCATCGAGCAGGGCCTCTACCGCCCCGGCGACCGCCTGCCGTCGGTGCGGGCCCTGAGCGTCGAGCATGGCGTGAGCCTGAGTACCGTGCAGCAGGCGTATCGGGTGCTGGAAGATCACGGGCTGGCGGCGCCCCGGCCCAAGTCCGGCTATTTCGTGCCTGACCATCGCCCACTACCCGCCCTGCCCGACGTCAGCCGCCCGGCCCAGCGCCCTGTGGATATCTCGCAATGGGACCAGGTGTTCGAGCTGGTGCGCAGCGTGCCGCGCAAGGACGTGGTGCAACTGGGCCGCGGCATGCCCGATGTCGGCAGCCCCACCCTCAAGCCGTTGCTGCGCAGCCTGGCGCAGCTGAGCCGGCGCCAGGACATGCCCGGCCTGTACTACGACACCGTCGCCGGCACCGAAGCCCTGCGCGAGCAGGTGGCGCGGCTGATGCTCGATTCGGGCTGCAGCCTGAGCACGGCAGACCTGGTGATCACCACCGGCTGCCAGGAAGCCCTGTCGATCAGCGTGCGCGCGGTGTGCCAGCCGGGCGACATCGTCGCGGTCGAATCACCGAGCTTTCACGGCGCCATGCAGACCCTCAAGGGCCTGGGCATGAAAGCGTTGGAGATCCCCACCGATCCGCTCACCGGCATCAGCCTCGAAGCCCTGGAGCTGGCCCTGGAACAGTGGCCGATCAAGCTGATCCAGCTGACCCCCAGCTGCAACAATCCATTGGGCTACATCATGCCCGAGGCGCGCAAACGCGCTCTGCTAACCCTGGCCCAGCGCTTCGACGTGGCGATCCTGGAGGACGACGTGTATGGCGACCTGGCCTACACCTACCCGCGCCCACGCACCATCAAGTCGTTCGACGACGACGGCCGCGTGCTGCTGTGCAGCTCGTTCTCCAAGACCCTTGCACCCGGCCTGCGGGTGGGCTGGGTGGCGCCGGGGCGCTACCTGGAGCGGGTGATGCACATGAAGTACATCAGCACCGGCTACACCGCCACCCAGCCGCAGCTGGCGATTGCCGACTTCATCGAGGGCGGCCACTACCAGCCGCACCTGCGCCGTGTGCGCGGCCAGTACCAGCGCGCCCGCGATCAGATGATCGACTGGGTGAGCCGCTACTTCCCCGCCGGCACCCGCGCCAGCCGGCCCCAGGGCGGCTTCGTGCTGTGGGTGGAACTGCCGGAAAGTTTCGACACCTTGCGCCTGAACCGGGCTTTACTTGAGCAAGGTGTGCAGATTGCGGTGGGCAGCATCTTTTCGGCGTCGGGCAAGTTCCGCAACTGCCTGCGCATGAACTTTGCCGCCCGCGCCACTGCCGAAATCGAAGCGGCCGTGCGCAAGGTCGGCGAAACCGCCATTCGTCTACTGGCCGAGGATGAGCGCGGCGGGTAACGTTGCGCCGCCCCGCGTGGTCCAACCCCCAACTGCCTTCCTGCTCAAGGACATGCCCCTTTGACCAAACCCAGGGCCTTCGCGCTGTTACTGATGCTGGCGCTCACCCTTGCCGGGTGCGCCACCTCCAGCACGCCCCGTACCGTGACCCAGGCCCTGCCCGCCAGCGACTCGGCCTTTGGCCGTTCGGTGCAGCGCCAGGCCAGCGCTCATGAGGGGCGGTCCGGCTTTCGCCTGCTGCCCAACAGCACCGAGGCGTTCCACGCCCGCGCCGAGCTGATCCGTAACGCCCAGAGCAGCATCGACCTGCAGTACTACATCGTGCATGACGGGCTCAGCACGCGCGCGCTGGTGCACGAACTGCTGCAGGCTGCCGACCGTGGCGTGCGCGTGCGCATCCTGCTCGACGACACCACCAGCGACGGCCTGGACGAGGTCATCGCCACCCTGGCGGCGCACCCGAAGGTGCAGATTCGCGTGTTCAACCCGCTGCACCTGGGGCGCAGCACCGGCGTGACCCGTGCCCTGGGCAGGCTGTTCAACCTGTCGCTGCAGCACCGGCGCATGCACAACAAGCTGTGGCTGGTGGACAACAGCATGGCCATCGTCGGCGGGCGCAACCTGGGTGACGAATACTTCGACGCCGAGCCCAACCTGAACTTCACCGACATCGACATGCTGGGCGTGGGGCCGGTGGCCGAACAGCTGGGGCACAGCTTCGACCAGTACTGGAACAGCGCCCTGAGCCGACCGATTGGCGACTTCATGTTCAGCACCCCGAACGCCGACGACCTGCGTGTGAGCCGCGAGCGCCTGGAGGCTTCGCTCAGCGAGGCCAGGGTAAAGCGCAAGGCACTGTACGACCGCCTGATGGCCTACAAGACCCACCCGCGCCTGGATTCGTGGCGCAACGAGTTGATCTGGGCACACAACCAGGCGCTGTGGGACGCGCCAAGCAAGGTGCTGGCCCAGGCCGAGCCAGACCCGCGGTTGCTGCTGACCCAGCAGTTGGCGCCCGACCTGAACGACGTGCACCATGAGCTGATCCTGGTATCGGCCTACTTCGTCCCTGGCGAGACCGGCCTGCTGTACCTGACCAGCCATGCCGACGCCGGGGTGTCGGTGAGCCTGCTGACCAACTCGCTGGAGGCCACCGACGTGCCGGCGGTACACGGCGGCTATGCGCCGTACCGCAAGGCGCTGCTGGAACACGGGGTAAAACTGTACGAACTGCGCCGCCAGCCCGGCGACCCCAGCAGCGGGCGTATCCATCACTTCGGCAGTGCATCGGACTCGAGCCTGCACAGCAAGGCGATCGTGTTCGATCGGCAGAAGACCTTCATCGGCTCGTTCAACTTCGACCCGCGCTCGGTGCTGTGGAACACCGAGGTCGGCGTGCTGGTGGACAGCCCGCAACTGGCCGAATACACCCGCGACCTGGCGCTGCAGGGCATGGCGCCGGCGCTGAGCTACGAGCCGCGGCTGGTCGACGGCAAGCTGGTGTGGGTGACCGAGGACAATGGGCAGTTGCACACGTTGACGACAGAGCCAGGTGGGCTGTGGCGACGGTTCAATGCGTGGGTGAGCAAGGCGGTGGGGTTGGAGAGGATGTTGTAGGGTGAAGCTATGCGGCTTGTTCGCTGCGGTGATCGCTTGGGTTAGCTTGCCGATACCGTTGCGGTCGTAGGCAGAGCGATAGGTTTGCGACTGGCCACTCAGGTTGGCCGTAAGCTCGGCCAAATGACCCATGCTGTCGAACGCAGAGTCGATGCGGAGCTAGGGACCTGCGTGGAGGCAGTTCGTCAAGGGTTACCGGCGAGCCAATTTCTTGGTCTGGATGCGTATTCGAACACGTTCAATCCACCTGAAAACCCGATCGGATGCTGCCCAATAAACCGCCCCCGGATCATAGTACCCGTACCGGTTTTGGTGCCGCTTCGCCTCACGATCGTGATGCTGCCTCTGAATCCGTATCGGATTAATCAGATAAATATATTTCGCCCAGTTCGATCGTTGCCTGCAAGTAGCTATAACAACCATAGTTTGCTGAACTGCTGCGGCACTGCACCTATAGCGTGGCGCCTAAAGAGGTTTACCGCTACATAATCACTCAATAGAGTCAGCTCTAAACCTACCTTTGACTTAGACATCTTGATATTTTTTCAATTTCATTCATTGTATTAGAGTCTCGCCTGGATTGTTTTGCTATCGCATCAAGACCCAACGCGATACCTTTTCTGCCTTCAGAAGTTACATCATTAACCAAATCTCCAAATGCTTTTAGTGCAACAGAGCGTTCATAATTCCGAGCTACGATGTCACACAGCACCCAGCAAAACTCCAAATCAGAGTATCGTGAGTAGTTCAATTGCACAGCACTAAGCATTTGCGCCTTTTGAGTCAATGAAAATTTATTCATATCGAAAGATATGTTCACTAGGAACGCACTCATTCCAGGCCGATTGAATAGCTCTTCGCTGGACAACAAGTCTAGGATAAACTCAAAAGCTTCATCTGAAATATCACTCGACATTAACTCTGCCACTTCAAATTCAGCAGCAAGATTTAAAATCGTTTTTCGGGATCCTTTGCCCACAGCCTCACATATTGATTGCCTTATATTTTTCATGCTACCTCCGCCATGATAGCTCAATAAAAACAACAACTCACATGCTACTTAACCTCGGAACTGAACATTTAGAGGATTCGCTATCCTCCCTCCACACTCACCGCCATGTACTTTCTCTTACTTTCTCAAGCCAATATAACTCATGTTTTTTAGAGTCTATGGCCGCGTCGAGCCTCATGTAAGGTCTCCCCGACCCTATGTACTCCGGCAGCCTCTTCCCATCCAGCTCTAATTCTTTCCACCGCTTTTCAATAGCAATTTTTATTCGCTATTTTATTTCTAAGACCAATGCAATGCTGACTATTGGTATTATGCTTTGCCAGCCCGAACGGATCAGTCCAACTTTACAGGGCTGGGCACATACACATATAAACTCAAGCCGCCCGCATAGTTAATTGGGTCCTGCCCAACAAACCGTCCAATCCCAGGATCATAGTACCGATACCGGTTGTAATGCAGCCCAGTCTCACGGTCGTGATACTGCCCTTGAAACCGTAGCGGGTTACTCAGCCCTACCTGCCTTGCCCAGCTCGATCGCTCTTCACGCACCTCCCCCCACGCCTGTACTGCCCCGCCACGCCACCTCACCGTTGTGGTCGGTCAGGTCCATTGGCGTGCCCAGGTGATCGCACTGGTACCACGCAATCGCATCAAACGCCTGTGGCTGCATGTGCGTTTGCCACAACGGGTCTTGGTCGAATCGTAGCTGCGCTGGCTCCAGTCACGTTGCTTGTACAGGTGCTAAGCCACCGGCGCTGTACAGATTATTCCCGAGTGTCCAAGCTCCGGCCGGACAACAAATTTTTCGAACCCTCAAAAAATAATGTATTGCAGCGCATTCAAAACTTCAGAAGATGCACACATGCACTTTTAACCGAGTCTAGTCGCCCCTCAAAACCGCCTCAGCCCAACCAATCAATAACCCAATCCGACTCTGCAAAGTACTTTATCAAAATTTCTTTCGACTCAACCCAGTCATCAAACCCCACACTAAAATCATATTCATTTGAGGTTAATACATAATAACCGCCCGTATCATCCGAATCAAAAATCACCTTGACATACAATCCAGCATCGTGACCGCTGATAACTTTACCGACTACGCCTAGAGGTGGCATCTTCATCATCACTCGCAAAATATAATGTGATTATTTGTAGTTGGCTTTGTAGAGCCAATTTCATATGTTTCCAAATGCCCGTGCGGGACACCAGGGGCATGATTCCCTTGAATGGAGTTGTTATCTATACGGAATTGCCTTTTTCCATCTTCACTGCGAAACACGCCACTACCACTTTTCCCTATTTCTGTATACCCATCACCCAAGAACTCTAAGCCCGCATCTAGAAGCACATCTGCAGAGGGCTGATGCTTGCTGGTTATATTTCCTTTTTTACTTATAGTTTCGTCAATTAGATCTCTTGGTGCACATTTGTTTCTTGGGCATGCCTCACAGGTTTTTTGTTTTTTGGTAAGGCCTAATACATCAACCCATCCCACCGGATTCGGCGCATACGCATACAGGTTCAATCCCCCTGTATAGCTAATCGGATCCTGCCCAACAAATCGCCCAACCCCCGGATCATAGTACCGATACCGGTTGTAATGCAGCCCAGTCTCCCGGTCGTGATACTGACCCTGAAACCGTAGCGGATTGCTCAGCCCAATCTGCCTTGCCCAGCCCGACCGCTCCTCACGCACCTCCCCCCACGCCTTGTACTGCCCCGCCCACGCCACCGCCCCATGGTGGTCAGTCAGTTCCATCGGCGTGCCCAGGTGATCGCACTGGTACCACGCAAGCGCATCAAACGCCTGCGGCGGCATGTGCGTTTGCCACAGCGGGTCCTGGTCGAAGTCGTAACTGCGCTGGCTCCAGTCCGGCTGCTTGTGCAGCCGCACCGGCCCCCTGCGCAGGGCCTGGGCCACCGGCACAAAGCTGCCCGGCTCATACAGGTAATGCACCGTACGGCCCGTATCGCCTTCATCACGCGGCGGGGAGCTTTCCCACGCCAGTGTGTCGCCGTCCCACCCAAACAGCGTGAAGCCACAGTCCAGCTCACGCTGGCGCTTGGCCCGTTCAAGTTGATTCCAGCCCGTGCCGGCCTGCGGCTTGTTCGAGTAATGCGCAACCGAGTGTTTGTGCAGTCGCCGGCCGAGGGCGTCATAGCTGTACTCGACCTTGAGCTTGTCGTCGCTGTAGCTCTCCAGCCGATCGAACAGGTCCCAGTTGAACTGCGCACGCACGCCGTTGTGCAGCCGTTCGGCGAGGTTGCCGCGCACGTCGTAGGTGTAATGGGTGCCGGCGTATTCGCGCAGCAGGTTGTCCATCAACCTGTTGCGTTTGGGGGCCTGGTCCAGAGGGCGGTTGAGCTGCTGCGTCTTCTCGTCCAGCAGGTTACCCGCCGGGTCGAAGGCGAATGTCTCCACCCCCAGGCGACTGGTGGCCTGCAACAGGCGACCGACAGGGTCGTACTGGTAGGCCAACTGACCACGTCGGCTGTCGTGAATGTCGGTGAGTTGCCCGGCGCCATCGTACTGGTACTGACGCTTGAGCAACGTGGACTTGCCGTCGTGGCTGCCTAGCAGTTGCTCCTGCAGCCGTCCGGCCGGGTCCCAGGCCTGGGTCTGCATCAGCTTGTTGCCCTGATGGCGCGCCACTTCACGGTGCAGGTCATCGCGCTCGTAGCTGAGCATGTCGTGCTGGTCGAGCTTCATGCCAAGCAGGTGGCCGCTGCCGTAGGTCAGCCAGCTGACCGTGTGGCCATCGGGTCGTACGGTCGCGATGCGCTGGTTCAGCACGTCGTACTCGTGCGTCCACACCGCCACCACCGGCTGCTGCAACCCCAGGTAATGCTGATGCTCGCGGGTCAGATTGCCCGCCTCGTCATGGAACCACTGCAGCTGGCTTGCCGCGTTGATCGCCTGGATCAGCCTGCCGTTGCCGTCATAGGCAAAGCGCTCGGTCTGGGACTGATCACCCAGGCTGGCGGTACGCTCGGCCAGCCGACCCATGGGGTCGAAACGCAGGTCGATGCGGCGCTGGCCGACCTGGGTCGAGGCCAGGCGACCGCTGTACGGGTCGTATTGATAACGGGTGGTCAGGCCATCGAAGCCGGTCTCCTGAAACAGGCGACCGACCGGGTCGTACACGAAGCTCGCCTGGCTGGTGTTTTCGTTTTCCAGGCCAATCAGCCGGCCCAGCTTGTCCCAGCGGTAGCGCAGGGTGTGCTCGTTGGCGTCGACGCGCTCGGCCAGAAGCCCGGCGCCGGAATAGGTCCAGGTGGTGCAGCGGTCGAGCGCGTCGAGGTACGCCAGCAGACGGCCTTCGGCATCACGTTCGAAGCGCTCTTCGGTGTTGTCGGGGTGGGTGACCCTGGACAGTTGCCCGGCCTTGTACTCATAGGCGGTCGAGTTGCCCGCTGCGTCGGCGAACTGCACCAACTGGCCGAAGTCGTTGTAGGCCCACTGGCTGGCTTTGCCTGAGCAGTCGGTGTATTCGAGCAACTGCCCGGCCTCGTTGTAGGCCAGCGCCTTCTGGTTGCCGTTGGCGTCCTTGATCGCACTTACCAGGCCGCTTGGGGTGTAGGCAAATTCGGTCTTGTTGCCCAGCGGGTCGACCGTCTCTACCAGGTTGCCGCGCTCGTCGTAGTCGCGCAGCCAAAGGCCACCCTCGGCATCGCGGATCTTAATCAGCTGGTCATGGTCGTCGTAGGCGTAATGCACCACGCTGTGGTCGGGACGGATGTGCTGCAGCAGGTTGCTACGCTCATCAAAGCTGTAGCGGTCCTGGCTACCGTCGGGGTGCACGTGGCGGATGACGTTCTTGCGCTCATCCCGGAACAGCCACTCCGAATTGCCGTCCGGATGACGGATGCGGTAGGTGTAGCCCTGGATGTCGTAGTAGTGCCAGGTTTCCTGGCCATGGGCGTCGGTCACATAGGTGAGGCGGATACGCTCATCCCACTCCAGGCGCACTTCGAAGCTGCCGTCATCTGCCCACTCGTGGATGGCCCTGGCGTGCGGGCCGTTGCCGTCCCACTCCAGGTTGAAACCGCGCCCGGTGCGGTCGGTGTAACGGGTGATCAGATGATGCTGGTACTCATAGTGCCAGGCGGCACCGTTTTCATCCTGAGCCGCCACCAGGTCACCCGCGCCGTCATAGTGATAGGCGCACAGTTGGCGCAGCGGCTTGCCGTCGACCACGTGCCAGAGACCCTGGATATGCCCGTGCGCGTCGAGCCGCGTTCCCAGTTGCAGGTGTACCTTGCTGGGGTCGTCGTCCTGGTAGGTGTTGATGTCGGACAGCACCGGCTGGCCGTTGTGGCGATGCTCGTAGTGCAGCATGGCGCCCGCGCCGCTGCGTAACTGAATGTGCGTCAGATAGAAGCGATCGCCATGGCGCGCATAGGTCTCCCGGCGATCCAGGCCACGCAGCAGTACCAGTTGCTGTTCGCCGGTGCGCACCAGGGTGAGGTACTCGACAGCGTCGTAGTGGGGCTTGCCCTTTTCGGGCATTGGAAAATCGTGACTGCGCCCATCGAAGTCAAGCAGCACCAAGCCCTGGCCGACCACGTCGATGCAAGTGGTGAACTCGGTGAGCCAACGGGCACCGAGGCTGGCGTTGTCGAGGCGCTCGAGACGCGAATTGTAAGTACGGGTCCAGATGACGGGAAACGGGCCTGGCAGGCTGAAGTCGGTGTGGTCCAGCGACTCGCTGCCAAGGGCGAAGTTGATACGATTGCAACTGCTGGCACAGGTGCCGTTCTTGCTGTCGTTGGCCGCTTGTTTGGCCGACGCCTGCCGGGTAATGGCCTCGGTCTCGCCCTTGGCATCCTGATGCCTGGCCTGGGTGGTCTTGTCGCCCTTGACCGTGCTGCCGAGTGCCTTGGGATTGCGCTTGTGCCAGAGCACACTGCTGTTGTGCAGGATAAGGCGCATGCTCTCGATGGATTGCGGGTTGGCTGCACTGGTCATGCTCATCAGTTGCGTACGCATCTGTGGCGCCAGGCTACGCAGGGCCCGGGTACGGGCCAGCACTTCATGCTGTACCCCCTCGGGCACGGCATTGCGCATGATCATGTTGGCGGCGCCCTTGCCCATCGCGGCGTAGGCATCGCTGAGGGCGGCGAAGGCGTTTTCGAAGACCACCGAGGGGTCGGAACGCAACGCGTTCTTTGCTGCAGTGGCGCTGCGCCCGGCAGCCTCCAGATTCGCGGCGCTGTCGAGCTTGCCGGTAATCACGGCATCGATCGCGTTGGCGGTGTTGTTGACCAGCTTCTCACCGACGTCGGCGCACTCCTTGAGGATCGCCTCCAACTGCCCTTCTGCGTCAGCGAGAAAGGCATCGATTTCGCCAAGCAAGGTGGCATTGAGATGGCCGACAATGATCTCGATCAACGAGTCGCCGAGCATCTGCTTGCCTTCCTGACGGGCCAGCACCAGCATCGGCCGCAGGCTCTTGCGCGCAGCCGCCATGGTCGGTGGCGTGGGAATCACGCCGATCAGGTTGATGCCCAGGCTGACCCAGTCGAGCGGGTCGGGCTTGTCGCTGGAGGCCAGGTTGACAACGTCGCCGACCGCATCGACCAGGGCGATGATGTTGCCGATGACCGGCAGCACCTCAGCCACCTCCTTGAGGCGCTCGAGGTTGACGTAGCCACCGCTGATATCCCGCAGCCAGGCGTCGAACACGGCGGCGCCGCTACTCACGTCCTCGATGCCGATCTGATCCAGGGGAACGACTGCGGCCTGTGGTGGCCGTTGTTTGGCGGGGGTGTTGTCGCTCATGAGATCAGTTCACCTGGCAGCAGATCGGTAACGGTATTCAGGCCTGGAGCCTTGAGGTCGGTCAGTGAGAGGGCCGGCAGCGTGGGCAGGCTGGCCCTGGCGCCCTTGAGTGCAGCGCCCGCCTGGTCGGCCTCGCCCAGGGCGACCGAGGCAGCAGGCAGGGCAGAGCTGGCGGCACTGACCAGTTGCCTGGCACTGCCAAAAAGGCTGCCCTTGCCATCGTTGGGCAGCACCAGCTTGTCGACCAGCGTTGCCACTACCGTGGGCGAGTGGCTGGGGTCAGGTAGCTGCAACGGCCAGTTGACCAAACCGATGTAGCTGCTCGGTGTCCACGGCGGGGTCGGGTCGCGTCCGAAACTGACCGACGCCGGCCCCGGTGCCACACCGGATACGGCATTGAACCCCTGGCCATCGAGGCTGCCCTTGAGCACCGTGCCCAGCGCATCGGTCACTTCGTAATCGCCGGCCTGGATGCCCTTGGCATTGGCGTACAGGTTGAACAGCTCCAGGCTGCCCTTGCCCGGCTTGGGCGGCTCCGGGAAGGTCCCGGCCAGGCTCTTGGGCCCCACATGGGCGAAGTTCGCCGCGTGCGCGGTGTATGGCCCGGTAGTTACGTGAGTGATGCCGCCGGCGTTGAAAGTGGTGGCGCTGCCGCCGCCTTGGAGTACCAGTTCGGTCTTGGCGGTGAGGGTGATGCGGTCGGCATTGGCGGTGATGTCGAGCTTGGCCAGCAGGTTGATGTTGTCTTTCAGCGCTTTGATATCGATGTCGCCCGACGCCGCCACCAACCGCCAGCCCATGTTCTGCACGAACAACCGCATGCCCTGGCTGGCACTGGCCAACAGCCGCTTGCCGATCGACAGGCTCGTGTGCCCGGTGCTGCTCAACGCCAGGTGTTCACCGGTCGCGACATGCGTCGAGCGCGGCGTGGTCAGGGCGATGCCCGCCGGGCTGGCCAGCACCAGGTGCGGTTCGCTGAACTCGGGAAATTCGTTGGCGCTCTGGTTGGTCGGGCCGCTGCCGACGATGCCCTGGTGCTGCGCATGCAGGGCCTTGGCCACCTCGTCCTGATCGCCCGCCTCCTGCGCCTGCACCTCACGCGCCTGCTGGCCAAAGCCGTCCTGCTGCTCGCTGGCGGTGGCCAGGCGTTCGGCGGTTTCGGGCAGGTCCTTGTGGTGCTTGGCTTCGTGATGCCGGGGCTCGGTGGTCAGCAGCAAACCCGCCGCCGCACGGATCGCCCCATGCCGGTCGGTACGCAGCTCGAAACCCTCGCCCCGCGGCTGGCCGCCCGAGGGGC